>JBEIQS010000230.1:0-8793 GCA_040376425.1 Alphaproteobacteria bacterium | reverse complement strand
GCTTTTCTCCAGGAATGCGGCCAGATCTTCCACCCGGCTACACAGCGGCCCCGGCACCCCATCGCGCCCGGGGTAGGATGGCGCCCGTGTGGGCATAGCCAGCGCGGCCTCCAGAGGCCCCCAGAAGCCGCGATGCAGGCCGGAACCATGCAGTAAGACAAGGTGCATCCTTCCTCCACCGTGGCTACAGCTCTAGAAGCCGCCGACCGCAAGACGGGCTATAACATCTCCGTGGCCGCTGCCAGTGGCGGCCACAGGGATCCCGATGCGCGTCCTCTCTCTTGTTCTTGTACTTCTTCCCATGGTTTCTGCAAATACCCCTGCTCCTCCCCATGCCGCGGGCTACCGCTCCTGGAGTTCAGGGGACTGCAAGGGAATCGTGCGTGCCGACGCGAGCTACTGTGATACCGGAGATTGTAAGGCCCTGGTTCGCGGCGACGCCAGCTATTGCGAGACCAGCGACTGCAAGGGCGCCGTGCGCCAGGACGCCTCCTACTGCCAGAGCGACGACTGCAAAGCCGCCGCCCGCAAGGATGCCAGCTACTGCGACACGGGTGACTGCAAGGGAATCGTTCGCAATGACGCCAGCTATTGCGATACCGGATCCTGCAAAGCGATTGCGCGTCGCGACGCAAGCTACTGCCCATGATGCTGTGGATTCTCTGGGCCTGTGGAAGCCCGGGACAGAGCGCCCTGGTGGGTGATCCGGAAGCCGGCGCGGTGATTTACGCGGAGCACGGCTGTTTATCCTGCCATGCGCCCGACGGAAGTGCGGGCGTGGCGCCGTCGCTGATCGAACATGTGCCCTGCCACACCGACGAGGAGCTGCGGATGGTTCTCCGCGGGGAGCGCCCGGGAATGCCCGACCAGAACCTGGATGAGCAGCAGACCCTGGACATCCTGACCTGGCTGCGGCGGGAATTTGGGGACTTTCGCGGCGAGGAAGACCCTATCTGCGCCGAATTCCGGCAGGGCCCGTGAGAACCGGTTAAAACCTCCCCCCTTTTCGGGAACCCCCTGCGGGTGGAGGACTCATGATCGTCGGTGTCATCGGCTCGGGCTCTATCGGCCCGGATCTCGCATACGGCTTCGTCAGCGCAATTGCCAAGGAAGGCGGCAAAGTCTACCTCAACGACATCCGCCAAGAGGCGTTGGACGCCGGCATGGCCCGGATCCAAGGCTACGTCAAAAAGGCGGTTGCCCGCGGTAAGCTTGCTGAAAGTGCGGCGAAGGCCATCCAGGGGGGCGCTGATCCCCACCCTGCGCCTGCAGGACCTGGCCGACTGCGACTACGTTCTGGAAGCAGCCACCGAAAATCTCCCGATCAAGCGGAAGATTCTGGCGACCCTCGAAGAGGTGGTGCGCCCCGACTGCCTGATCGGCTTTGCCACCTCGGGCATCCCACGCGCAGAGATTGCCGCAGAAACCAAGATTCCCGGCCGCTGTTTTGTGAACCACCCCTTCTACCCGGCCTGGCGTGCGCTGCCGATTGAAGTGGTGCTCTCCGGCGATGGCGTCGCCAGCGAGCGGATGATCCGCACCCTGAAGAAGCTGGGGAAGGTCCCCATTCTCACCGCAGACGCGCCCTGCTTTGCCGCCGATGACGTCTTCTGCAACTACGTCTCCGAAGCCGCCCGCATCGTGCAGGAAGGAATCGCGACGCCCGCGCAGGTGGACGCGATCGTGAACGACGCCATCGGTGGCGGTGGTCCGCTGAATGTCATGGATTTGACGCGCGGAAACCTGCTGACCGTACACTGCCAGGAGCTGATGCGCGATGCCCAGACCGGGAGCCCCTGGTTTGAGGCGCCGGCGATCCTGAAGGAAGTGGGCAACAACGCATGGCACGATCCGAAAAAGCCGGGGAATGCCGCCTACGATGCTGCGCTGGGCAAGGTGGTCCTGGACCGCATCCTCGCCGTGCTCTTCGCCCGCACCTACTTCGTGGTGGAGCAGGGTATCTGTGAACCTTCAGAGATGGACTGGTTGACCAGGATGTCCCTGGGCTTCCGCAAGGGTCTTTTGAGCCTGGCGGAAGAGTACGGCATTGACTATGTGAACGATGTCTGTACCCGTTTTGCGGCGACCTATGCGGGTTTTCCAGTTCCTGCGATGATCACCGAGCGCCGCCTGCCCAGCTTCCGCCGCAATGTGCTGGTGGAGAAGGACGACGATCTGGCCGTTGTCTGGGTTCGCCGCCCGGAAGTCAAGAATGCGCTGAATCGGCTGACCCTGGAAGAGATCCAGAGCGCGATGCAGCAATTGGATGCCGACCCTGACGTGAAAGGCATCGTCTTCACCAGCTACGACGGTGCGCTGGCCGGGGCGGACATCGGCGAATTGTCCGCGCTCCCCTCCCCCGAAGCCTGCGAGAAAATCTGCCACTTTGGCCACTCCGTGCTGCGTACAATCGCGACGCTGTCCAAGCCCGTGGTCGCCGCCCTCGATGGGCCGGTGCTCGGCGGCGGTGCCGAGATTTCCATGAGCTGCCACGCGCGGGTGGTGGGCAAGAACCTCGTTCTGGGCCAGCCCGAGGTAAACCTGGGGATCATCCCCGGCTATGGCGGAACGCAGCGTCTGCCCCGGCTGATTGGCCTGGAGCGGGCCTTCGACCTGATGCGCACTGCAAAGTCCGTGGGCGCGAAGGAGGCCTGCGCCTGGGGCTGGGCCACCGGCGAGCCGGAAGCCGATCCCTTTGTCGCGGCCAAAAATCTGCTGCGGAAGCACATTTCGGGCGAGGTCCGCCTCTCCCCCGTGAACCCCGCTCCCCTCGCAGTCCCCGAGAAACTTCCCGCTGTGGACCTGGGCTATCACTCCCGCGCCATCGACGCGATCCTGGTGGATGTGCTGCGGCGCGGCCTGGTGCTGGAGCTGGACGAAGGCCTGAAGATCGAGGCTGAAGGTTTTGGCCGCTGCAAGCGTACGGTCGATCTGGACATCGGCATGAAGAATTTCACCCAGAATGGGCCCCGGGTACCGGCGGCCTTCCTCCACGAGTAGGAGTCAGCGATGATCAAGGCAGAAAGCATCGTTATTCTTGATGGAGGCCGTCGGACGCCTCGCGCAGACATCCTCATCGACAACAAAGCGGCCGGGCTGTTTTCGCACTACAGCACGACCCAGCTTGGCGGTATGGCTGTCAAGGGCACCCTGGAAAACACGGCGGTGGACCCCGGCAAAATCGGGCATGTCGTGATGGGGATGGCCCAACACTCCCACCGCGACTCCATCTACGGGGCGCAGGGCATGCGCGTCCGCGGTGGCCTGGGGGTGGATGTTCCGGCACTGACCGTGGCCCGCATCTGCGGCTCCGGTGCGGAGGCCCTGTGCGTGGGGGCGGAGATCATGCTGGCCGGGCTGCGCAACGACGAGGATCGCCCCTTCACCGTGGTGGGCGGCGCGGAGAGTATGCAGTACCCCTTCTCCCTCTACAACTACCGGGGCCAGAAGGTCGGTTCGGCGGTGCAGAAGTATGGTCCCATCGAGGCCAAAAACCTGCCCCCCGGCACCCACCTGCAGGACATGCTGCTGATGAGCCTCTACGATCCCAGCGCGAAGATGGCCATGGCCAACACCGCCGAGGAGCTGGGGCGCCGCTACAAGATCAGCCGCGAAGAGTGCGATGCATTCGCCTATCGCTCGCACATCAACGCGAAGGCCGCTCGCGACGCCGGGCACTTCGGCGAAGAAACCATCGCCGTGGCGGTGTCGCCCGACTACGGCGGCCACAGCATCACGCACGACACCCACATCCTGGAGGAGCCCTCCATCGCCAAGATGGCACGTCTGGGAGCCGCTTTTGAGCAGGGCGGCATAATTACGGCGGGCAATGCCTCTGCCGTGGTGGACGGCGCCGCAGCGATGATCATCGCCAAGGAGAGCGACGCGGTGCGCGAAGGTTGCCGTCCGCTGGTCCGGGTGGCGGGCATGGGCGTGGCCGCCTGTGACCCGCAGATCATGGGCTGGGGGCCCGTTCCCGCGGTGGCCAAGGCGCTGGCCAAAGCGGGCATTCGCGGCGCCGATGTGAACCTGGTGGAGATCAACGAAGCCTTCGCACCCCAGGCGCTCGCCTGTATGCGCGACTTTGAGAAGATGGGTATTGACCCGTCAAGAGTAAACCCTATGGGCGGGGCCATTGCATTGGGCCATCCTCTCGGTGCTACCGGCGCTATCCTCACACTGACCTGCGCCTATGCCCTGCGCCGGAACAAGCAGCGCTACGGGATCGTGACCATGTGCATCGGCGGGGGCCAGGGCATTGCGCTGGTTCTGGAGAATATGAGCTGATTTTTCCGGGTTGGCATGCTTTTTGCATGTCGATCGGAGAGGCCCGATGTTGGCCCTTCACCGGGGCCCACATCGGACGGAGCGTCGGGCTCCCGGCAGCGGGCACCGCCCAAAACGAAAGAACCCGAGGTTTGCACCTCGGGTTCTTGTCTATCCGCCCCCGAAGGGACGCTGCTGCTCAGTCACCGCAGTCAGTGGGGTCGTCGTAGGCGGCCTTGGCGTTGGCCTTGCCGGTATTCACGGTCAGAGCCACGCTATCCCCAGAGTTGTTGTAGGCATCCGCCTTGGAGCCCAGGGCCAGGATGGCCGCCCGGTCGGTGCCCGCCAGGGTGGCCTGGGCGGAGGACAGGGTGAAGGGCAGCGGGGTCCCGAACATCCGGTTGTTGCAGATAGCCGCCACCATCTGCTGGCCTGCCTGCATCCGGGCCTGGGACAGGGAGGAGCGGGCGGAGCCATTGGAGTACTTGGACACGCCGGCCTTCAGCATCCCCATGGTCATTTCCTGAGCCGTCTCGATGTCCCGGTCCCGGTCGCCACCGGTGCAGGAGCCACCGGCCACCGCGTCGATCTCGTTGTCATGAGACTCGTTGCGGATGTTGACAAAGCCGAGGTTCATGCTGCCACCGCCCGCTGCGAGGCAGCTCGCCACGAAGGTGGGGTGGGTGGAGTAGAAGCCGATGGTCCGGGTGGCGCCAGAGCCCGCTACCGTGGGGGTGGTGACCGTGGTGCTCACGGTGGCCGTATACCGGTTGTTCGCCGGATTTACGTCGTTGGTGGAGCTGTTGGCAAAGCCCACCAGCTCGGAGCTGGCCAGGGGAGCGCCGCCGGTGAAGACCGCCGTGATGGTGTTCAGCTCGTTCACATCCAGAGTGTTCAGGTTGCAGGTCAGGATCCGGTTGGTGGCGGACCAGGTACAGGAAGCGCCGGCGCTGGACACGTAGCTCAGGGTGGTCGGAACCGCGATGGTGGCCACCGTGTTGGCGCCCGCCCCCTGGCCGATATTCGTCACCTTCAGGGTGGCGTCCACGCGGGTGGAGGTGGTGGTGGTGCTGGGGCCACAGTTCCCCGAAGCGGAGGTGGTCGTGGTCACCTTGGTCGCCGTTGCCGCCAGATCCACGGAGATATCCGAAGAGATCGCCTTGAAGATCGTCGCATCATCATCCGCCACTGCGTGTCCCCAGGCATCTTCACCGGTCACATTGACCATGTTGCTGGCGGTGGCGGTGACGGGCTCGTAGCCGAGCATCAGCGAGAAGCTGCTGTTGGTCACGATAAACATGCCGGTGGTGAAGGTCTGGGTGGCGCCCGGAGCCAGCTCGGTGATCGTGCCGATGTTCCCGAGGAACTCGTCCACCACCGAGGCGTTGTAGATGCTGGTGTCGCCGTCGTTGCTCACCGCGTAGCAGAGCTGCGCAGCCGCGCCCACCGCCACCACATCGTCGTCCACGCCAGGGCAGAGGCCGTCCTTGGAGATGGTCACGTCCACGTTGATGGAGGGGCTGACCACGTTCACATTTGCCGAGTCCGAAGCTGCTTCCACCAGGGTACCGAGCACATCATCGTAGCCGATGGCACCCGCGGTCACCAGCAGATCGGCGGCGGCCACATCGTCCACCGGGATGGAGTAGGTCTCGCCCACGGCCAGGGCGGGAATGCCCTCGTAATAGCCGGTGCTGCTGTCCACTTCCAGGTCCGACAGGTTCACATCGCCGGTGTTGGTCACCTCGTAGCACCAGGTCACCACATCGTCGGCGAGGACGTTCACCACATCCCAGCCGGGGCAGGTCCCATCATCGGAGACAGTGAGGGCCATGGAGAGTGCAGGCGCAACGATGTCCACCGAAGCGGTGCCGGAGAAGTTCTCCACCGGGGCGCCGGTCACCATGTCGGTCGCAACCGCCTTGGCCATCCCGCTCTCGGTGTCCACCAGAATGTTGGAGGAGGTGGAGGAGGAGGCGGAGGCGCCCACCGCGATATCGCCCAGCTCCACGCTGTAGTCGCCATCGGTGAGGACCACATCGGTCAGGTCGGTGTCGCCCACGTTGTGGACCGTATAGCACCAGGTGATCAGGTCGTTGGAGAGGGCGGAGATGGAGGCCACCCCGTCCGCGCAGTCCCCGGAGCGGGAGGCGGTCTTCACCACTTCCAGCTCGGGAGACACCGTGTCCACCATTGCGCCAGTGGTATTGGATACTACATTTCCGAAGATGAACTCACCCGCCGCATAGGCCGTGTTGCTGATGGAGCCGGTGGCGATCACCTCTTCGGACATGAAGGTGGCCGAGGTGCCGGTGGGCAGGTCTTCCACCGTGGACACCGTGGCCTCCGCATCCACGATGTGGACGCCGGTCACGTCGAAGGAGCCGATGTTGGTCACCGTGTAGCACCAGCGGATGGGCGTACCGTCCACCACCGTGGAGGAGGTGGAGTCGTCCTCGTTGCCACAGACGTCGTCGGTGGAGACGGCCATGTTCATGGTCAGCTCGGCGGCCAAGGGCATGATGCCCGCAGCCGCGCCGTTGCTCTCCACCGCCAGGTTGTCCGACGCGATCCCGCTTGCGGTCTTCATCCCGGTGGGGGTGAAGTGCTCCCCGACCTGCACCATCTCGCTGATCACGCCGGTCTGGCCGGGAAGCAGGGAGGCGATGCTGCCGGAGACACCGGCGACATTCACGCCGAAGATCTCCAGGGAGGAGGTGTTGGTGATGGTGTAGCAGAACCAGGCTGCCTGACCCACACCGGCGTAGATCGTGGTGGCATCGTCGCCGTTGCCGCAGATTTCGTCGTTGCTGGCGGCCACCTTCAACTGCAGCGCCGAGGGCTTGATTTGGATCTGGATCGTGGCGCCATCGGCGGAGGAGTAGGTCGCACCGGCGCTGTCCGTGCCGGAGATGGTGGCAATCGAGACCGGGAAGGCATTGTTGTCGCGGAAGGAGGCGATGCCCACCGCAAAGCCGCTGGCGCTGCGGTTGGCACCCAGGTCGTCCGCATCCCCGTCTGCATCCAGGTCTTCCAGACCGGCGAGGGCCACATCCAGCAGATCATCGTTGGGATCGTTGGGGGTGCCGTTGTCGTCGGTCACCACGATGTTGTAGAGGGACTCGGTGCCGGGGTTGCGCACCGCGTAGCAGTACTTCACCTGCGCGTCGCGGTAGATGGGCTCCTGCTCGCGGCCGGGGCAGATCATCTCGGGGCGCGTTGCGGTCTTCTGAACCCGGGCGGCGGGGGTGCCCGTGCCTTCCGCGTCTTCGATGTTGGCCAGAACCACAGACTGGTCGATGGAGACGGTCGCGTCGCTGGAGCCGAAGACCTTTGCGAAGTTCGCGCCCACCACGAGGTCGCCTGAACCCGCAACGCCGGGGCGACAGGCCAGCTCGGCGTCAAAGGCCAGGATCACCTGCTCGCCGGGCTCCAGGTCGTCCACCTTCACGTGGGTGCGGAACTCGACACCGGGGCCGGGGCCGCCTACGGCCACACCCGTCACCGAGTCAACAAAGTAGCCATCGAGCTGAGCGGGGTTGGTACCCCAGTCATCGGTGGTGCCGGAGCCCTCGCCGCGGAGGATCCGCATTTCCTTCAGGCCGGTATAGGCCGCACCGGGAACCACGGAGGAGGAGGCCGCAGCGCGAAGCTGAACTACAGCTTCCTGGCGCGCATCTGCCGCATTTCCGGCAACGCTCACGGCCAGGAAGTGCGTGATGCGATCACCGCAGACGAAGTCGGCACCCGCCAAGGCGCCCGCCACCTCGGAGCTGGTCCCGTTACCGAAGCTACCGCCGCCAACCTGGGCATCGTAGGATCCCGGCGCTGCCGCACGCAACTGAAAGGAAAGATCCTGAGGGGCAGCCAGTACAGTGGCAGGAAGGCCACCGACAGCGGACATCAGAAGGCAATAGCGAGCGAAGGCCCGTCCCGTAGGACGAGTAGAGTTGGGCTTGGACATGGCGATTTACTCCGGGGCTCTGAAGGAGGGGGCTACCCGTTGGGGTATGCCCGTCAGACGGCAACTTCTGGCGCAGTCCTGAGAGGGAAGAATAAATCAGTAGTGCATTATACAAATAATCTCGTCAAGGGGCTGTCAAGACGACGGGGGTCTTCCGAAAAAAATTTAGGTTATACCATCACTTCACTCTCCACCGTCCTACTTACCTTGACATGTCAAGACTTCGAGCGGATCCTCCGGGGTGGTACGCGGGGAGAAGCACCCTTGCGTCGCAGTTCTTGGGGGACAGGTCTTGTGGAACGCGCAATAATGGGAAAAGGGAGATTCTATGAGATATCTGATCGGCCTCTTGGTACTTGCAGGCTGCAAACAGGGCGGGGATCCAGTGAAAGAGGACGACCCGCCCGTAGATACTCAGAACGTGGGCCTGGATGATCTGGATGGAGATGGCTTTTCCAGTGATTCCGGCGACTGCGACGACGAAGATCCCGCGGTGAATCCGGCGGCCGAAGAAGCCTGCGATGGGGTGGATCAGAACTGTGACGGCCAGATCGACGAGGGCT
>JBEIQS010000227.1:0-8843 GCA_040376425.1 Alphaproteobacteria bacterium | reverse complement strand
CCGGAGCCGGTGGGCACCTGCACCAGCCCACTCTGGCCGGCTCTCCATGCCGCCCAGCAGTCCTCTTGGAAGGCAAAGGCGCGCAGGCCACGGCGGGCAAGCCAGGCGCCGATGTCCCTCACTTCGACTTGATGTTGGTCTTTGTCGCGCCGGTACTATTGTTACCGGCATTGTCCACCGCACAAGCCCGGTAGGAGTAGACCGTGTTGGTTACCGTCGCGTAGGTGTAGGAGGTGGCGGTGCCGGTGTAGATGGGGGTGCCGGAGGCGCAGGTGGTCGGGGCCGTGGTGCCGGTCTTTGCGAAGATGTTGTAGTAGGCAATCCCAGAGCCGGCATCCGAAAAGCCGGTCCAGGTCAGCGCCGTCTGGCCCACCACCGTGCTGGCAGCGGTCATGGTGCCGGTCACGGGGATCGTCGCATCATAGATGATGGTGTCCGTGATGGCCGCACTCCGGTTACCGAGGTTGTCCTTCAGATAGACGTAGACGGTCTTGACGCCCGCGCCGGTGGCCAGCGTCCAGGACTTGCTGGCGGAGTAGGTCGTGAAGGTGGTGCAGGTGGAGGTGTTGGAAACACACATCTGGGTGATGGTGCTGGCGTCGGTCGCGGAGATGGTCAGCGTGGTGGCCGTGGTCTTCGTGGCGACGGCCCCGGCGTTGATGCTCAGGGTGCCCACCGGACCCGTGGTGTCGGTGGTGGTTCCGCTGGCGGTCACGCCCGCGGACACGTTGCCCGCAGCATCCACCCCGCAGATGCGTGCGCTGTACTGCCGCGCTCCGGTGAGGCCGGTAAGAACGGTGCTCGGCACACCACCCGAATAGGCCAGGGTGCCGGAAGAGCAGTCCGCAGGCGCACTGCCCGACTGGGCATAGACCACCTTATAGCTGGACATTCCCGACTCACTGTCTGAGAAGCCGCTCCAGCTCAGAGAAATACTTGTATCCCCCAATACCGTTGCCGTGGCACTGCCACCCGTGGGCGCAGTGAGGTCCATGGTGGCGCTGTCGGAAACGGCGACCGTGCTGCGGTTGTAGTAGATGTCCTCAAACCAGGCGTAGACCGTGACCGTTCCTGAAGCACCGGGGAAGGTAACGCTCGTCGTGGTATCATAGGGAATCCAGCTTGAACAGCTTGCAGGATCCAACGACAAACACATCTGCGACACGCCCGAGACGTCGCTAGCGGATACCTGCACGGTGTTTGCACCGGTGCCCGCATAGGTGGCACCTCCCCGGATGCTGATGCTGCCCGTCGGTGCATCAAACTCCGGCGCAGGTCGGGCCGTGCCGGTCACCCCCTCCGACAGGTTGCCCGCGCCATCTTCGGCGCAGACCCGGAAGCTGTAGAGGGTGCCGTTGGTGAGCCCTTCGATGGTGGCGCTCAGATCCGGTCCATAGAAGGCCAACTCTCCCGCATCACAATCCGCGGGAGCGGTGCTGCCTTCGGTGTAGGCGACATAGTAGTTCTCCACGCCCGAGGAGCTGTCAACAAAATCGGACCATTCGACGAACACCGTTGTGTCATCGGGGGTGAAGGAAGCGGTGCCATCTTCCGGGATCGTGGTATCCAGGAGGATACTGTCCGTGACCGCATCGACGCTGGTGTTTCCGGCCGCATCCCGGAACCAGGCATAGAGGCTCCGTTCCCCCTCGACCGCCTCCAGCTCTCCCGTAGTGGTGGCGCTGTAGGGAATCCAGTCCACGCAGGCAGCAGGATCCGTGGAGATGCACATCTCCGTCACCGCCGCACCGTCCGTGGCCTCGACCGACAGGCTCACTGTGCTGCTTCCCGTCGCCGTCGCGCCCCCCTCAATCTCCATCGAGATGCCCACAGGGGCCGTGGTGTCCTCCAGGAACACAGAGGCGGTCACCCCCTCGGAGATGTTTCCGGCCACATCATAGGCACAAATCCGGAAACTGTAAGTGGTGAGGTTGGAGAGCCCGTCCAAGGTCACTGAGCTGTCCGCACCACTGTATGCCAGAATACCATCCTGGCAGGACTCGGGCGCGACGGTTCCTTCTTCATAGACCAGCCGGTAGGACTCCACACCGGAGATATCGTCCGTAAAATCAGACCACTCCAGTGTGGCAGACACGTCGTCGGTCTGCTCAGCGGAGAGCGTGCCGTCCACCGGCGCCGACCAGTCCAGCAGGATAGTGGCGTCGGCAGGCTCAGTCGTTCGGTTGCCCAAATCATCCTCAAACCAGGCGTAGAGGCTGACCTCCCCCTCAACCGCGTCAAAGGTCCACGCACCTTCGGTGGCGTAGCTCTCCCAGTCGGTGCAGATATCGGGATCTTCGCCGATACACATCAGGGCCACACCCGTGGCGTCGGACGCAGAGAGGTTCAGCAGCACCTGCTCCACGGCCGAGGTGGCATCGCCGTCGTTGATCAGCAGCGACGTGTCCGGGGGCGGGTCGGCCTCGGCCGCCGTGGCCGCAGTGGTGGTCACGCCGGTGCTCACGTTGCCCACAGCATCGACCGCGCAGACCCGGAAGGCATAGGTGGTGTTCGCAGTGAGGCCGGTAATCGCAGGGTTGACGCTGATACCGGAGTAGCCGACGGTGCCCGTGGAACAGCTTGTGGGGGCCGTGGTGCCCGCGGCATAGACCACTTTGTAGCTGGCCACCCCCGACTCGGCGTCGGTGAAGCCACTGTAGGACAGGTCGATACTGGCGCCGCTGCCGGTCGTGCCCGCGGCCGTACCCCCAGAGGGGGCGGTGGTGTCCATCAGGATGGTATCGTTCACCGCCGTGGAGGCGTTGCCATAGATATCTTTGAAGCTGGCATAGACGGTGCGGGTGCCGGTTTTTCCATTCAGCGTCCAATTCTTGGTGGCGCTGAAGGTGATCCAGGCCTTGCAGGATGTGGTGTTGGAGATGCACATCTACGAAATGCCGGAGGCGTCTGTGCCGCCGAGGCTAAGGACAACCGATGTTTTTCCGGCGTAGGTGTTGTCCGCATCGATAAGCACGGTGCCCACGGGCGCCGTGTACTCCGGCGCAGGCCGTCCGGTGGTGCTGACCCCGGTGCTGATGTTGCCGGCGTTGTCCACGGCGCAGACCCGCCAGGCATAGGTGGTTCCGTCGGTCAGCCCGGTATCCGAGTAGGAGAGGTCCGTCCCCGCATAAATGGCGGTAGAGGCCGAACATGTTGGGGCCCTGGTGCCCGTCGCACGCATCACGAGGTACGACGCCACACCGCTGCCGCCGTCTACAAAGCCGGTCCACGCGAGATCCATGGTAGCAGCGCTGCCGATTGCGGTGACGGTGCCGCCGGTGGGCTTCGCCGTATCCACGATGATGGAATCGGTGGCCGGCGTCGTGCTCACATTTCCATAGACATCCCGGAACCACACGGACAGCGTACGCTCCCCCGTACCCGAGATCGAAAAAGTCTTGGTGGTGGCGTAGGAAACCCACGATGTGCAGGTGGACGAGTTGGAGATACACATCGAGCTGACTTCGGTGTCATCCGCAGCCGAGAGCGCGAGGGTGACGAGCTTGGACTTTGTCCAAGTTGCACCACTATTAATCTCTACGGTGCCACTGGTGGGCGCGTTGTACTCCGGCGCGGGACGCCCGTCCACCTTGATGCCCACCGAGCTGTTGCCCGCTTCGTCGGTCGTGCAGATCCGGTAGTAATACTTCGTGCCATCGGTCAGGCCGGTGTGGGTGAAGCTGCTATCGGGTCCGCTGTAGGCGACCGTCCCGACACTGCAGGAGGTGGGGGCGGTGGTGGTGGAATAGACCACGGTGTAGTTGGCGATTCCTGATCCCGCGTCCTGAAAGCCGGTCCAGGTCAGCAGCACCTGACCTTCAGAGGCCGTGACGGTGGCCGATCCATCGGTGGGCTTGACCGTATCCAGCCCGATGCTGTCGGTGGCCATCGCCGACACATTGCCCGACGCATCGCGGAACCACACGTTCAGCGTAATGGTACCCTGCGTCGAACCCAAACTATAGACCTTGCTCGTGGTATAGCTGGTCCAGGCAGTACAGGTGGAGGTCTTGGAGATGCACATGCTGTCCACCCCCACATCGTCCGCGGCCGGCAGGCTCAGCGTCACCGATGCGGTGCGGGTCCAGCTATTGCCGCCGGCAATCTCGATGCTGGGATCGGTGGGGGCCGAACCATCCGAAAGAGGCACCACCCGAATCGCATCCACGGCGGAGGAGAGAATTTCCAGATCGGCCGGGCTCCCCAACCGGAGGCGGTGCCACCCCGCGGCCCCCGGATCCGGCCCCAGGTCCAACGCACCCGGCAGGACAGGTAGCCGTCCCCGGCTTAGAACCGAGACTTCTACCGTACCCTGCTCCGAAAGCTGGCGCTCCGCCTCGCCAAAGCCGGAGTCCACAGAGTCCAGGGCTTCCTCCGACGCACAGCCGGTCCAGAAGGCCAATGGCAGGAGGAGCAGAAAAGTGGATCGCAGCGGCATCGCCTACCTTAAGGGACCGATTGTAGAACAGATGATCGGCGAAGGGAAGGCGACATGTAGGGAAGACAGGGGAATGCAAGTGTCTTTTGGGTGTGGGGACGCCAGAGAAGCACGCATCTCCAAGGCGTCGCGGCGCGCAGGAAACAGCCACGCTGACGACGTCGTAACAACCGCCACACACGGCGGAATAAATCGGTGGTGCATGCCCCATACCACCTCGTCTCAAAAGCAGGACAGGCCGCGACATTTCGCGACATCACATTCCTTCCATCAACACAAGTCCTTGACGTCAACGAGATGCAAAGACTCACTCAGGGCTTCATTTTCCCCAGCGACCTTCCGTACTGGTACGTAGATTGATTGAGATCCCGTCAGCAACCCCCCGCACCGGAGCGACCATGTCCCGAATCGCTATCTTCCTGCTCGCCTTTTCCGTCGCCTGCGGGGACGCCGCCTCCAGCTCTCCGTGCCAGGTGGCCTTGGATGCGCGTATTGCCTGCATGGAGCAGGCCGGTGTTCCGGTGGACACGAAGCAACTGGAGCAGGCCAAGACCGCGTGTGTGGCGTTGAACCTCACCCAGCCTGGCTTCGGGGGCTGGTTGGACTGTCAGACGGCCGCCTTCGACAACGCCGACTGCCCCTCGGCCCAGGCCGTGGCGCTTGCAGAAAATGAGGCAAACGCCTGCGGAAACCCGCTGGAAAACTGAGCTGGAATGGCCGGTTCTGCAAAAAGGGGGCGCGCGCCATGCGTGCCCCCTTTTCCTTTTGCTCGGCCCTGCGGCCCATCGGTCCGGCGCGGTTCAGCGCCGCGCAACGATACAGTGGACGAAGCGCACTTCGAAGCGTCGATCGTAGTGACGGATCACGGTGGGGATTCTGTCTTTTTGATCGATGACATTGAGGCCCACTTCGCCGATCACCGCCAGGAAGTCGTCCTCGGGCGGGTGGGCTCCCTCTTCTGCGCCGTGCGCATAGGAGTGCTGGGTGCAGAAGGTGAGCAGACCGCCCGGCATCAGCAGCTCGGCGCAGGCCACCAACACCTCGGCGATGTTGTCGCCCAGCTCGTCCACCCGCGCGTTCACGTTCACCCAGGCGAAGACACCGTGCGCAAAGGGAGGCTTGGCGGCCTCAGCAATACAGAACTCCAGGTTCTGGGTGATGGGCCGGATGGGCACCTTCACCTTCTTCAACCCCCCCTTGTGGGTGGGAAGGAGCACACCGGGCAGTGCGCCGGTGAGCATGCGCTTGGCCAGGACCACCGCGTCGGGGTTCCAGTCAAAGGCCCAGGTGGGACGGCCACTGGTGGCCATCCGCCGGGTCATGGCGCCCACCCCGCAGCCCACATCCAGCGCCGGACCAGGCGGCGCATAGCGGGCTCCAAAGGCCGCCGCGATAGAATCGGGTGTGCCATCACCGATCTCTTTGAACCAGGCCCCCAAACCATCCGGGGCCCCCAGCATTGAGGGCTGCAGGTGTGGGGTGATGGGATCTGGCACTTCCGCCCGCCGCACATCCGGAAAAGGCGCATTCCGGGGAATATGCGCCAACACCGAGCGGGGTTCCAGCGTCAGGACTGGGATACCGTCGATGGTGGGATAGGGGACATTGCCGTCCCCCGGCTTGAAGGGCGGAAAGGGCTTGCCATTTCGGGGATCGATATACTCGACCACGCTCGGACTCCGGACTAGCTCTTCTTAGTCGGAATTTCGCTGGATGCCAAGCGCGGGAGCATCAGGAACTTCTGGCGCCTCCCATGAACCGGGCGCAAGGCGGTCGTCCCAGCCGCGTCGCGCCAGCTCTTGAATGAGCACAGCGTCCTCGCGACGCACGGGCCGCAGCCACCCACCTGCGTCCTCCCGCTCCCACCAGTCCGGGCCCGACGTCGCAAAGCGGTACTGGTAGCGGCGAATGCGAATCCAGGTAGGCGGGCGATCCGGAAACGGATTCGCCTCGACCAACGATAATAATCCAGGATCGTTGTGGAGCAACTTCCAGACCATGTGGATCACAAAGGGGTAGCGCTCCACGCTGCCCATCGCCGCGAACCAGAGCTGCCAATCCAGGCGAAGGTGGTAGGGCGTGACCCAACAGGGGCGCCGACCCACGGGGCCGGGTTTACAAGGAAATACATACTCTTTCCAGCTTTCCGGTTGTTCCTCGTCGCTGCCCTCAATCACCAACTCCGGGCGGATTTTTCCCACACTGCCGAAGGCGCCATAGCTGTTCACCAGGTGTAGTGCATCGTAAGACTGGTTCATTCGCTGCTCCTCGGACAGCAAATTTTTTACAGGTTCTACACTTTTGACCGCCACCAGGAGGGCCAGAGCCACGGTGATCCACCGTCGAAACGGCAGCGGATCGGCGGCCAGGGGTGCGGCGCGGGCCGGAATGGGCCGGCGCCCCGGCTCAAGGCAGCCCAGGGCCACCGCAATGGTCAGCCAGTTGAAAAATGCGAGGTTTCCAGAAAGAATCAGAAAAATCTGAAACAGGACAGTACCCACAACCGCAAGGTTGCGGGTATGGGAAAAGAGAAGGAAAAAGGGAAGGATCAGCTCGACGAAGTGGTTGAAAATCAGCCCGCCCTCCAGGATCGGGGCAGGGAGCTGGTGGAAGGCGGGGGAGAGGGGGTGCGGGTTGGGCTGTGTCTCAAAATGTGTCTGAAGGCAGCTAAGCTCTCTCCAACAGGGGTCGCCGCGCCACTTGATCATTCCCGATCCAAACATCAATCGAAATAGCAGCCAGCAGCGTAACCAGCGCAGGAGCAGATCCGACGAAACCCCGCGCTCCGCCGCGACCGGCCGCACCCGAAAGCCAAAGAAGGGGGCCGAAAACACGCATAGCACCCCCGTTTCCAGGAGCATGGTCTCCCACCCAAAGCCATGCCAGAGCTGGCCCGCGTGACAGAAAGAAAGGTAGAACAACCACATCAATCCGTAGCCCAGGGCATGGTGGAAGCCCAGCATCCCCGCGACCGCCAGGCCCATGCCCACCAGCGCCACCCCCTGCAACACCTCGTCCTGCGGCCACAGCCAAAAGATACCAGGCACCTGGTCAAAGGCCGCCATCCCCGAGCCGACCCGCGCCACCAGGAGCTGCTGCGCTTGGTCCATGGGTGTCAGCCCGAAGACGCCATAGAGCGCGGGCGCCTGCCGCCAGGCTATCAGAAAGGCCACAAAATAGACCAGGCTCGTGGCCCGCAGAAAAAGATCCCGCAGGTAGGCCTCGGTGCGCTCAGAGCCGGGCATTAACCGGCACCCAAAGGATGCCCGCCCGTCGCAGCTTGACATCGCTGCTGTCCAGCGTCAGCTCCTGCGCACGGGTCTGGTGCAGGAGGAGCTCTTCAGCAATCCGTAGCTTCTGGATTTCCGCCTCCAGACCTCCCTCCAACTCAAATAGCTCCCGACGAATGGCCGCGAGCTCCCCGTCGATCTCCTCCACCTTTTCCGTCGCCTCGCTTACCCGTTGGCGATGGCTCGCAAGCTGACCCGCCGAGCTCGCCAGACTGCGTCGCCGCCCCGTAAACCACCCCAACAGTGTCTCGCCGGCGTTGATCAGCTCCCGCGTCTGCTGAGCGGATCGTTGGCTCTCCCGCTGCGCGCGCTGCGCCTCCAGCTTTCGGACCCGCTCCTCCAGTCGATCCACGTCCTTCTTGATCTTTTCGTGCATACCGGCCGTTCCCGCGTCGATGCGGGACTCGACGGTGGCGCGGCAGCGCCGTCGGAAGTCCTCTTCCGTCTCACCCGCATGACTATTCAGCTTTAAGGATGGATTTACCCAAAAGCAGCTACTCTCAGTGGCGATGACCTGGTCCACGACCTGCTGCACCAGTTGCTCCACCTCCTCGGCCTCGTCGATCCACAGCGGCAGCGGGTCGGCCTGGTAGTCGGCGGGGATCTGCTCCAACAGATCCTCATTTTGTAGTGGAAGATACAACGGAGCAAAGGGCAGCTCGTCCTCCAACGGAAAATACAGGCGGCTTTCCTGGCGTTCCTCCACAAATCCGGCCTTCCGCTCGTCGAAGCGCAGGCTCAGTTGCACCAGCAGGCCCGGCCGCAGTCGGCGCGTCGTGGCCGGGCCTTCGGGGGTGAAGGCCCCTTCAAACCGTGCCGAAAAGACGACGCGGGGGTCCAACAACCACTGTTTTATTTTTCTTTTTGCGGCGCGAGGCGCCTCGTTCGGAGCCGCACCGCCGGAGGCGGGCGGGCGGGACCCGGACGGTGGGCGTGCGCCGTTGGGGCCGGGCGGCGGTGCGGCGGAGGCGGTCGGGGAGTGGCCGGCGTGGGAGGCGGCAGCCGAAAGGGCGGCGGCGGACGGAGGGAAGGCGGAGGGGGGCGTTCCGATGGGGGGGCGGGGCGTACCGGCGGGGGGGCCGGACATACCGGCGGGGGGGCCGGGCGGGGCGGGG
>JBEIQS010000150.1:0-14903 GCA_040376425.1 Alphaproteobacteria bacterium | reverse complement strand
TCTCGGTCCCGACGCTGATCCCATGCGCCAGGCGACTTGCCCGCAGCCCGCGGGCCTTCAGGAGCTTCGCCAGGTACAGGGCCGTGGCGTCCCCCTCCACGTCGGGATCGCAGGCCAGGATCACCTCCTCTACGCCCTCCAAACGTTGTAAGAGGAGATCAATCCGAAGCTGTTGTGGGGACACTCCACTCAAGGGAGAAATCGCTCCATGCAGCACATGAAAGCGACCTTTGAATTCGCCTGCGGCATCAATGGCGGACACATCCTGCGGCCGCTCCACAACACAAAGCAAGCGATCATCCCGACGCGGATCCGCACAGCGGCGACACAGCTCCTGCTCGGTCAGGTCGCAACAGCGCGGACACTCGTGCACCGACTCACGCAGCGCGAGCACCGCATCGGCCATGCCTCGCGCCACCTCTGGCGGCTGCTGCAGCAGCCAATAGGCGAAGCGCTGAGCCGTTTTTTCGCCCACCCCCGGCAGGCGAGCCAGGTGCTGCACTGCGCGTCGGAAGTGATCCACTAGAGCAGCCCGGGCGGCAGGCCCAAAGAGGAGGCGAAAGCCGCCATCTTCTGTGCAGCGATCTCCTTGGACCGGCGCAACGCGTCGTTGGTTGCCGCGGTCAAAAGGTCCTCCAGCATCTCCCGATCATCCATCAGCGAGGGATCGATGCGCACCGCCAACACCTCCTGGGCGCCATTCACACGGACCTTGAGCTTTCCGCCTGCAACCGAGCCTTCTACCTCTTCGGCTGCCACCTGCTCCTGCATCTTCCGCATCTGATCGCCCAGCGCGCCGAACATCCCGCCCATTCCTGCTTTGTCGAACATGAAAGCTCCGGTGAGGCCCAGCGTCTAACCAGAAAAGGGCGAGGTGACCCTATGCCATCCCCATCGGGACGGGATAACCGCCGCGGATGAGACTCGTCCGCGCCAAAGTACGTCCGGGGCATCCCTGGGTTTTTGCCAATGAAATCCTGGATCCGCCTGTCGCACGGCTGATCCCCGGCGAGACAGTGCGGGTGGAGGATCCCCACGGGCGCCCGTTGGGGGTGGGCTACGCCAACCCGCGATCGCTGATCACCATTCGGCTGTGCGGCCTGGACGCCGACATCGATAGCCCGGCGTTCTATGCGGATCGTCTGCGTGCGGCGCTGAAAATGCGGCAAGAGATCCTGCCCGGACGGCGCAGCTACCGGCTGTGTGCGGGTGAGGCCGACGGGCTGCCGGGGCTGCTCATCGACCGCTACGAGGATGTGCTCTCCATCCAGATCACGTCGCTGGGCATGGATCAACGAAAAGATCATCTGCGCCAGGCGATTGAAGAGGTGATCCAGCCGCGCGCCGTCGTATTGCGGAACGACGTGGGGCTGCGCACCTTGGAGGGACTGCCGCTGGAGAAGCTGCTGTGGTGGGGGGAGCAGACGGGAGCGGTGCGTTTTGAAGAGAATGGCGCCCCCTTTGAGGTGGATCTACTGGAGGGGCAAAAGACCGGCTTCTTCTTCGACCAAGCGGAGAATCGCGCCTGGGCTGCGCAGCGCTGTGCGGGGGCGCGGGTGCTGGACGTCTTCGCCTATGTGGGCGCCTTTGCCGTGCAGGCCATGCGGGCGGGCGCAACGGAGGCCATCGCGGTGGACTCCAGCGCGCTGGCCTGCCAATGGACCCGGCGGAACGCCGAGCTTTCCGGGGTAGAGGTGAAGACGATGGAGCAGGACGCCAAAGATGCCATGTCTGCCCTCGGAGATCAGCGCTTCGACATCGTGAGTGTAGACCCACCCGCCTTCGCCAAGTCCCGAAAGACCGCCGCGGCCGCCCTGGTGGGCTACCGGAACATCAACGCCCAGGCGATGAAGCTGGTGCGGCCGGGAGGCCTGCTTTTTGCCTCCTCCTGCTCTCACCACATCCACCCCGAGCGCTTCGCCGAGACCATGGTGGAGGCGGCCGAGCGGGCCCGCCGCGAGATCGTGCTGGTGCGTCGCGGCGGCCAGGCTCCGGATCACCCCATCCTGCCCGGGGTGCCGGAGACCGAGTACCTGAAGCACCTTGTATTTCTGGTGCGATGATCCTTCAGTTCACGGTGCCGCAGATCTCGCCCGCCCCGCCCGCCGCAAGGCTGTAGGGTATGCAGGCGTCGCAGTCGGTGTTCCCGTCCCAGGTCACGGTCAGGGTGTCCGTTCCCACCCAGGTCCCGGTGCCGGGGTAGTAGGAGGTCTCGGAGCAGGAGCCACTGCCGTACTTGTAGGTCACGTCCACGCTGGCGCGCCCATACACTGGATTGTATACAAACCCGCTGGCCAGACCAGTAAGTTCAAAGTCTACAATCCCCTCGCTGGCATCATAGTCTTCAAAGCGATAGCTGCCGCCCCAATCCGGGCTGCCCTGCGGAAAGAGGGAGGATGGCCCAGCAAAGTTGGCTTCAAAGCTATCGGTATGGATGCTGGGGTCGTAGCCGTTGAAGGTTACGGTCATCGCCCCGGTAGCACCGGTCACGGGGTACAAGCCGAAGACCGACGAGAAAGACTGAAAATCCATGACAAAGGGCGTGCCATCGGGAATCTGGTTCGCTGCGGGAAGGCCGCTGACCACGATCTTTCCCCCGATCGAGCCGGTGGCACAGGCGGTGGCGTCCAGCTCCACCGTGCCGTTGCCACGATCGATGGCCGCGGGGCATCCGGGCCCCTCCCCCCCGGCCTGCACCCAGTAGCGCACCAACCCCGCCAGGTACACCGGAGCCACAGTGGGCTCCACCACCGCCTGCACGGAGGCGGCATCGGTGAAGGCCCACAGGGCCGGCGGCTCGTCCGTGTCGCTGTCTCCGCCTGAGTCATCGGTGGTCGTGGAGTCGTCCGCTGGGCTGTCCTTGCTGTCTTCGCTCACAGAATCGTCCGTGACCACCGACGTATCAGAATCCTTCGCGGGTTCACCATCGCAGGCCAGGAAGAGAAAAAGTAGCATTCGTATCTCCAGAAAATGACCCTGAAAACTGAATGAAACCTCATTCAGTTTTCAGTCGGGGTAGACTCTACAAAAACTTCTCGATAGTCCGCTTGAACTCAATTCGGTCCACGAGGCTGGTCAGGTAGTCGGCCGTGGCACTCTCCCAGATCATCACCGGGGAGAGATCATAGCGGGCCACCCACTCCTCGTAGAGGCTGTTGAGGTTGCGGAGGTAGTCCACGGGGATTGCCAGCTCCGAGGGCCGCCCCCGGCGCTTGATACGCTGCCGGATCGAGCGCACCGGGCAGCGCAGGTAGATCATCAGGTCGGGAGGCTGGAGCACCCCGCGCATGGACTGGTACAGCTCCATATAGGTCTGAAAGTCCCGCGCATTCATCATCCCGGTTCTGCCCAGGTTGGTCGCGAAAATCTCGGCGTCCTCATAGATGGTACGGTCCTGCACCACCGTCGCAGTGCTATCGTTCAAACCCAGGTGCAACCTGAACTTGTGGCTTAGGAAATACACCTGGGAGTGAAAGGCCCAGCGCCCCATTTCCGCATAGAAGTCGTCGAGGTAGGGATTGGTGGTGTAGGGCTCATAGACGGGCTCAAAACCGTATTGGCTGGTGAGGAATTCCACCAGAGAGGTCTTGCCCACCCCCATATTCCCCGCCACGGCGATGAATTTTTTCACCGGGCCGCCGTCCAGGTACCGATGTTGCCGTGGATGTCGGTCACGGTCACCGAGAGCACGGTGCCGTCGATCAGGCCCGCAAAAACGGTCCCCGACGCGCCGGCGGTGCCCACCAGCTCCTGCTGACTCACGCGACCATCCGGCTGCTCAATGCTGATCGTGGCCTGCTGCCCCTCCAAACGGCTGCTGCTTCCGACCATATCCATGCTCAGGAGACGGTAGCCGCGGGTGGCCGTGGGAATGGCGGCGATCAGATCCGTACCACTCACCGTCAGATCGATGCGGGCCGGAACAATCTCAAAAGGCCGGGAATCCACGGAGTAGAGGCTGCCGCCCCACGGCCAGGTCGTGCTGGCGCCCGAGGCAATGCTTCCTTCCACGTGAAGGCGATAGGTGCCCGCGGGCAGACCCAGGCGGTTGTGTTTCGGACCGATGGCCTGCCAGGCGGCGTACCAGTAGTGCGTCTGCGCGGCCTCCACCGGGGCCAGCGGATCCGGCGTGTAGGTCGTAAGGATATCCGGGCCAGAGGTGATCGTGCGTCCAGAAGGGTTCTCCACCGAAACCCAAGCATCTCCTTCTTGTTTCTGGAGCGTTACCAGGGGGAAGTCGATACCGGGGTCTCCCCCAATCCACACAAACTCCACCAACCCCTGCACCCGAGGCACCTCCGAGGACCACTCCAGCGGTGGCCCTCCCAGGTTCAGCTCATCCTGGTTGTAGAGCGGAGAGTAGATGTAGCCCGGATTCCCTTCAACATAAGTCCCGGCCTCCGGGGTCACTTCCGGTGCCAGCGTTGGGAGCACATTCACGCCGTAGTCAGGCACCTGATAGAGCCCGCAAGGGTCGGGCTTTTCGATCACATCGGTGGAAAGCTCCTCGCCGGCCATCACCAGGAGCTGCTCCATGATGTGCTCGCCCTGGAGTGGCCCCCAGATGTTGATATCGGCCTCATAGCCGCCCTGAAGCCAGTCCTCGGGGATCAGCAGGTAGCCTTCGTGATCCTGGGCGTAGCCCACCGCCATCGTGTGAGCGTAGCCCAGCTCCGACTGGGCACGACGACGGAACTGCTCCGTGTACATGGAGGTGATTTCACCGGGGAAAAAGCCGATAAAAAGGTCATCCGAGGTGATGGTACCGTCTGCCTCGCGCATGGCCAGGGGCCCGATGCGGGTTGCCGTCACCAGCGCTCGCGTGCTCTCAATCAACGGAAGCTGGCGTTCTTCCTCATCCAAGTCAAACAACCCATTGATCACGTTGATCATCTGGGAGACGTTCACGCAGGCGTTGTACGGGAAAGCCTGGGAGGGAGCAAATCCAGGAAGGTAGGGAGGATCTTCTCCACAGAACGCAGCACCATAGCTGACATTGAACTCATCGATCGGAGAGAGGATGCTGCCGTCGCTGGCATAGACCTCGTTATCCGCCTGCAGGCCCTCCTGATACGGCGTATAGTAAAGGTCTACCGTACCATTTCGGGTGACGCGAATGTCGGAGTGGGTCTCGGGAACAGCGCGGGACACCGTCTCCAAACGGATGGGGTCTGCGGCGGTGGGGGTACTGCTCCACAGCTCCAAAATGGCGTCGGAGGCAAATTCTCCCGCGCGCTCCATGACTCCATAGCCCTGGCCATCGGTAGAGGGGCTGGCATCACCCGCTGCACCTTGCAGGTGAGACACCACCACCGGCGTATCGAAGCGCTCCTGCAGCACCCGCTCGATATGGCCAGGGGTGTCGCCGGAAATCATCGCGCTGTCGCCGCCCAAGGTGGTACCATGGACCCCAAAGTCGTAGAGCAGCCCCAGCGGCTGATCGTCCATGGTGTCCACCCGGATCAGCGTGAGGGTGGGATCCTTGTAGCGGCCCGCCGGAATGTCCGGGAAGAACTGGAGATCGTCGTTGTGGTCGCGGCGATCGCGGTAGACCTTGTCGTCCGGATCCCAGTCCTTTGCAAACCCAACGCCAATCTTGGCAGGTTGAAGGGAGTTAAATGCAACCATCGAGGTATCCACAGACTTCTGAAGAACCCGCGAGTAGATCTCATAGTTGAAGCGGTCAGAGCCCAGGTAGTAGGTGACCTGATCGGAGAAGTCTCCGTAGGATCCATGAGAGTGGTTGGTGGCCACTACCACCTTGCCGGTCAGGTCGCGGCCCGTCTGCTGGGAGAGCTGCTTGGCAATATCCACCACCAACATGTCGAAGGAGTAGATGACATCTGTCTTGACGATGACCAGGTCCTGATCCCCATTGGTCAGCCAGAAAACCTTGACCGGAATCCGGGTTTCTACCCCCGCAGACTTGGTGAAGGCGTAGGCATAGGCGCTGTCTCGGTAGTCTACCTTACCTTCCTGACCGATACAGCGAGAGGTATAGCCAGAGAGAGGCACCCCCACAGGAAGGTCCAGAAAATCCTCGGCCACCCCGGCCAACGGCACCCCCGGCACCAAAGCCGGTGCGTCCGCCTGCTCCTTCGCCACATCACAGACTTCCTCTGGGACGGAGCTCTCTTTCTCAGGGGGAGGGCAAGCAAGGAGGCTAAGAAGCAGCATGTTCACTCCAAGGCAGGGCACTATAGGATGAGGCGGCGCAGAGGACAAGCGCTTCTTGCGAAAGAGCCGCGCGGCATGATGAGGAGGCCCTTCAGAGCAGCGCGCGCAGCCACCCCACGGCGGGCGACGCCGGTTATAACGGCGCATGAAACGTCGCCTCGTCCAATGGCTTGCCTGCCCCACCTGTGGGGGCGATCTCAACCTTGTGCCCAGCCGCTCCCAAGCAGCCCCCAGTTGGCATGGCCACTGGGCCAGCGGAGAAACCAAGGATGATCTAGAGATACTGGAAGGAAGCCTCGACTGCGCCTGCGGTGCCGGCTATCCGATCGTAGACGGTATTCCGCGCCTGCAGCCTCAGGGAGGCGTAGCGGGGCCAGGAACCGGCCACCGATGGACCGAATTCAGAGAGGCCGTCCCCCAGTTCGAAGAGAATTTCCTGGATCTCAGCCAGCCGCTCCAGCCTGCAGATTGGGCCGGAAAACTGGTGTTGGACGCGGGCTGTGGCTTCGGTCGCCACGCATTTTTTGCGGGGCGCTACGGTGCAGAGGTGGTGGCTTTCGATCATTCGCCCGAGGCGGTGGCGTCGGCACGCAAGAACCTGGGCGAAGCCATGCGAACCCATGTGGTGCAAGGCGATATGATGCATCCACCCTTCAAAAAAGGCGTCTTCGATGTGGTCTACAGCTACGGGGTCCTGCACCACCTGAACGACGCACGGGCCGCCTTCCGGGTGCTGGATGAGCTGGTGCGGGCCGGGGGCCGGTTGTCGCTGTGGGTCTACGGGCCACGGCAGGGACTGACCCGGATCGTGACCGGCGCGCTGCGCGGGGCCACCGCGCAGATGACCCCGGAACAACTCCATAATTTCAGCCGGCTCATCGCCGTGAACCTGCGGCTGTTCTCCCACGCACCCTATGTGTACTTCGGTGCACTACCGGGCTTAAAGGGGGTTGTGAGTCATTTGCCTGTACATGACCACCACCGGTGGCCCTTCGGCGTCGTGGTAGCGGACGTCTATGACCGCCTTAGGGTTCCGGTAACCGGCTATTTTACCGGCGAAGAGCTGGAGCGCTGGTATGCAGAGGCGGGCTATGCTGACATGCAGGTGAGCCGGAAGGTGGGCAACAACGAAAGTTTCCGGGCAACGGGCATCAAGAGGTGAGAGATGTTGCTGAGCACTGAGGGACATGCTCCAGGGTTGAAGCGGATACAGACCGGTGATCGGGAGGTGGAGGTGCTGCTGAGCATCGCCAACCCGCGACTGCTGCTGCTTGGGGGCCTGCTGACCGAGCAGGAGCGTGTGATTCTGCTCGGATTGTCCATGGGAAAGCTGCGCCCCTCCCTGGTTGTCGGCGCTGAGGGCCACGAAACCCATGCCACCCGCACCTCGGAGGGCACCCACTTTGACCGGGGCAGCCATCCCGTCGTCAGCCGGGTGGAAGCCCGGGTCGCCGCGTTGATCGGCTGCCCACTCACCCATATCGAGCCGCTGCAGGTGCTCCACTATCGGGAGGGGGGAGAGTACCGGCCACACTTTGATTGGTTCGACGCCGCTCTTCCCGGGGCCGAGCGGGCCACGGAGATCGGTGGGCAGCGTATCGCCACGCTGATCATGTACCTGGCAAGTGCCGACGACGGCGGCGCCACGATCTTCCCCTCGCTGGGACTGGAGCTCAACATCCAGCCGGGCCAGGGAGTCTACTTTGAGAACAAGAATTCCAAAGGAGAAATGGACCGATTAACGCTGCACGGCGGCTCACCGGTGCGGTCAGGCGAGAAGTGGATCGCCACCGCCTGGGTGCGTGAGCGCCCCTATGTGCGTCCGGCCGCTTGACTTTTTCGACCGACGGTCGTATTTTCAACCGACGGTCGAATAACCGACCGACGGTCGAAAGAGGCATGCATGTTGGAAGCCATTGGGAAAGACATCTGGACCTTCGCAGTGCCGCTGTCGCTGCTGGGAATGAACCTTGGCACGCGGATGACGGTGATCCGGCTGCAAAATGGGCAATTGCTGCTGCACTCGACGGTCGCCCATAGCGCGTTGCTGCAGGCCGAAGTGGAAAAGCTCGGCACGGTGGCTTGGATCGTGGCGCCGTCATCGATGCACCACCTGTTTGTGGGTCCCTGGCAACAGGCTTTCCCCGCCGCAAAAACGTTGGCCGCGCCCGGGGTTGCAGAAAAGCGGAAGGACCTGCGGCTGGACGGAGCGCTGGATGGCAGCGATCCAGGCTGGGGGCCAGAGCTGAAAACCCAGCTTCTTCATGGAATGCCCTCCATCAACGAGGTGCTTTTTCTGCACAGCCCCTCGCGCACACTGATCTGCACCGACGCCCTGTTCTTCCTGCCCGGCCGCACAGGTTTGACCGGCTTCTACGCCTGGTTTGCCGGTGTAAACCAGAAGGCGGGGCAAACCCCGCTCTTCAAGATGATGATCAAAGACAAAGCGGCCTATAAAGCCTCTTGGCAGCCGGTGGAGAGCTGGGATTTCGACCAGATCTCGCTGTGCCACGGTGACCTTGTCCCCGACGGGGGCAAAAAGGTGCTGAGCGATGCACTCGCCTGGATCTGAAAAACTGCTCCGGGAAAGCCGGAAAATTGCACGCCAAGAGGAGCAGCGGCAGCGGCTGGTCGCAGCTGCCAAGGCGCTGCTCCACCGGCAGGGCATCCAAGGCTTCTCCGTGGCGGCCATCTCGGCAGAGGCGGGCATCGCAAAATCCTCGTTCTACTACTACTTTCCCTCCCAAGAAGCGCTGGTGGGCAGCATCGCCGAGGAGATGCTGGAGGGAGAGGCGGAGGCGATGGTTCAGGCGGTGAACGCGGCACCGGACGGGATCCGCGCGCTCAGCGCACTGATGCGCTGCCGCGTGGACCGGTACAAGGATGACTTTCCGAGCTTCCGACTGCTATACCTATGGACCGAGGTGCTGGGGCTGGAGGAGGGGGCGGTGGCGAAGATTGCCTACCCGCGGGCGGCGCGGGTCCAGGGGCGGCTGGAGGAGCGGCTGAGGGAGGACGCGGCAAGAGGCCGACTCCACCCCGAGGTTTCCCCACGGGAGCTCGCATCGGTAGCCTGGTGTACCGCACAGGGTCTGCTGGCGCTCGCCAGCGGGATGGCGGCGCTCGGCGGCGCGCTGCGCTTTCCCATCGAGCGGCTCTGCGAAGAAGCCGCGAAGAACCTGGAGCGGGGCGCAGAAAAGACCATGGGCACTACCGCCTGACGTGGCCCCCCAGCAACACCTGATACACCGCCAGAATCTTCTGAACGCGGCGCTCCCAGGCATTCTCCGCCAAGAACTGCTGTCGGAAGGGTGGGGGAGGGTGGTCCACGGTCTGGAGTAGTGCGGCCGCAAACGCGCCCGGCAGCGGCTCCACAGGAATTTCGCCGGGAAGTCCCTGCGCCGAGCCCTGGCTGATCACCGTCGGCACCCCAAGGCCCAGGTAGTTGAGGAGCTTGATCGGGAAGCCCGGACAGGAGCGTCGGGGCAACGCCGCCACCCGGGCCGACGCGATAGCAGCCCGCGCATCTTCCCAGCTTTGTACCATACAAAGCTCCGGGTCCAGGAAAGACGGTAGCTCCCAATCCCGTGTATGGGTCACCAAGCGCAAGCGAAGGCTGGGAAGAAGGCGCATGGCCTCAAAAAGAATAGGGAGATCCTGGTAGGCATCGGGATTCCCCGCATAGACGACGGTCGGGTGGATAGCACGGGGAGGGCTGTCCACTGCGTAGTCGCCAGGCTCTACTCCGGGCGGAATCCGCCAAAGCCTCCGCGCGCCAAGCTGCCGCAGGCGCCGCTCCCCCTCCGCCGAGATGGCAATCACGCCGTCCAGCTCCGCGAGGCGGCGGTCCACGGCCGCCCCCACCCATGCCGCCGCCCGACGACGCCAGTGGGCTTCGGCGGAAAAATAGGTTGGTAGCTCCTCAGATAGGATACCGTGGGCGTCGTAGAGCACGGGAATGCCCCGAACACGCCCCACTGCCCCACAGATCAAGGCCGCTTCATAGTTGTGGGCGTGAAAGATATCCGCGTCTACCCGCGTCAAACGCTGGAAAAGTACGGCATCCAGAAGCAGCTTCGCGGGATGAGGTCCTGAGCGTTGAGACCGGTAGCCCGGCAACATCGGCAAGCGCACATGCTCGTAGTCTCCAGCATGCCGCCCCTCTCCATGCCCATAGGTCAACAGGCGAAGAGACACCCCCGCAGCGGAAAGGGCCCGCGCCTGAGCGCCCATATACACCTGAGAGCCCTGGGCGGTGGGAAATGGACATGCGCCCACCATCAGAACACGCATCAGAGATAGCCCAAACGTTCGAGCTTTTTCCGGAGAGCATCGTCTTCGCGTGCCGAAAAGCCGTGGGGAACCGGAGCATCAAAACCCAAGGGCTCCCGACGCTCCTCCGGTGCCTCCAGGGCCTCCCGAATCACCCGGCCATCGCAGTGGAGCGGCACCGGCCGCCCGGTGAGGCTCAGGAGGGTGGGAAGGACATCCGCCACACCCGCCTCCACCCGACCCGGCCGCACACCGGGTCCGTGAAGCAGGAGAACCCCCTCGGGCCGGTGGGATCCATTCATGCCCAGCCCCTTGCCACCCACCCACTCTTCTGGCTTCAGGCGGCGCCAAAGGGTGCCCTTGGGAACGCGCCCCGACGGGAGAAGAGTGGCCGAAAAGCCGTCTTCCAAAGCAAGGTCCAAGTAGAGGTCTGGCGCACCCTCGGTAGCCGGACCCGCCATCGCCTCCTCACGGGGGGTCACTTTTTGAACCACCTGTCGCCCCTCCACCCGCCAGGAAAGGAGCAGCTCGGACAGGGCTCGAATCGCCGCCGACCGATCGGGGAGCATGCCGAGCGGCTCGCGTCCCTTCAGGTTGAGGTGGATGGTGGCGGCATAGTTCAGCTCGTCCGACCATGCGCGGGTTTGGGAAAAGTCGATCTCTCCGAATCGGGCGGCACTCTCGGCACGACCTAACAGCACGGAAGGAACGCGGCGGAGTACCCGCTCCATGGGCAAACGGAGCATGAGCTGGCGAAGCGGCTCCACGCCCTGCCCGCGGGTCTCGCGGAATGTCAGCCAACCCTGAGCCTCCAAAAATCGGTTCAGATAGAGCGCCAGTGTGCCGGCCCCCCCAAACCCGTGGTCCGAACAGACACAAACGATACTCCCCGCCTTGGTGAGTTCTCCAACCGCGGTGTCCAGGCGACGGTACACCTTGGCAATGGCGGCAGAGAGGAGAGGATCAGCGCGATGGCGGGGACTGGACGGATCATGGAACATCCAAAAGTGGTGGGCGACCGTGTCACTCTCGCCAAACACAACCATAAACAGGTCCCACTCCTCCCGCCCCAGAAGCCAGCGACAGGTGGCCTCCTTCCGGTCGATCTCCCGAAGAAGGCGACTCAGGGCACGGCGATGCCAGGCCGCATCGATGTCCGACTCTTGAAAGTCGGCGAAGCGGGGCGCCCCAAACCGTGCTTCAATCTCTGGAAACAGGGAAGCCGGCTCACAATGGAGTGCCTCCATCCGCGTGGCGATGGGGCTATCGAAGCCCGACAAGACCACGCCGTTGAGTGGCTCAGGGGGAAAGGTGCCGGGGACTGCAAAACTCGCGACCCGCCCACCACGATCAGAAAGGATGCGGTGGATCGTCGGAACACGTCGACAGGTGGAGTTCAGGAACTCCAACTGGTAGCTGCCGGGGGGACGACGCGTGAAGTCGAGGATCCCATGTACGCCCGGGTTACAGCCGGTCAAGATGCTGGACCACGCCGGAAGGGTCATCGCGGGAGTGGTGCTCCGCAGCGGTGCCCAGGCCCCCTCCCTACGGAGGCGGGAGAGGTTCGGGAGCTGGTCGCCGAGGGCATCAATGACGTCCCAAGTGGCGCCATCCAAGCCAAGAATCAAAATCCGGGCGGGCAGGTCACTTCCCCTTACAGCGCTCGGGAATCCCATCCTCGGTCATGTAGCCCAGCTGAACAAGCTGTTGAATCTCTTCGCAGCTCTGCTCCACGACCACCGCCTCCACCGCACCACCCTGCACCAGCTTCAAAACCTGAGAGAGCTCCGAAGCCGTCTCGGCTTGGCGAGAATCCCCTTGACCCGCCAGGTTCACCTGCTCAGCGGGGTCCTTCTTCATGTCAAAAAACTGCTCGGGCGGCTGATTCCGTGCGTTTCCTGCAGGCACTGTCAGCGCCTGAATCAGCTTGACACCCTTGCGACGTAGAGACTGCAAGTCGTAGCCTTCGAAGTTCTGCTCGGAGAGGGCACTGCGGCTGGCGGGATGTTCGGACCAGTCTACCACCACAGGGCCGGAAGGACGCTCCTGAGGAAGCGGAGGCTGGGTAGGGGGCTGAGTCGCATCCGGCGGCGGAAGCGCGGGCTCACCCGTAGGATCCTGATCGGCCAGAGGATTGCCGAAGGCGAGGTGCTGATCGAACTGGTCATCAAAGAGGGGCACCCCCTGCCAGCCGTCCCCCGGTGCCAAATCCGCAAGCTGGGTGATCGTAGGGGCAATATCCACCTGACGCACCTGCCAGGGGACGCGGACTCCTGCACGTTCATTGTTGGGAAGCTTGACAATCAGCGGCACACGGATCTGCTCGTCGTAGAGCGTGGTCCCGTGCCACCAACCGCCATGCTCCATAAACTCCTCGCCATGATCAGCGGTGAGGATGATGAGGCTCTGGTCGTAGCGCCCGTCCGCCTTGAGCTTTGCCACAAACTCGGCAAAGGCCTGATCCAGGAAGGCCACTTCACCCGCATACAGCGTACGAAGTTCATTCTTCATCTCTGGAGGAGGATTCGGGAATTCGGCACGACCGTAGGCGTAGCCGTCGTACGGATGACGGAAATAGGGATCGTGGGCGTCCATAATGTGCAGGAAGAGAAAGGAGCGAACATCCTTATTCGCGGTGAGAAACTCAGATGCCCGACGAAACTGTGTCGGCGCGGGCATGTAGTACTCTTCAACCCGCTTGCGCTTGTTCACCTTGGTGTAGAGCTTCCGCACCACGCTGTAAAGTGAGAGCGAGTATGAAGACTCCGCCGCCCAGAGCGGATACTCAGGATTGTAGGGATACCAGGAAAAGCCCTGTCCAAATCCCACTGCCGCGGTGACGTTCGCATTGTTGGGAAGGCCGCCGGTTGCATAGCCCGAACCCGAGAGCTGCTCGGCCAGGGTGGTCACCGCATCAGGGAGCGCGGCATCCTTCGTCTCGCAGGTGTGCGAAGAAGGGTAGCGAGAAGTCAAAAGAGAGGCAGTGGAAGCCCGCGTCCAGGACGCAGAAGTGATCATTTGGTCAAAGACCACGGAGTCCTTGGCAAAGGCGTCAATCGCGGGAGAGGCTGTGGCTCCTGCACCATAGGCACCCAGGGCATCGGCCCGGAGAGTATCGACCATGATCAAGATCACATCCGGCTTCTTCGCGAACTCCGGGCCCTGCTTGGGGTGATTCGAAATGCCACCCGAAGCACCAGGTGCGGGGGAGAGGGAGAAGATCCAGGCAATTCCAAGCACAGCACCCCAAGCGGTAGTGGTACCCTTAATGCCGGGAAGCACCCTCAGAGGCGTCTTGGTGAGGAGGTTGCCCCCGATCCAAACGCCGACCAAGGACACCACACCCAGCATGGCGAGAATGCCCAAGGTGGTGGACATCGGAACACCCTTCTCCAGGTACCACTGCTTATTGAGGATGTACCTCAAAATGAGTAGACCCAACGGAGCAACCACCCCAAAAAACGAAAGGCACCAGCTGCGGGCCCGGGAGATCTGCACCAACCCCGACAGAATGGCCAACGCCGACCCGATCCCCAGGCCCATACCGCCGCCAATCAGGCCGTACAACACCGCCCCATAGCGGATTGCTTGATATTCCGAGGGGGTCGTACTGGTGAGAATCCAGGCTCCCTCCGAAATCCCAACGAAGCTACCTGCCAGAAGGCCCGCACTAAGACCGTAGCCGATCCTGCTAAAGAACCCAAGTTTCTCTGATGATTCCACCCTGTGCCTCGCAGAAGCGCCCCGTTATCGCGCGGCGATGGCCAGTCAATGCAGCAACGGTAACAGGATTCGTCATTTCGCCCCAAAGAGCAAAAACGAGAATCCCCCGCGGACCGCAGTCCGCAGGGGATTCAATAGGATGGCTGGCAACTACCTACTCTCCCACACCCGTAAAGGTGCAGTACCATCGGCTCCAGAGGTCTTGACTTCCGTGTTCGGGATGGGAACGGGTATTACCCCTCCGACATGGTCACCAGCCAAATTCATATCCATACGGTGGTAGACGAACGAAAGAAAAGGATCAAGCCAATCGGGCAATTAGTACGGGTTCGCTCTTGCATTGCTGCTTCTATACGGCCCGCCTATCAACGAAGTAGTCTTCTTCGGCCCTTCAGGGAGAGCTTATCTTGAGGGGGGCTTCCCACTTAGATGCTTTCAGCGGTTATCCCCTCCGCACATGGCTACCCGGCAATGCCGCTGGCGCGACAACCGGAACACCAGAGGTGCGTCCATCCCGGTCCTCTCGTACTAAGGACAGCTCCTCTCAACTCTCCTGCGCCCACAGCAGATAGGGACCAAACTGTCTCACTACGTTTTGAACCCAGCTCGCGTACCGCTTTAATTGGCGAACAGCCAAACCCTTGGGACCTGCTCCAGCCCCAGGATGCGATGAGCCGACATCGAGGTGCCAAACCACGCCGTCGATGTGAACTCTTGGGCGTGATAAGCCT
>JBEIQS010000417.1:0-2754 GCA_040376425.1 Alphaproteobacteria bacterium | reverse complement strand
GCCGCCAACTGCTGCTTGGCCAGCGGCGCCCCGTCCTTGCCTCCCAACCAATAGACCGTGCCCGCGCTCACCAGACGGCGCACGGCCCGCGGCGCCTGCGTGCCGTCCCGGGCGGTCTTCCAGCCGGAGAAGGCGCGATAGCGGTCCATCGCCATCGCAACGAGGCGCAGCTCGGTGTCCAGCCCCGGTGGCTGCCCCCTCCCCTCCTTCCCCAACCAGGCGGGCAGGTAGGGGAACTCGGCATTGTTGAAGAGACCGGGGGTGAGGAGCTGAAGGCGAAGGTAGGCACGATCAGGCAGGTCCGAAAGGTGCAAAGATAGCGCACCATTACTGAATGAATCTTCATTCACTGCCTGGAGGGCCGCCATCCGCCCTTCGCCGCCAATGGACACCACCCCTGGGGAGGGCCGAAGGCGTTCCCGTGCTTCAGGACTCAGATCCGCATCTGCACCCCAGCGAAATGCCCAGCCCCAGCCGTCGGAGAGGGCCACGCCCGTGCTTTGAAAGAGCGCACCGGCCGCAGCGGTGCGGCTGGTGGCATCGATGCCTACATGAAGGCGCGGCGCCTGTTCAGCGGGGAGGTGCGGGCCAAGGTGCCGAGGGCGGAGCGCATTTTGGCGTTTAAGTTCTTCCATATCAGGGTACAACCGTGTCTTCTGCCCCATCGCCCAGGTACGGGCTTCGGCCAGAGAGAGGGGTTGGGTCGGCCCCCGACGCTTTTTCCCAGCCTTATCACGCTCGGCAAGCTGGAAAATCAGAGGAAGATCCAGGGGGAGCAAGGTGCATCCAGCATCCACCAACGTGCCGGAGATAGCTCGGAGGCGGCCATCCGCGTCCGCCTCCACTTGCATATCCGCTGGCGGGGGTACAAACAACTCGGTACCCTTCGACAGAAGTGGGCCGATAAGGAGACTTTTTTGAAGAAGCTGGCCCAATGGCTGCCCGGCGTCGCGTCGGTCGGGTTGGGCTGTGCCCAACCAGCCATTCATCGCGGCCGCGAGAGTCGCCGGCACCGGCCACAGCTCCCCTCGTTGCCGATCGAGGGGGCGACCATCCCCAAACACCATAGGTTCCAGCGGAACCAAACGGTAGGAAGTCATGTCGTCCTTTTTCCGGTCGTCCATCAGGGCTTCCTTTGTGCGGCCACTCGCGCGATCCGCGCGGCGATCAGCAATTCATCCAGAAGTTTTTGTACGTCTTTACGATCATTGAGCTTCTGCACCCGCTCGGTCAGCACTTCTTGGGCCAACGTAGGTTTTTCTCGCCGCTTGCTGGTGGAGAGTTGCTGCCGTAGGATGGCACCCTTGGCGATATGAACCGCCATTTTCTCCTCGTCTGAGCCACATTCTACGTCGGCAGGCAGGCGGAGGAGGTGCTCATGGAGGATGTGTGCGGTGCGAAGGGAGAGCGAGTCGTCTCCCGCTAGGGCGTCCCTTTGCCAGAGTTCCAGGCTTTCTATCAGTCCTTTTGCCGGACCGCCGATGGTGCGCGGCGCACCCGCCCGCGGGTGTTCTTCCACACAGATCCAGGCATCCCCGCTACCGGAAGGGCGGTCCCGCTTGGCCGTTTTCAGCGCCTTGGTCGCCGCCTTCCGAGAGGCGTCCATGTCGTCCTTTACATGAACGAAGACCACTCCCGCGGAAAGGCTGCTGGCCTCCAGTCCCGCGCCAGCCGTGGCCTCTTTCCACCAAGCCTGCAAATCTTGGACCAGGGGCAGCGCTTTATCCACCGGCACATAGAAGCACAGCTCGTCTCCGGCCGCGTAGAAGGGTACGCCGTGCCCGTTCTGAACCTTCGTACTGGCTTCTTTGGAGAATGTGTCCAGTGCGTCAATCGCCGCGGTCCATGCTTCTTTTGTGGTCATCTTTGACAAAAGGTCGCCCACGCCGTCGCCGTCCATCTCCACCAGGGCGTAGTAGGGAATCGGCGTAGATGGGCCCAATTTGGGAATTTTCCGCAGCGCCTCCCGCTGCGCAGCTGCCCCGGACTCCTCCAGCTCCTTCAGCAGCGCTTCGCGGCCGCCTTCAAAGAGAAAGGAGGGATCAAAGGGAAATTGTATGTCTCCGGGATCGGTGCAAGGGGTGCACCACAGGAAAAAGTCTTCAGCTTCCTCCTTGTTTTGAGTTTCAGCGGCGGCCCGTAGACTCGCCAGGATCGCGTCCCGCTTCTCTTCGGGAATCCCTTCCAGCCAGGGATCAGCCGCCACCCGCCCCACGGGAGGAAAGGGCAGGCGGGGAAGATTTTTTTCCTCCCGAAACAGCGAAAGCCTGCGCGCCAGGTAGAGTACATCCAATTCTTCACCCTTGCGGATGCCCAGACGCCCGCGCAGGCGGAGCTGCACTTTCGCCGCTTCTGACTTTGGATTGTCTATGCGGCGCAGTACCGAGTCCCGGCCCGGGTCCAGGTCGCACTTGGGGAAGCCTTCGGTAGATACCGGAGTGACGAAAAAACGTGGCGTTGCATCGCGGTGTTTGTTGGCAAGGGCCACAGCGGCCATGGAAGCTTCGGAAAGTTCAGCCCAGCCCGCACTGAACTCGACAAAATCCCCTTCCCGAATCGCCTTGATTTGGCGCTCAGCGCGGTGCAGGTCGCACAGCTCCACGCCCCCGCGACGCTTCAGGACGTTCAGATTTTCCTGGATCTCCGCTGCCAACCAGTCGTTCGCCCACTGCCGGGCCTGGATCGCTAAATCCCGGCAATCCTTCGCCTCTCCCTCAACCCGGATCAGCAGCGTGTTTGCCACAGAGCGATCTT
>JBEIQS010000279.1:0-6705 GCA_040376425.1 Alphaproteobacteria bacterium | reverse complement strand
GTCTCCCTCGTAGGCAGCGGGCGCACAGGCCAGGACCAGCGTAAGCAGTAGTGGCATCGGCTCTCCTCTGCCCATTATTCTCTGCTTCTGATGGCCTGTCCACTTCCGAAGTTCGCCGGGGCAAGGTAATGTTGCGCATGGCTCCGCCTTTCCACTTCCGGCACTTTGCCGGCTCCCTCCAGCTTCAAATCGATGACTTCGGCGCGCTGCGGCGGGCGATGGAGCTTCCTGAGCCCCTGTGGGTGGCCACAGCCTGCCCGACGCACAGCTTGCAGGCCGACGCGCGCTTTCTGAAGTTTATGGACGCGGACAACAACGGAAGAATCCGGGTGGAGGAGGTGAAAGCGGCGGTTGCATGGGTGGCTGCGCAGTTGAGTGACTACGATGGGGTAGACCAACGCTCTGATCGGCTGCTGCTGGCGCACCTGTCTCCGGCCGCCGCCACCTTGAAAGAAACGGCGCAGATCCTCCTGGAAAGTCAGAATGCTGTAGATCGGCAAGCCATCGACCTTGCTCAGGTGCGCAGTAGCGAGGCCTCCCTCCAGCGTGCATCGGTGAATGGCGACGGTATCCTTTCGCCAGACACTGTCGCGGATGCGACGGTGGCACAACTTTTGCATGCGGTGCTGAGCTGTATGCCGCCCAAGGTCAACCGATCCGGAAAGCCGGGGGTAGACCAGGAGATGTTGAGTGCCTTTCGCCTTCGGCGCGACCTGGCCATCGCGCTGTTGCAGCAACGTTCGGCAGTCATGTTTTGGGGGGACCGTAGCGAAGAAATCGCCGGGCAGATTCTGAGTCTGAAAGAAAGGTTGGACGAATATTTTCTCCAGTGCAGGCTGGTGGCCAGCCAACCCGCGGCCGCTTCGGCCTTTCAGCTCCAGCCCGCCCAGATGGACCTTCTCCTCGGCGACACTGCTGCCTTGCGACGTTGGCTGCACGCGCTCCCGGTGGCCCCGCCAGAGCCGATGGGGCTTCTGCGGTGGGATCGTCTGCTTCGCGGCCGCAATTACGAGGAGCTTCTGGCACTACGTGCAGAGCTGTCGCTGGAGGATCTCACCGAGGGTCGGTGGCGGGAGCTGTGCGCTCAGGCCGCAAGGGTGCAGCAGTGGCGGCAGGCCCACGATGCGGAGCCCCTGTGTGCACTGCCGGGCCTCGAAAGCTTTGACGAGGCTACCTTTTCTGCTGCTTTTGCCGCTGCCAAGGCCGATCTGGCACATCATGACAACCTGGTCGCGCTGGATTCGCTGGAGAAGCTGATTCTGTTTCAGCGGTGGCTGCTGACCTTCGCCAACAGCTTCATCGCGATGACCGACCTCTATGATCCGCAGCGGACAGCCCTTTTTGAGTATGGCCGCTTGGTGGTTGCGGGCAGGAATTTCCGGTTGGCGGTGCGCGTGCCCGATCATGACGCCCATGTGAAGGTAGCCGAAAATGCCAGCATGTGCCTTGCCTATGTACGGGTGGAGGGCAAGGACACGGACTATGAGGTGGTAGTGCCCATCACCGCCGGGACGGCGGACGGCATCCATGCGGGCAAGCGCGGCCTGTTCTACGACTTGGAGGGACGGGAGTTCGACGCGATCATCACGCATGTGGTGTCCCAGCCGGTGTCGCTCTGGGAGGCGATGACCCAGCCCTTTCTCCGTATCGGCTCCTTTGTACGGGCCAGGGTGGAGGAGTTCGCGGTGCAGGGAGAGTCCAAGGTAGATGAGGGTCTAAGCTCTTTTTGGAAGCAAACCACCGCAGGAGGGAGGGAGGCGGCCGATGGGGAGGGTCCGGTTGCACCCGCGCCCGAGGTGACGGCGGTTGCCCCGTCTTCCTCGGTAAACCGGCCGGTGATCGGCGGGATGGTCGCTGCCGGAGGGGTGGCCTTTGCGGCGATTTCTTCCTCGGTGGCCTTTGTGGTCTCCCAGTTGAAGTCGGTCACCCCCGTGGAGCTGATCCAGGGGGGAGTGGCGGTGGTGCTGATTGTGATGGTTCCTTCCGGCCTTTTGGGCTGGCTGAAGATCCGGCGCCGCAACCTTGCGGTGGTGCTGGAAGGCTCCGGTTGGGCCATGAACGACAGCTTGATCCTGACCCGTCCGCTGGGCAGCCTCTTCACCCGGCGACCGGCAGTACCCAAGGGCAGCACCGTGGAGCGATTGGACTGGGTGAAGCAGGCCTTGACCCTGCGGCAGCGGCTGACTGAGGATCGGGATGTCTCGGAAATGCGCGAGGGCGCGCTTATTTTTATGATAGTATTTTTGTTGGGCGTGCTCGGGGTAGTGTCTTACTGGAACCGGGTGGCGCCGCGAATCGGACTGCCCGTGATCGTGGAGGAGCTGACAGTGGAGACGCCCGAAGCCGTGGAGGGGGGAGCGCCGGCCGCGGCCCCTGCCGCCCCTGCCCCCACTCCGGCCCCCACGCCGGAGGCCGCAGGGGCCACGGAACCTGCAGCCGTCCCCAGTCCCTCTCCGGAATAGCCCCCCGCCGCTTTTGTGCGGGTGGGTTAGATGGCCGTATGATTCTCGCCCTCCTCCTTTCCTGCTCCTCTCCCACTCCGGCCCCGGTTGCGGCGCCCACGCCCCCCAGCGAGCCGCCGCCCGCCGCGCCCCGTGCGCTACGCGTGGCGTTGAACTGGTACCCAGAGCCTGAGTTCGGGGGCTTCTATGATGCAGTTCTGACTGGCAAATACAAGGCCAAAGGCATCGATGTGACCCTGATCCCGGGAGGCCCGGGCGCACCGGTGTTGGAGCAGCTTGGGGCCTCCCAGGTGGACGTTGCGCTCTCCGAGGCGGCAGATCTGTTGGTTCGACGCGCCAAAGGGTTGGATGCGGTCGCTATTTTTCCCGGCTTCCAGGACTCGCCAGTGGGCTTTATGGTCCATGCGAATGGGCCGACCAAGCTGGAGGAAATCAAGGGCCGGGTGGCGATCGAGCAGGGCTCTCCCTTCCAACTTTTCCTCTCCAAAAAGTATGGTTGGGACGGTAAAGTGGAGCTCGTGCCTAGCAGTGGCAGCATCGGTGCCTTTGCGGCGGACCCTACGCTGGTGCAGCAGGCCTACATCACCTCCGAGCCCTGTCAGGCCAGCGCTCAGAACATTGAAAGCCGCTTTCTTCCTGGTCGAGACGCGGGCTGGAACCCCTACGCCTCCCTGGCTATCGTGCGCGCGGCCGACGTGGACCAGCGCTGGGTGCGGGACTTCCGCGACGCATCCATGGAGGGCTGGAAGTCCTACCTCGCGGATCCTTCGGTGGCCAATGCCGAGATCATCAAGTTGAACCCCAATATGTCCGCATCCTTCATGGACTGTGTGGTGGAGCGGCAGAAGCCCTTTGTCACCGGCACCGACGGCCTTGGGGTGATGACCGAGGCCCGCTGGAAGGAGATCGCGGATGCCTTGGCTTCGACCGGCAGCGAGATCAAGCTGGACGGGGCCTGGCGGCAGCTCCTCTGAGGGCTACAAGAGGGCGGCTACAAAAAGTAGCTGTGCGCCGTAGTAGAGGGGGAGGCCCCACAACCGGTTTACAAAGCCGGGGGAGATAAAGCGATCAATGGCGACAGAAATGTCCGAGGTCGCAAAGGCAACGGCGGCAACAAGTGCCAGGGGAGGGGCGCCGTTGGCCACGGCGCCCGTTGCCAGTCCCACCATGATGGAAATGACGATGATATAGGCGATAACTGCCTTTTGGAGTATCTCCGGTACGCCACCTTTGGCCCGCCGGTGCACCCACACCCCCGCCCCCAAAAAGGGGAGCGTGCCCACCACTGTGGCCAGCGGCTGCACCCCCCGCAGCACAAAGCCCGCCCCATAGGCCACGTGCGCACTCAAAAAGAAGAGCACGCCCGCCAGAAAGATCTTCTTTGAACCCCTGGGGATCAGCAGAACATCTCCAAGCCAGGACAGACACAGCCCGGCCAGCAAGAGGCGTCCCTCGGTACTTGCCATGGCGCCGGCCTGGATGCCAGCCAACACAAATCCCGTACTGGCAAGTGGCTTGAACAACCAGATACCAGGGCGATAGTGTCGGTATTCACAGAGGAGCAAGGCGACAACTGCTGCAGCAACCCCCATCCACATCAGGGCACCAACAGCCCGGTGCCCATCACGCCCACCTTCCCGACGGTTTCAATGGTGGCCCCATCGGTGGGGCGGGTGACTTCGCTGATCTGGTAGCGAATCAACGAGATCACCAGCAGGCTGCCGGTTTGGAAGGATCCCAAGTAGCCGCCTGGAACCTGCATAGCACCGTTGTCTGGACCGTGGCAGAGAACGCTGCCGGAGTAGTTGCCGGTACGACCATCGTAGGCGTCCACCAGGATCACGAAGGTCCCTGACCCGCCGGAGTTCGACCAGGTGAAGCGCTGCCCACTTCGCGAAATCCGCGCGGCGAATGCGGAGGCGCTCTGGGTATAGAGCATTTCCTGAGGCTCAATCGAGACAAAGCCTTGCGGCGTCAAGAGAGCATTCTGAATATCAAAAGAGGAGATATCGCTGCCACCGTCGGCAGCAAGCTTGTATTGGGCCGTCCGGTTGTAGTCCGAATTGCTGAGACCGGCAGCCTGGTACAGAAAGCCGCTGGAGCCGGTGCTGCGGCGCATGCCGATGGAGACGGAGCCGGAGGTCAGGTAGAGCCACTCTCCGGCATCCAGGCCGTCGGAGGTGGGGGTGGTCGGGCTCGGGTTCAGCGCGCAGCTCCCGGAGTTTGGCAGCCAGCCCAGCCACGAGCCGCGGACGGGCGCGTGCAGCTTGGCGGCCGCGCTGATGTCCATATCGCTGGTGTAGCCCAGGCAGTCCGGGCAGGCGATCTGCATCAGGTTCAGCTCGACCAGGCCTCCGGAGAGGCCGGTGCCGCTTTGTCCGGTGTCGTCCCCACCGCCACCGGTGTCGTCCCCACCGCCACCCCCCGTGTCGTCCGGCGGGGCGCTGTTGGCATAGGTGAAGCCACCGGCCAGTGTGGCGCTGCCGAGCTCAGAGGTGACGCTCACGTCCACTGCGGCTTCAAAGCCGAGGTAGGGGGTCGCGATCAGCAGGGTACCGGGGTCGATGCGGGTAGAGGGCACTTCCAGGTCGCCGAAAGAAACGGTGACCGCGCCCTCAAATCCCTCCCCGATGATGGACACTTCGGTGCCGCCATCGGGGGGGCCCCAGTCCGGTTCCAGCCGCTCGATCACCACGGAAGAGCCGGAGTCCAGCTTGGGGTTGGTGGGATCCAGGCCCACACCCCCACAGGCGAGGAGCAGAACGATCATTCTTCCTCTTCTCGATCCGGATCGTAGAGGAAGTAGCCCACCGCTTGGGTTTCTGTACCATCGTCGAGGGTGTAGGCGTCGGTCACCCACAAGTGGATGCGCTTGCCGACGGTAACTGCAGCCACGGCGTTGACGTCGCCCAGCTCGGTGTTGTGGAGGGGAAGGGGCTCGGCGTCCCGCTGCCAGGCAGATCCGTCCCAGGTGGCGTGGCCAAGAAACTGGTTCTTGGTCGTGCGATAGCCAGGATGATCCTCCCAATCCCCAAAGCCCACGTAGAACATGTGGCGCTCCTTATTCAGGTTGGCAATGGCCAGGGAAAGCTGGCCCTGGTCATCCCACTTTCCTGGGCTTCCGGCCTCGAAGATCACGTTGGTATCGGGTTCCCAATCACGCAGGTTCGGGGAGTTGATCCGGAAGGCTTCGCAGGGCCCATTGGGGGAGGTGTAGCCGGCGATGTAGCCGGTGAAGCCCGCGATGTCGCCCTTGGTCAGACCCAGCGGCCAGCAGTAGCCATTCACCTTTCCCTTCGGTTCGGTAAGGTCCAATACCGGATTGGAGGGGAGGCGGGCCCAGGTGTGCCCATCCGAGGAGGTGGCGACGCCGAGTCCCCACAGGCTCTTGTCCAGGTTCACCCCCTGATAGAGCATGAGGTATTGCTCGGTTCCGGAGTCCCAGAGCACCTGCATGGCGTCCATGCTCGACGCGTCGAAGGCGCCACCGCCGGATTCGGTGAGGAGTGGATTGTCGGGGTAGGGGGTCCACACTGTGCCATCCGGACTTGCAGCATAGCCCAGGCCGTAGCCACCTTCGACGGTGTCGTCGGGAACCCCTTGATACCAGATTTGGTAGAAGGGGTGCCCAAGCACCTCGGTCACCGCGAAGGCGGTGGAGCCGATGGTGGGTGCCCAGCCCTCACCGGTGCTGGAAAAGACCGGGTTGCAGTCATAGCGGTAGTAGTCGGTCTGATCCACCCGCGTGAAGTCGCACTCGGTCACGTCTCCCGGGTCCACGTTGGGCGGAATTGCCGTTACGCTGTAGTCCTGCTGGCAGCCCAGCAGGCTCAGAAGAGGGAGTATCGACCACCGCATCACAGACTCCGGGTCGTCTACAGCATAGCCCCGAAATTCGCGGGTTGCCAGGGTGGACGGGTTCAGGTGGCAGCGATCGGGGGGTAGTTGGTGACCACCAGCTCAGGGATTTTCCCGCGTCCTTTGCCGGTCGCGTTGATGGACCGGGCGGCGAGTACATGAGATTTGTACATTCCCGGCTGATCGTAGAGCTGCTCAATCGAGGCGGCCGTACTGTTGGAGAGCATCCACTGGCAGCGGCTGAGGCCGGTCAGCAGGTCGCGCAGGGCGGTCTGGTCCCTGAGTGTGAACTGGTCTTTGGCATAGGCGGTAAAGGAGGAAGTGGGCGAGAGCGGCTCGTAAGGAGGGTCCAGATACACAAAGTCGCCATCCGCGATGTGATCGG
>JBEIQS010000075.1:0-24550 GCA_040376425.1 Alphaproteobacteria bacterium | reverse complement strand
GGTCCGTAGCTCGCTCCGCTCGTACTCGGTGAGGGGGCGACCTTCCTGTTGCTCCAGCTCTCCGATCATCGCTTCGAACTCCTGGTTCATGGTCCGGTGTAGCGCCAGTTGCAGATCTTCCCCCTCGTTCAACCCGGAAGACTCCAATCCTACGGGCATGACCAGGTTTACAAAGAAGCTGCCCCAATCGGTGGAGGCTTCGGCCTCGGCCCGGGCCTGTGCTTCGGCGGCTCCCCGCATCCCCTCGGAGGCGGCTGCACTGTGCTGATCAAAGGCGGTGACTGCGGCAGCACTAAGGAACAACCTCTGAAAGCGCTGGATGGGGAAGGCCGATATCACGGTACCCCCTTCCGAGACCACCATCCGCAGGATCCGCTCCCCCTTTGTGCCAATGGCGTCGGCAAATTCCCGCTCGACCACCCAGCGGATGCCCTTTGGACCGCAATCCTCGCGGATCAACTGCACGCCCGCCCCTTTCAGCCCCCGGGCGCCGCCGGCTGCCCCCTTCGCGGCCAGCGCGGTGGCCTCCTGAGTGGCCACCATCGCAAGGGATCGTATATTTGTGCGACTTAGAAATACGGAGTGGATGGGCTTGGTCGGGTCTTCGAACAGGTGCTTGCGGATATGTTCTGAGATATAGGAGTAGGCCCGCTGCTCCAGCCATGGGCCCACTCTTCCCATGACCTTGGAAACTGCAAGGGGGCTGCGGTGAATTCGCGGCGCAGCTTTGCCGACATAGGGGGCGCGTCCCTTGGAAGAGGTGAAGCTGAAGGCAGCTTTCTGGGCGGTTTTTTCGGCCTCGTCGCCGGGTGAGCTGGTGCGAGGCTCTACCTGTGATCCGGGGCGCCCACCCTGCTGCAGCACATGTGCTACCTCTTCTGCCACCTCCTTCTGGTCAGGATTTTCGTCTGCAAAGGCAACATGATCCCCAATGGCCACGGCCTTCGCGCCCAGTGCGCCCACCTCGGCCGCCATCCCCGTGTGGACCTTCACCTCTCCAAGGTCCACCCCATAAAAATCCTCCAGCTCCGCCCGGAAAGGCAAGGGCGCCATCCGCGCGCGGAGGATGCTTTTCTGCGCGTCGAGCTTCCCACCTTCCTGAAGTCGTCGTACCTGTTCCTGGTTTCCAACCCCGCCGGAAGCCGGAGAAGTGATGGGAGATCGTCCGATCATGCCTGATAGTGGACTTGCCCCAACCCGCTCCTGGCTCTTCATGCTGCCTCCTACTCCGGGGCCAAGCAAGCGCCGTGCCAGGCAATAGTGCTGCTTCTTCCGTCCGGTTGACGAAGGGGCTGTCGAAGTTCCGACAGGCGTCGTCAGCCTTTCGTCAGTCCTGTCGCGTCAAGGGCCTTCGGAAAAAAGATCCACCGTTGGTCCGGTAAGGTGCCGGCCAGGGCGGGGAGTACTCCCTGGCCCCCCACCCCCCAACCAGATAGCCCTCCCCCATGATCTTCCTCCTCCTCAGCCTTGCCTGCGGCTACCGAAACTGTGGTAGTCTGGAATACTACACCTACGCCGTAGACGCCGACTTTGACGATAACCAGGACAACTACCTGGATCTTCAAGAAGCCTGTGGTGTGGACTATGGAAGCTGGGGAAGTAACTATCCGGACGTGGGCCTGACCACCCTGCTCATGGACTACTCCGAGTGGGACACCAGCGACTCCGCCGACATCGCCTACGACTACCTGCCCCTGAGCGAGATCGTGTTTCTGGCCGAGCACCTCGCCGCCGGCACTGTCTTGGGCATGGAGCAATTGGGCGGCTATGGCTTTCACAAGCCAGGGGGGGCGGCCGACGCTATCACCACCGCATGGCCGCTTACGGATGGTCGCCTGGAAGTGCTGGATGGGCCCCGCGAAAATGACTTCGACGGCGTGGACTACAAGCTCAGCTTCCAATTCACCATCGGCACCCCGGACGACCAGGCCACCCGTGGCTATCAGGTGCTGGAGGGAGAGGACTGGTTCAACTTCACCAATGGTCTGGGGACCTGGGACAGTGCCGAGCACGCCTACGCCGAGCCGCCCGACTACACGGCGGGCGGCTGAACCGCAGGCAGGTCAGTTCGCTTCGCAGATAAAGCGGAAGGCCTGGTAGCAGGGCTCGTCGTTCCAGGTGTAGTCCAGGAAGCGGCCAAGCTGCATACAGTGCTCGTTTCCACCCAGGTTGTTGGGCTCTGCATTGTGCCAGGCGGAAAAGCCCCAGCCCTCTCCCGAGCGCCAGCGCCAATTGCCTTCCTGAGCCTCGTCGTTGCCACCGGTCCACCACTTGCCACGATACCAGCGATAGGCCGTATCCACCGCAAAAGTGTTTTCGCCCGCGTCGCTGACACTCAGCAGGGTGTAGCCGTAGGTCTCACAGTAGTTGGCAGCGTTATGCCAGCTCTGGGCTCCGCAGAACATATATGCGTCGCCACCGTAGTAGTGTACGGTACAGGGGCAGAGGCCCCCGTCGTCGATGTAGCCGGAGCAGTTGTTGTCCACCCCGTCGCAGGTGTCGGTGGCACCGGGGTTGATCGAGGCGGTGCTGTCGGCACAGTCGTTGGCGGTGGCCACATAGCCGGTGGGCGCATTGCAGGCGGTGGTTCCCGAGCCCGCCCCGTAGCCGTCCCCGTCGGCGTCGCGGTACCAGGTGGAGCCGCCCGCGCCCCCTTCGTCGGTGCTGCCGTCGCAGTCGTTGTCGATGCCGTCGCAGACTTCTGTTGCTGCCGGGCTCACGGCCGAGCTTCCATCATTACAATCGCCCGAAGCCGCGACGTAGCCTGAGGGCTGGTTGCAGGAGGAGGCGCTGGTGCTGCTCACCCCGTAGCCGTCCCCGTCGGCATCGCGGTACCACAGGCTGCCGCCCGATTCGTCGGTGGCGCCGTCACAGTCGTTGTCGAGCCCGTCGCAGCTTTCGGTGGCCGAGGGGCTGATCGCCGCGTTGCCATCGTTGCAGTCGGTGGAGGCGGCGGAGTAGCCTGCGGGCTGGCTACAGGAGCGGGTGACACTGCCGGAAACGCCGTAGCCATCGCCATCACTGTCCAGGTACCAGGTGCTCGCGTTGGTGGCGGCGGGCTCGTCGACCGTACCGTCGCAGTCGTTGTCCACCCCATCGCAGCTCTCGGCGGCGGCGGGGTTCACGGCGGCGTTGCCGTCGTTGCAGTCGGTGCTGCTGCTGGTGGTTCCCGCAGGCTGCGAGCAGGCGCGCACGCTGCTGCTGCCACCATAGCCGTCGCCGTCGCTGTCGCTGTACCAGGCCGGCGCGTTGGCGGCATCGGCTTCGTCCGTGTTGCCGTCGCAGTCGTTGTCCACGCCGTCGCACAGCTCGGTGCCGGTGGGGTGGATATTGCTGTTCCCATCGTCGCACTCATCCGAGCTGGCCGAGTAGCCCGCCGGTAGGTCACAGGCGACGGTGGTGCCACTGGCGCTGTCGCCGTAGCCATCGCTGTCGCCGTCGCGGTACCAGGTGCTGGCGTTGGCCGCGCTGTCCTCGTCCACATCGCCGTCGCAGTTATTGTCCAGACCGTCGCAGTACTCCACCCCCACGGGGCTGACCGACACATCGCTGTCGTCGCAGTCGTTGTCGAAGAGTACGGTGCCCGGCGGCTGGGTGCAGGAGGAAACAGCACTTGCGCTGTCGCCGTAGCCATCCCCGTCGGTATCGGTGTACCAGGTGTAGGCATCTGCGGCGTCGCCCTCGTCCACATTTCCGTCGCAGTCGTTATCTACGCCATCACAATATTCCGTCTGCCCCCCGTTCACCGAGGCATCCACGTCCGAGCAGTCGCCCCCGCTCAGCACATAGCCGGTGGGCTGCGTACAGGAGACCACGGTGACCGCCGAATTGCCGTAGCCGTCCCCGTCGAAGTCCGCATACCAGGTGGCCCCGGTGCTGGCCCCGTCGTCTACACTTCCATTACAATCATTATCGTAGCCGTCACAATATTCGGTCGCGCCGGGGTAGACGCTGGCCTCGCCGTCGTTGCAGTCGGTGAAGGCCGCGACATAGCCGGCCGGGGCCTCGCAGGCCCGCGCCCGACTGTAGGGATCGCCGTAGCCATCGCCATCGGCATCCGCGTACCAATCGGAGGCGTCCGTGGCGCTCTCGTCCACCGTCCCGTTGCAGTCGTTGTCCAGGCTGTCGCAGAGCTCCGGCGCGTAGGGGTGGACGTACATGTCGCCGTCGTCGCAATCGTCCCCGTTGGCTTCGTAGCCATAGGGCTGCGAGCAGGCCGTCGTGGCCGTGCCCGCGTCCCCGTAGCCGTCGGAGTCTGCATCGGCATACCAGGTCAGTGCGTCCGCCGCATTGTCCTCGTCGATTGTGCCATCACAGTCGTTGTCCAGACCGTCGCAGGTCTCGGCCCGGCCGGGCCAGGCCTCGGCGGCGCCGTCGTTGCAGTCTGTATTGTCCGATACAAAGCCTGCCGGAGCGGTGCAGGAGGTCACCGCGGCCCGGTTGTCGCCAAAACCGTCGCCGTCGCTGTCCTGGTACCAGGTGAGCGGATCGGTTGCGGTGGCGCCGTCGGCCGTCCCATCGCAGTCATCATCGATGCCGTTACAAAGCTCGGTTGCGGAGGGATTTACGGCTGATGCGCCGTCGTCGCAGTCGGCTGCATCCGCCACATAGCCGGGGGGCTGCGTGCAGGAGGACAAGGAGCTGTTGGCATCGCCATAGTTGTCGCCGTCGGTGTCGGCGTACCAGCTTCCCGCGTCGGTGGCATTTTCGTCGGTGGCGCCGTCGCAGTCGTCGTCCGCCCCGTTGCAGAGCTCGCTCGCTGCGGGGTTGATGCTCGCCACCCCGTCGTCACAGTCGGCGTAATTGTCGGAGTAGCCCACCGGCGCATAACATCCGTCGATCACCAGCAGTGGTGTGCCGTAGCCATCGCCGTCCAGATCGCCATAGTAGGTGGTGGTCACCCCATCGTCCACCACCCCATCGCAGTCGTTGTCGATCTGGTCGCAGACCTCTACGCCATCGGGAGAGGCATTTGCGCGGGTATCGTCACAGTCGGTGTTGTCCGCCACATAGCCCGCAGGTGCGGTGCAGGCGTACTCTGAAAGGGCCGGGTCACCAAAACCGTCCAGGTCGGCGTCGGGGTACCAGACCAGCTCCACATCCTCGTCGACCACCCCGTCGCAGTCGTTGTCCAGGCCATCGCAGACTTCGGGATTCCCGGGGAAGCGGGCGGAGTCCTGGTCGTCGCAGTCGCTGCCGTCGTCGATGTAGCCCTCGGGGCGCTCGCAGGCTTCCACCACGGCGTCCGCATCCCCAAAGAGATCCCCATCCGAATCCGGATAGAAGAGGAACATCGCCTCTTCATCGGTGGTCCCGTCGCAGTCGTTGTCCAGCCCGTCGCACAGCTCGGGTGCACCGGGAAAGACCGACTCGTCCAGATCGTCGCAGTCACCCTCTTCCTCGTTGAAGCCATCTTCATCGCGATCTTCGCGGACAAAGTCCGAGTCGGGCTTCCCGGTCGACGTGTCGTCGTCTTTGCTGACGCCTCCGTGGCAGGCGATGGAGAGAAACAGGATGGGCAGCAGTCGCACGGGCACCTCAGCAGCCTCGATCCTACCAGAAGGGAAGAAAAGGGGAAGCCGGAGCCCGGGATTTCTCAAGATCCAAATCCATGCTCCTCTTCTCCCCCGATTTGCCCCGCTTCCCCCGGCCAGGGCTGCTTCGGAGTTTGTAAAGAATGCGTCAGGTGGCTATGGGGAGGCGGAGAGGTGCAGCCTGGAGAACGTCAACGACCTGGTGGCGCTGGGAGTCTGGGCGATCAGTGCACTGATCTGTCTGGCGGTGGGCACCGGTATTCCGGCGATCCTGGTCTATACCTATTTTCGGAGGCGGAAGGCCCTGAATATGGCTGGGAGTGCCGTGTTGGCCTCGCGCTTTGCGGGCGAGGAGCTGCTGCTGGCCGCCCCGGCGGCCGAGTTTCTGGGGCGGGAGGGGCAGGAGGCACTTGCGGGTCAGGGCAACTTGGGGGTCAGTCGGACGGCAATTTTTTATTCAAGTTACATAAATGGAGCGACCCTCAACATCCCCATCGAGTTTCTGCGCAGTGTGGAGCTGGTGGACAGCTTTCGCGGCCAGTCGCGCTTGGGTCGCAAGCTGCTGAAGCTGGGTTTTGAGGAATTCGGGAAGGCGGACAGTGCGGTTTTTCTGGTGGATGACCCTGGAAAATGGAAGAAGGTGATTGCGGGGCTGCGGCCGGGTTGAGCACGCGGGAAGGAGAGGGCTGTACCGGGCGCTGGGAGGGAAGAGGCGACCCGCGCTACCTGAAATTCCAGAGGGGATCGGATGCAAGATCGGTGGCCTGATCGCAGGTTGGTAGCGTGGTTCCTGCTGCTGCTTTGCTCGCCGGTGGCCGCGCTTCTGGTGCTGGCCTGTGGCTACTATGGGGTGGCAAATGGCATTGGCGCTGGCGCGCTGGCGCTGGCAAGCCTGCCCCTGCTCCTGCTGCTGCTGCCCCGGGCGCTGGGCTTCCCCAACCGCAAGCTGCTGGGTTTGTTGGTTGGAATCAGCTTGTTGGACCTGGGCTATGCGGCTTTTCGCTGGATCGAGGTGCAGCCCGATCCGGTGGTGTCGCTCTGTGTGGACGGGGTGTGTCCGGCGCCCGCGCCTCTGCTGTCTCGGCTGATTCGGGAGGATGAAACCGCCTATGCGGGGATGGCGCTGTCTTACAGTCTGGGGTTGTTGAGCCCGGAGGAGCGGGCGGTGATCGAGCCGGCCACCCGCGGGGTCTATGAGGGTCTGGCTCAGCGGCGAGGGGGAAAACCCTCAATAAATACGTTGTTTCTGTCCTCCAGCGCGGAGCGGGTGGAGGAGCTGGTGTGGCTGCCACCGGGCGAGGGGCCGGTGCCGGCACTGATCTTCCTCCACGGCTTTGGCGGGCTGTTGACCCCCTATGTGGAGACGCTGGCGAAGGGGGAGCTGGGCCAGAGCTACGCCATCGTGGCCCCCGCTCTGGACATGAGCGGCTACTGGTGGGAGCCGGCGGGGCGGGCGGTGCTGCGGCGAACCCTGGAGGTGCTCCCGGAAGGGGTGGACCGGAACCGGCTGTGGTTGGTGGGGCTGTCCAACGGGGCCATCGGGGCCAGCCACCTGGGCGCCGACCCAGAGCTGGGCCCCCTTTTCCGGGGGGTGATCCTGATTGTGGGCGGCGACTTGTTGCGACCGGAGGAGAAGTTTGTGCGCCCGGTGCTGTTGTTGCCAGGGCGGGACGATCGTCGTTTTCCTCCCGGCCACCTGGATGCAGTGGCGGCGCAGCTTGGGGGTGCGGGGGTGGACCTCCGCTATCAGCCGCTGGAAGGCGACCATTTTGTGCTCTTCACCCACCCGGAGCGGGTGCGGGAGGCGATCGAGAGCTGGCTTCGGGAGCATGGGGGACTGCCCGGCCCCGCGCGTGGACCCGAGTGAGGCGGCCGCTGTGAGATCCAGGAAGGATGGCAGGGGCCTTGAGCCGGGGCATAGTAGAAGCACGAGGAGCAACGAAGTTCCTCCCAAACGCCAGGAGCTACCATGGACAACAAGACCCCCAAGACCAACGAAAACCTCCGGATCACCCGCTCCACCGTCCGCACCAGCGTGCGCGCCGGCGATACCAGCGGCACCATCCGCGGCCGCGCCATGACCGCCTCCTACGACACCCTCTGTACCTTCTGCGCGATCTGAGCCGCTCTCCCGGCGACGGAGAAAAACCGGCGACGCCACCCTGCGTCGCCGGTTTCTTTTTTTTGCCCCCGACGCGCTCAATCTGAGTGTGTTCTCAGTGCGCACTCAGTGCAGATTTTTTGCCGAGGTGGGAGCATCCGGCACCTGTGGGGTGCTTGTGGAAGATTCTCGTAGTACCTTTATTTTTTGCGTGTTTCGCGGGGTCGCTGCCTCGGCGCGGGGAGTTGGCACGGGCTTTGCAAAGGTCCAGTGCGTCCCAGCGTCCCAGAAACACCGGAAAACACCTCCTACGGAGTCCACATGCTCTCCCTCCTCCTCCTCCTCTCCGCTCCCGTTGACGCCACTCCTATCGACCCCACCCTGCGCCCACCCAAGCCCACCAGCTACACCCGCCTGTCGCTGATGCCCGCGGGCGCCCCGCAGGATCTGGAGATTGCCCCGGATGTGGAAGTCAGCACCGAGTTCTTCGCGGTGAGCCTCTCTGCCGGTCGCGTGCCGGTGGATGTGGTCCGCATCAACTACCACCTGATCGGGGACACCGCGCTGTGCGACTCGGGCCGGGAGCACATGGTGCAGGTCCGCAAAGAGGTGGGGGTCACCGGAGATGCCGCGCCCTGGCAGGGCTACCCCGTGGCAGCGTCGGCGGATGTGCCCGATCGCTGGGTGACCGTGACCCTGAGCGAGCCCATTCACCTGGAACCGGGCGAGCGGATGGATGTGGCGGTACAACTGGTGCGGCACAACGAGCTGTCCATGTGCCTGGCCGCATCCTCGGCCGCCCCGTTGCACGCCGGGCGGCAGTTCATCGCCTCTCCTTTGGTGGTGCCCTATGACTGGATGAGCTTCGAAGAGGTGGGCATCGAGGGAACCGTGGAGATTGGGGCGGTTGGCCGCCCAAGCCTACGCCGCTGATCCCTGCTGCGTCGGATCGACCACCCGCCGGATTCCGGCGGGGAGCTCGGTGACCACGGCGCCGCCGAACGCGACCCGCTGCCGAAGGTCTTCGCAGAGTGCCCGGTTGAGGGGGTGCTCGTACAGGCGCGTGCAGTACTGGGTGGGGCGAGGGCCAAGGATGTACGCGGCCAATCGGTCGAGAGGAGGTGCGGCGTCCGCCAGGCCTGCTTCCAGGTGCGCGCCGAAATTCCCCTCTTGGAAAGACAATACCAGGTCGTTCAGTGCCTGGATTTCCTCGGGGGCCAACTTCCAGATCCCCGCGGGTGCCTTGGGACGCTCGGCATCCTTTGGATGCTGAGTGGGGGCCAGCAGGTAGGGCAGGGCGCGACTCAGCCCGGCCAGATCCACCGTGCCCTCGATGTTGGCGCGGATCGCCGAAAAATCTGCCTCCATTCCCGTCAGATTGTCGGGCCAGGGGCGGCTTTCCAGGATGGCCAGGGCATCGGCACGGATCGGTCGGCCGTCCAGCATCGCCAGAATTGCGGCGCGCACCGACGTGATCCCGCGCTCGGTCAGTGACGGCACCGCCAGACGTACGGCCCGCAGCCGGTCCGGCAGGCGCGGGTCCGGCTCGGCCTCCGCCGCGATCACCACCGTGGGGGCCGGGCGGCGGGAGGAGGGGGCCAGGGCGCCGAGGTGCTCGGGCTCCACCACCTCGTCCGCAAAGGCCGCGGCGTGCGCCATCACGTTGGACAGCTCGCGGATGTTGCCCGGCCAGTCGTGATCGCGGAGCAGCCGCTCGGCGGCAGAGCCGATGGTGGGCACGGACCGGCCTTGGCGCTCGCGTGTCAAAAAAATCTGGGCCAGGCTGAACATATCCTCGGTACGCTCGCGCAAGGGTGGCAGGCGAAGGGTGACCGCCTCCACCCGGCGAACCAGATCCTCTCGGAAGTGCCCGCGCTGCACCAGATCTTCCAGATCGGCGTTGGTGGCGGCAAGAATCCGTACGTCCACACGGAAGCTGCGATCGTCCCCCACCGGCTGCACCAGGTGCTCTTGCAGCGCCCTCAGCAGCTTGGCCTGTACTTTGGGAGGGACGTTGCCGAATTCATCCAAAAAGAGCGTGCCGCGGTCGGCGGCGCGGAAGGCGCCCTGCCGGTCCCGATCCGCCCCGGTGAAGGCACCGCGGACATGGCCGAACAGCTCGCTCTCTACGATGTTTTCGTTCATCGCCGCCAGATCCACCACCACATAGGCACCTTTTCGGCCGCTGGCTTCGTGGATGGCTCGGGCGAGTGACTCCTTTCCGGTGCCGGACTCACCCAGGATCAGGACGGGCAGGGTGGTGGGCGCCACCCGCTCGGCCCGGGACAGCACCGAGGAGAGGGCGGGCGAGCTGCCGAGAATGGGGGCGAAGGCGGGGTGCCGGGGGCGGCCGGTGCTTCGGGGGAGGGGAGAGGGCGGCGGAGGCGGGCGACGATGGGGGTTGACCCGGTCATAGAGCCAGGAAAGCTGATCCGCCTCCAGCTCGCCCGCGTCGCCGCAGAGCAGCCACTCAGAGGGGGAGGGACGTCGGCCGTCGCCCCGGCGCATCTCCACCAGCCGCCGGTCATCCAGCGCCGCATGGGCCCAGCGGACGAGGCTTTTTCTGCCTGCCCCCCGGGGGCCGGACAGGTGGATGGGCGAGCCGGCGCGGCAGTGAGACAGCAGGCTTCGGCGCAGACCCTCCAGCGCCGGATCGGCGGCGATGATGTGGAAGCGATCGAGCCAGCGGATCCGCTCGGCCACCGTGGGGGGCAGCTCCAGGGTCACGTCGGACTGGCGAAGAAGGAGGTAGTTCCGGCTTCGCGGCAGGTGCAGCCGCTCCCAGCCCCGGTCCAGGCACAGCCAGCCCCCTTCGGCAAGCTGCATGGCTTCGGCCAGTACGTCGGGCTCTGCCCCAAAGCGGGAGGGATCCACCTGCACCAGGGGGCCCCAGTGTTGTCCGCCGCCCAGCCACTGGCGATAGAGCCATCGCGTAAATTGTGCGCTGGAAAGGTTTGGAATACTCGGAACGTCCACCACGGCACCCGCTTCCAGGCGCCGGAGCATGCGCTGCACCTGCTCGGCCAGGGTGGGGTTGCCGGCGACCAGGGGATCCAGGAAGAGGGGCGCCGGTTTCATGGGGTGCAGAGGGTCATCGGCTTTCGGATAGCCCTGAGTGGCCCGCGGGGCAAGGGAGATCGCGGTGCGCGTGGTCAGTCCGGGCGGTGCTCCAGCACGGGCTGGGTCCCGGTGTCGGTCAGGGCGTAGAAGATCCCGGCGGCCACCAGCAGGGCCAACAGGTACTCGGCGATGGGAGCACCAGCGGACAGCTCCATCCATCGGGCGTTCATGGCGGCCTCCTTGAGGGGCGGGGGGGAACGGGAGGGGTTGACACAGGGGGGCGGTGTCAGGCTGCCCGCTGGTGTTGCAAACCGCGTGCCAGAGAGGTCTTTCGGCAACGCACCCTGTGCTGCCTTGCGCTTGTGGATGACTCGCGCCGCCCCGTGGATGGGCGGGACATCCGGGGCATGCGGCCCGCTCCGTTGGGTACTATGGCCCGCCGGACAGCCCAGTGCGGGGGTAGGCAGTCGAAGATGGTAGGTTCTTCTATGAGGAATGGTTGGGTCACGTGTTGCCGGTTTCGCCCGATTTATCCGACCAACATCGGTCCTTGACGATGAGGTGCCGCACGGCAAGCACAAGGTGCTACCGTGCGCGTTGTTCTTTGGAGCCCGGTGTCGTCCTCCACCATTTCTTGCCCTCGTTGTCGTGGTGAAAACCCGCCGTCGATGCGTTTTTGCGGCCACTGCGGCAGCTCCCTTGCCCTGCGTTGCCCCGCCTGCGGCACAGAGAGCCAGCCCGGCTTCCGTTTCTGTGGCGCCTGTGGCACCGGGCTGGGCACGGCGCCGGCGCCCGACGCGGCCGAGAGCGGGGAGAGTACGGAAAACACCGGCTCTCAGGAAGCGACGCCCGCACCACAGGCCGCCGAGCGGCGTCAGACCACGGTGCTGTTCTGCGACCTTGTGGACTCCACCCGGCTCTCCGACGAGCTGGACCCGGAGGATTTGCGCGAGGTGATTCGACGCTATCAGGCGGCGGCGGCGCTGATTGTGGACCAATATTCGGGTCATATTGCCCAGTATCTGGGTGATGGGTTGCTCATCTACTTCGGCTACCCCACAGCTCAGGAAGACGATGCCCAGCGCGCCGTGGATGCGGGCCTTCAGATCCTGGGCGCGGTGGGCACCCTCCGTACGCCGACAGGAGAGCCGCTTCGCGCCCGCATTGGGGTGCACACCGGTCTGGGGGTAGCGGGAGAAATGGGAGGCGGAAACGCCAAACGCGAGCAGTTGGTGGTGGGCAAGACGCCGAATGTGGCCGCGCGGCTGCAGGGCCTTGCCGAGCCCAATGCGCTGGTGATCAGCAGTGCGACCCATCAGCTTGTCGCTCCCTATTTTGTGAGCCGTGCGCTGGGCCCCCAGCGTTTGAAGGGGATCTCTGAGCCGGTGGACGCCTTGGTGGTGGAGCGGCACAGCGAGGTGCGGGCGCGCTTTGAGGGCGCGATGCTGCGCGGCTTGACGCCTCTGGTGGGGCGCGAGGCCGAGCTGGCGATTCTGACCGATCGCTACCGTCGTGCGGTCGCGGGGCGGGGGCAAACGGTGCTCCTTGCCGCAGAAGCCGGTGTCGGGAAGTCGCGGATGTTGCACGCCACGCTGGGTGCGGCGAACGCAGACACCACCCGCCTGACGGCCCATTGTGCGCCCAACGCACAAACCAGCTCGTTGATGCCGGTGGTGGAGCTGCTGAGGCAGCTTGTTGGCATCATCCGCACCGATCGCCCCGCAGAGGCCCTGCAGAAGCTGCGGGAGTGTCTGGTGAGGCAGCACACTCCCGACGCCGAAGGGCTGGCACTCCTCGCCGGTTTTTTGTCTCTTCCTCTGCCGTCAGGGGTGGCTGCGCCGGTGCTTTCCGCCCAAAAGCTGCGCGAGCGAACGCTTCGCCTGTTGCGACGGATGTTGGTGGCTGAGGCGCAGACGAAATCTGTCATTGTCGTATTTGAAGATCTGCACTGGGTGGATCCGTCTACCTTGGAGTTCGTCGAACAGTTGATGGACGAAGGATCCAAGTCCTCTTTGCTGCTCTTGCTGACCGCCCGCCCCGCGTTCCGAGCGCCGTGGAGCTTCCGCCCCTACGAAAAAAGGACGGCCGAAAGGGGCTCGCGGAGAGCCTCGGCCGCCGCGGTAGGCTGGAGGTGGTGCCCCACCCGAACAAAAAGCGGATCACCAAAAAGTTGCCGGAGTCGCCCCAATGCGTGGCTGATCGCGGATGCACTGCGCCCCAGACGCTGCCCCGCCGTCGTCACCGAGCGCTCCTCCAGAAGTACCCCCAAGGTCACCAGAAGGTTCAGGTCTCGCTGCGCCAATTCGATTAGATTCAATCCATCCTCCATCAGGATGCATTGGATTGTAGCCCGGGCGGGGGCTATTGGAAGGGTGTTGGCACAAGAACCCAACGGAGGATCCGATGAATACCCGATTTTTTTCTCTTCTTCCCTTGATCGTGGCCCTGGGCTGTACCGGCAGCGACAAAGAGAGCAGCCCCAGCGAGAGTGCGCCCGTCGACAGCGGCCCCAGCGCGCTGACCGGCGCCGACATTGCCGGCCAGTGGGTCAGCGGCGGCTGCGAGGCCTACGACAACGGGCAGGGGGGCAAAAACTACCTCACCCGCGACTTCACCCTCACCGAGAGCACCTGGCACCTGGAGCTGGGGCTGTTTGGGGACGAAGGCTGTACCTACCCGCTGTTCAGCGTGGTCATTGACGGGCCCTACTCCCTGGGCGAGCTGTCCAGCGTGGCGGAAGGGGCCACCGACGGCAACTTCTCCTTCCAGAGCAACGTGTGGACAGCACTGGATCAGGGCCTCGCCGACACCTTCACCAACGCGGGCTGCGGATCCAAAGCCTGGGTGGTGGGAGAACCCCAGGACGTGACCCAGACCGGCTGCATCGGCGTCGCCCACCCCATCGCCACCTGCCCCACGGAGTTTGACCTGGTCGGCCTCAACGGCGGGCAGCTCTACTTTGGCGAGCGCATCACCGACATGTGTACCGAAGCCGGCCGGCCGAAGGCACTGGGGCCCTTCGGCCTGGACGCCAAGTGATCGGCCGGCACGGGGCCGCATTTCGCTGAATGAACATTCATTCAGCAGAAAGATGGGGGAATAAGGGGAGTATCCTCCACACCATGCAAGGCGCGTGCGGCCCGAGCGCCGCAAGCGCCATTGGGGCCCCTGACGACGGTGACGGGAGATGTTCGGCTCCTCCTTCCAAGAAAGAGCGTGTATTCCGGGGCCCCCCCGAGCTTTTTGAGTGTATAGATGTCTATACACTTGAAAAGCTCTGGGGTGGGCCTTCGCGCCTGTGTAAGGGGTGGAAGAATAACGCTGCTTACACCAGCTTTCCCAGTCCCCGCAGCACGCAGAGTATCACGTCGTGGCGGATGTCGGGCGGATCGGGGCGCGGCGGCCCCTCGGCCAGTGCCACCTGCCCGCGCGCTGCAACATCGGCCACAAAGCGGGACAGCCAGGCATAGCTGGGGGTGGCAGGAGGAGGCCCCCGTCCCGGCGACCGCGCCGAACGGACCAGAAAAAGCAGGGCATTCACCCACTCAGACAGCTCGGAGGCCCCCACATCGCGCGACATGCCCCGGGCACGCTCCAGCGCCTCCAGCCCCGCCTCCACCTTCCCCTGCGCCAGAAAAAGGGCCCCCCGATCGGCCAACACCAGCGCCTCGCCCGCCCGGTTCCCCGCCTCCACAAAGCCCTCGCGTGCCAGCGCAAAGTGGGTGGTCGCCTCGGCAAAGTGCAGCTCGGCGAGGCAGAGCAGACCCAGGTTCAAGCGCGCCGTGGCCACCGCGCCCGGGCTCAGCGCCTCGTTGGCCTGGATGGCCCCCAAAAGCCGCTCCCGCGCCAGCCGCCGATCCTGCCCCTGGAGCAGAATTGCCGCCTGGTTCGCCAGCGCAATGGCCAGCCCCCGGCGATCGCCCAGGCTGCGAAGGGCCTCCACCTCGCGCCTGCTCATCTCAAAGGCCCCCTCGATCTCCCCCCGGCGCCGCAGAAGGTTGGCTCGATTGCCCAGGATCCGCGCCACCGTCACCTGATCCTCCGACGCCCGCGCAAGCTGCAGCGCCTTGGCATGGGCCGCGTCCGCCTCGTCCGGCCGCCCCAACTGCTCCAAAAGCCGCACCTTGTTCGCCGCCACCCGTCCCCGAAGCCAGAGGGCACCCGCCGCCCGCGCCTCCCCATCGGCCTCGTCCAACATGCGCAGCGCCTCCGGCACCGCCCCGGCGTCGCGCGCCCGCAGGGCCAGCGCCATCCGCGCGCGCCCGCGAACCTCGGGCTCTGGAGAGGAAAGAGCTGCGTTCAGACCCCGATCCCAGCTCCGCCTCCGCCAGACCGAGCAGCGCCCGTGCCCGCAGCTCGCCCATACAGGCCGCCGCCACAGCCTCCAGATCCGCCGCCAACGCCGTAAGTCGACCTCGTGCCGCCGCCGACCCCAGGCGAACCGGCAGCAGCTCCACCTCGGCCTGGCGCAGCACCCACCCCGCATAGGCGGGGAGCAGGGCCGCCGCCAGCCCCGCTTCGGCGGAGAGAAGGCGTACCTCCGGCGCCACCCAGCGTGCCGCCGGCGAGCCGCCCACCCAGGCTGCCAGCCCGGGTAGAAAAGCGGCACCTCCCGGCAGAAGCTCGTCCAGGGCCGCATCGGAAAAGTGGCGCACAAACAGGGCACAGGCCGACAGAAGCCGCTGCCGCTCCGCGCCCAGGGCCACCCAATCGGCCCGGCGGGCCGGGTCCACCCCCGCCCGAAGGACAGCCGGACTGTGCCGGCGCAGCGCGGCTTCGCCCTCGGTAGCCAGTGCCGCCACCAGCCGCACCGCCATCCCCGGAAAACCGTCCGCCATTCTCACGATCGCCTCGACCGTTTCTGCCTGGGGCGCCACCCGAAGCAGGCGGGTGGCCCGGACCCGCACCAGCTCGGCCAAAAGCTCGTGCCGAAGCGGAGGCACCTCCACCTGCGGCACCCCGGGCGGCGCCACCGCAAGGTACACCGTCGCTGACAAGGGGTCCGAAGCCGCATCGGTCCGCAGAACCTGCACCCCGCGACCCAGGGACGATGCCCGCGCCATCACCTCGGCCAGCACCGAGCCGACGCCCACCCCCGGCAGCCCCAAGAGCGCCACCGCGCCGGAGCTTCGCAGGTGTCCGATCGCCGCCGCCACCACCTCTTCCCGCCCCAGCAGGGCTGTGCGGGTGGGCGGCGACACCAGGCGCAGCCCCTGCCCGCGCACCGCCTCGATCAGGACCAGCCCCTCGGAAACCGCAGAAAGACTGACCTCCACCTGGTGCTTCAGTTGTTTCAGGCGGTTTTTGGCGGAGGCCAGCGCCCGCGGGCTGCCCAGCGCCACCCCCGGATACAGGGCGCGGGACAGATCCTCCCAGGTGGACACCGTGTCCCGGCGGGCCCAGAGGGCCCCCACAAGCTGGAGCTGCATCTCCGGCAGCAGGTTCCCGGGCTGCCCGTTCACCACCCCCGTCGTCAGATCCACCCAGACCCCCGGCGACAGGCGGGCCACGCTGCTGACCGTCGCATCCACCATCCCCGGCTTCCCCCTTTGTGTCCAGCTAACACTGACCGGGCCGGGGGCCACCCCGCGGCGGGGGGGGGCCGTGCCCGCCGGCCGGCCCTAGGTTAGGATGTTCCATGGCTCCTCCTGCCGTCCTGATCGGAAACTCCGACTTCCTGAAACAGCGGGAAGGTAATGTCCTCTATGTGGACAAAAGCCGCTTTATCTCCGAGGTGCTGTCGCGCTCTGCAGAAGTGCAGCTCTACCCGCGCCCACGACGCTTCGGCAAGACCCTGTCCATGTCCATGCTGCGCTACTTTCTGGAGATCGGCCCCGATCGTAGCCACCTTTTTTCGGACCTGGAGGTGTGGCAGGATCCCTTGGCACGGCGACACTTCCAGAAACATCCGGTGATCTTTTTGAGCTTTCGGGCGGTCCGAGGGGAGGACTGGGCATCCACCCGGGGTGCGCTGCAGCGCGTGGTGCAGCGGGAGCTGGAGCGCCTGGAGCCGCTCTGGTCGGCTCCGGCGGTGCGCGAGCGCTTGGTGCAGCGGCTACGCCGGGTTCTGGAAGGGGTGCAAGACGAGCGGGATGTGCTGGAAGACCTGAGCGTGGCGCTTTTGATGGCGACCGGCGAGCGGGTGGCCCTGTTGATCGACGAGTACGATGGGCCGCTGCTCAACGCCTGGACCGCGGGCCACTATGACCAGGTAGCCGAGTGGTTCCGCGCCTTTCTCACCTCGGGCCTGAAAGACAACTCCGCCCTGCTGCGCGGGGTGCTGACCGGTATCCTGCGCGTCGCGAAGGAGTCGATGTTCTCCGGGCTGAACAATGTGCGGGTCTACAGTCTTCTGGCCCGGGATCGGGAGCTGTTCGGCTTCACCCAGGCCGACGTAGACACACTCTTGCGTCAATACGGTCGGGAGGCAGAGGCCGAGGAGATCCGTCGCTGGTACAACGGCTACCGTTTTGGCGACAGCATTGTGTACAACCCCTGGTCTATCCTGCATGTACTCCACCAGCCGCTGGAGCCGCTGAAGCCCCACTGGCTGAACAGCTCGGACAATGCCCTGGTGCGTACACTTTTGTTGCAGAGTGCGGATCTCCAGCCAGAGATCACCACCCTGTTGTTGGGCGGCACCATCGAGGAGGTGATCGACGAGAACGTGGCACTGCGGGATCTACGGGGGGGAAATGTCTGGAGTATGCTGCTTTTTTCTGGCTATCTACGCGCCGTTTCGCAGCGGCAGGACAGTACCCGGACCCGGGTGACCCTGGCCATTCCCAACCAGGAGGTGGAGGGGATCTGGCGCGACACCTTCAGTGTGTGGCTGGAGGCAGGTACAGAAAAAATAGAGCCCCTTCACCGAGCCATTCTTACCGGCAACGCCGACAAAGTGCAGGAGCTCCTCCAAAAGCTGCTGCTCCGGCATGTCTCCAGCCACGATGTGAAGGAGACACAGGACGAAGCATTTTATCACGCCTTTGTCCTCGGTCTTTTGGTGACCTTGGAGCAGAGCCATGCGGTGCGCAGCAACCGGGAGGTGGGCATCGGTCGCGCCGATGTACAATTGATCCCCAAGCGACCCGGCCTGCCCGGTGTGGTATTGGAATTCAAGCGGAAGTCGGACAAACGTAGCCTGGTCTGGCACGCCGGATCGGCGCTGCGGCAGATCTCCGCCAAGGGCTACTGTGCCGAGGTGGAAGCGGCCGGGGCGACGCCAATCCACCGGTTGGGGGTCAGCTTTTCGGGGAAGGAAGTGGTAGTCCGGGGGCTCCGGGGCTGAGCCGAAGGTCGAAGGTGCGGCGCGGCTAACCGTTGCCCTAACCTTCGCGGCCTCGGCGCCTTTGTGTGCAGGTGACAGAGAGGGGGCGCGGGGCTGACCCCGTGTCGGTCCCACCCAAGGTGGGTCCGCCCCACCTTCTGGCCCCGGAGCCCCTGATGTCCCCTCGACGGCTTTTGCCGCTTTTCCCCCTTTTCTCCCTCATCGGCTGCGCCGCATCGCCGCAGAGCGGCCGCATCAACGCCGGTACCGCCGTCTGCTCGGCCACCGCCTGTCAGCTTTCGCTCTCCATGAAGCTGGAGGATCTGGAGGGCCAGCCGGTGCAGACCGGGCTGAGCCCCGCCCAGTTCAGCTTCCACGATGTGGAGCTGGACGGCGAGGGAAGCTACGAAGTGGACGAAGTTACCCCAGTGGACCTGGAGGCCGAAGAGCTTGGCGGAAAGCTGCTTGTTCCCCTGGTGGTGGACCAGAGCGGATCGATGGAGGACAACGACCCCGACAACCTGCGGCTCGCGGCGGCTGGCAGCACGGCCGAGGCGCTGCTGGCGGGGGCCCCTGCCCGGGTGGCCCTGTTCTCCTTTCCCCGCACGCAGTACCTCGGCGAATTCTCGGATTCCGACCTGCATGTGGACTATACCGACGACAGCGAGGCCCTGGCCGCAGCGGTAGAGAGCCTTGCGGGGGCTGAGTCGGGAGGCACGCCCCTGTACGACTCGCTGCTGGAAGTGGTCGAGCACCAGAGTGCCGCGCAGGAGGACGAGGAAGACCGCGTGGTGATTGTGTTGACCGATGGGCGCGACTCCGACTCCAGCCATCGGATGGAAGATGTGGCGGCGCTGGCGGAGGAGGAGGAGGTGCGCATCTATGTGGCCGGGCTCGGAGAAAACGTCGATTTTGAGGAGCTGGCAGCGCTGGCGGCGGGCACCCGGGGCGCCTTTGTCCCCGCCTCAGACCCGGAACGGCTGGAGAAGACCCTGACTGGCTTGGCCGATGCCGTTTACGGAAATGTCATGCTGGATGCGGAGATCCTGCTGAGCGAGGACAGCGACCCGCTGGAGGTGGGCCTGTACCGCTTCCAGGGATCGGTGGAATATAAAAGCGAATTTTCCATGGATCTGGATCTGGAAGTCTATGTGGGCGCCATCGAGGAGGCACCATGAGCGGCCTCGCCCTGCTGATCCCGCTGTGCTTCGCGCAAAACGAGCCTCCTCCTCCCGAAACCGCTCCGACGGAGCCCCCTGCGGCGGAGACCGCCCCAGCGCCGACACCATCGGCAGAGGCTCCCGCCCCCCGCCCCCCGGCCACCCGCATCGGGCAGGGACTGATGGGGGTCGGGCTCTCCAGCAACGGTGCGCGGGGCTTACACCTGAACTATGGCGGCTGGAGTGTGCCCGGACGTGCCGCCGAAGGCCCTTCGCGGGGTGGGTTGGGGCTGGGTTGGCACAATATCGGGCATTTGGGCATGACCACCGACGGCGACCTGTGGTTTGCAACCGGCTTTGGCTATGATCTCGTTGTGGTGCCGTGGGCCGGAGGGGTGGTCAAACCCTGGTTCACCGGCGGTCCCGCCCTGCAGATCGGCATGGATCTGGGCAGCATCGGGCAGGGGATCGACTTTGCCCTGTCGCTGGATGTGTATGCCGCCACCGGCATCGACATTCTGATCGGTCGCTACCGAAAAGGGGGCCTGACCGTCGGGGTAGGCCTGCACCAGCCCCTGATCCAGCTGGCCACCTGGCACGGAAACCGGACCCACAGTCTGGGTACCCTCACCCTGGGGTTGCGCCTGCCCACCCGGCGTCGCAGCCTGCTGGACAAGCTCTCCACCCTGCTGCCCTCCTTCTGAAAATGCCGTCAATCGTCCAAAAAGCCGGGCGTCGCAAAACGTGCCCGAAGCTCGGCCAGAAGCTCCTGGCGAAGATCTTCGTTGGGATCTTCCTCATAGACATCTATACACTTGAAAAGCTCGGGGGTCTGGTAAAAACCACGCGTGGAAGCAGCCTTCCTGATGGTCCCTCGATCATGCGCACCGCCTGGCCCAAAGGCCGAGGCGCCCAGCTCAGGTGGAGGGGGCGGTCGGGACCATAGAGGTAGAGGCGGTCAAAGGGGAGCTTTTCGATGATCCAGGCCGCCACCTCCTCCGAAGAACGCTCCGGAACCCTCAGATCCACGGCGATGCCATCGCGGGTGCAGATGCGGCGGCCGGAGCGGTTCAGCTCGTGACCGCAGTGCTGGTCCAGGTGGGGGGCAATTTGCGGCTTCCGGCCCTCCAAACGGGCCCGCGCCCGGATCGCCCGAAGCAGCTCTGGCCCCGCGAAGCCGTAGCTGATGTAAAAGGGGCCAAAATGGTTGAGGAGAGGCCGAAGAAGCTGCTGCTCCATCTGGCGGATGGCTTCCAACGTCTCCGGCTGGAGGGGCAGATTTTCCAGAGTTTCGCCCCGGGCCGATAGAAGACGGAGGGTATCGGTGGCGTGGAGCAGGTCGAAGCCCTCGGCGGAGTCGTGCGGCATCGGAGGGAGATAACCGCTTCTCGTCTGCGATTCGGTGGGCGGGAGCCCCTTCGGTACGGGCGCAGGCCTCGGTCTGGCCCGGAAAAGAAAGCCACGGATCATTGACGTGCCCGCAGCGGGATCATACGGTGCTCCCATGACGGGAGCACCCGTGATGGAGATACCCCTTCAACATCAAAGGGAACGACTATCGTGTAATCGTTGGCGTTCGCTACGCTGATATGTCCCGGGGACTTCACGGGATCATTCGCGTTCATTTTGTCGGGACCCATGCCGACTATGACCGGATCGATGCTGCCACCGTTGACATACCCACCGCTCTTCGCTGAGCCCATCCCCTCTCGCGCGGCCGCCCCGCGCTGCCAACTGCAGTCATCACGGCAACCGTCCGCCGCCGAGCTGAACCCATGTCACTCTCCGCCTTCCCCCTCCGCAACGACGCTGACTACCAACGTGCCCTTGTCCTCCTGGACGAGCTCTGGGATGCCTTACCCGGCAGTGCCGAGGCCGACGTGCTGGACGTCATGGCCACGCTCATTGACGTGTATGAGAAGCGTCATCGCACACTGCCTCCGGCCGACCCTCGTCAAGTGATAGCGTTCAAGCTTCGTGATCTTGGGTGGACTCAGCGGGAGCTGGGCCGCCGGCTGGGATGGGGCAGTGGGCGGGTCTCCGAGGTGCTCTCGGGGCGGCGGGCGCTGACCCTTCGCATGGTGCAAGAGCTGAGCGTGGCGCTTGGTCTACCGCCGGGTTTGCTGGTCCATGACCTGCGAGTGGAGGAGCCAGAGGCGGTAAACCTTCGGATCTCGACGGCGCCGACCGCAAGCCTCAGCTACACGAGCGCATCCGCCATCCCCCTCGTGGCCAGCGAGACTCCGCCCCGGGCCGGGGCACAGGTCTTCCGGTTCCCGGCCCGGGCAGCAGCATGAAGATCCGAGGCGAATGGCTGGTCCTTGCCCAGCAGGTCATTGAGGATCGGTACACCCAGAACCTCAGCCTGGTCTCCTGTCTGGAGCAGGTGGCTGCACTCCAGTTCCCTACCGTGCATCACGGTTTTGGTGTAGCTGCGCGCTATCGGTGTGTGGGTGAGCCCCCCCTTAAAGCGGTCAAAGTACACTACCGACTCCAGCGGCGATGTGACACGGATCCCCCGGAAATTGTGGGAGAGTTCGACGGGCAGTGGGAGGCGGGAACCCGGTGGGCCCGGGTGGTGGTCAACTTTCAGTACTTGCGGCTCAAACGGCCAGAAATGGTCACCTTTTGGATGGAGCATCGGGTAGGGGGCGGCCGGTGGGAGGCGGGACCATCCAGTGAGCTGGACGTGGTTCAACTTGAGCTGAGCCTGGCACAGCGGGAGGCCCTCCAGGCAGAGGCCAGCCGCCTTGGACTTCCGCTTGCTCTCTCCGCAAAGTCTCTGTGATCACCATCCCCCAACGATAGCCGCTTCCCCTCCACCCTTCGGTGTGCTACGCCCCCCAGATGGATTCTGCGCTGTGGCAGCGGCTGGTAGAAGAGGTGAACAGCGGCAAAAGAATGCCGGATGCCCTCTACATTCACCCGGACGCGCTCCCGGAGGCGCTGCGGCCCTGGGTGGAGAGCGCCAAGGAGATCGGCGGGCAGCCGCCCTTCACCGTGATCAAGCTGTCTACCGGGGAGATGCGTCTCTCCCTCCTCCACTATCCTGGCTTTGACGACCAGGGCTTCCCGATCCTCCACAGCTCCACGGTGGTGGACCTGTCCCGGAAGAGCTGCTCCAAACGCAGCTACGAAGGGGACCATGCGCCGGTGCTCCAACGAAAAGAGCTGCTCCTGCCCACCGGAGATCCGAGGGGGCGTGAATGGGCTGCCCTTACCCGGCAGGCCGAAGAGGCGGGCTTGTTCCAGCAATCGAGCCTGATCGGGACGGTGGGCGGATGGGAGAGGGCCTTGGCAGCCGCGGGTCTGCGGGTGGAGGGGCACAGCCTGGTGCCGGTGGAGGAGAGCCCCGAGCGGATTCAACGGCACCGGACGGCGCTGGTGCGGTACCGGCTGTCTACGCCGATGCAGGCGCGGTCGGGGAATCCGGCTGTGCTACGCATCGGGCGCAATGTCGCAGGCTACAGTGGAGGAGATGCCGATGCAGCGCAGCAAAAGTGACCTTCGGAAGGGGCCAGGGCAGGTCGTGGTGGAGGCGAGCGCCCGGAATGAAAGGGCCGGCGCCGGGCTACAGGCAGCGGCTGAGACTTTTTTGAAAGAGCTGGCGGATCGTGCCCAGAATGATGGTGCAGCCTTCCTGGTCTATGCGTGCATCTATGCCCGGCTGGTGGCGCTGGAGGAGGCCTCCCGGGCGCAGTTTTTGTCCGAAATCTCCATCCTGGAGTCGGGTGGGCGATTGTTGACGCTGCGGCATCGGGATGCGGTCGCACATGTGCGACGGCTGGGCCCCAGCCTCAGCGTAAAAATTGGCACAGAGTTGCACCCGGTGGAGATGTCGGCTGCGGGCATCGATCAGGCCGTACGGATGATCTTCGGCCATCTATCTGGAATTCGGCTATGAAGTTGGATGCTTCGGGGGCAAAGGGGGATGCGGATGGCTCCTGAGATCATGCCCTTTTTGGAGCGGATGCTGCTGTTGCTGGGGCAGGGCAATTTCACCACCACTTACAAATACGCGGTGCTGTTGGCGCTGGTGGACCTGTGTGTGGAGGGAGCGGGGAGGGGGGTACCGCCGAGCACCGTGACCACGCGGCAGGTGGCGGAGAAGGTGGTGGAGACCTACTGGCCGCATACCGCCACTTTTGACGGGAAAGTGCTGACCCAGGGCACCAACCGGCACCCCGGGCGGAGCGAGCGATCGCAGGCGGGGATCCTGTCCATTTTGGTGAAGCTGCGGGAGGAGGTACACCCGGACGACAGCAGCGCCTTCCGGGCACGGCGGAAGCGGCGGGATCGGTACCAACAGGCGGTGCGGGAGGTGGAGTGGATCCTGATCAAGCAGCCCATCCCCCGACTTCAGGTGATTGGAAGCTACGAAGATCGCTTCCTCTACGAGATCGACTGGAAGGTGGAGGGCCGCTCTGGCTCCCCCACGCTGGTGGACGGAAGCCGGACCCTCAAGGCCGGAGAGGTCGGCGATCCCGCTTTCGACAACCGGCTGCGCTTGAAGGAGGGCGTCGCAGAGAGCCTGATCCAGCTTGCCCCGGTACTACGACCGCTGATCCATCGGCAGTGGGCGGCGATGGTGGCGAAGATCAACGAACATGAGGACAGCAGGTTGGAAGAGCACCTGTTTGGGCGGGAGCGGGCGGCGCTGGCGGACGTGCGCCCCGGCCTGTGGGACCTGCAAAAAGGGCGGTGTTTTTACTGCGAGAAGGCGGCAAAGCTCGAAGCGACCCAGGTGGACCACTTCCTGCCCTGGTCAAGGCATCCAGACGACAGCCTGGGCAACCTGGTGCTGGCGGATGCGGGCTGCAACCAGAAAAAGACCGATTTTCTGGCGGACATCGGGCACGCGCTGCGGTGGGAGGCGCGGGCTTCTGAAGAGCTGGAAGAGGTAGCGACGGCCGCCAACTGGCCCTTTGAACCGTCCAAAAGCTGGAGCAGCGCGCTGATGGTCTACGGGCATTTGAGCCCCGGGGTGCGGCTGTGGCGGAGCGGGCGGGAGCTGGTGGAGCCGGAGGGGGTGGGCGAGCTGACGGCGCGGTTGCGGGGGAGGTTGGTGGGGTAGGGGGGATCCAGACCACGTTGTCCGGGACGACCTTCATTCCTGCATCACTTCCCACGGTTCGTTCGTGGGGGCTTCGATGTCACCCCGGAGGACGGACTGCCCTGTGAGCGCGGCGAGGCGACCTTTCGTGCGGAGAAAGAGCGCAAGCTCGGCGACCTTGCCGTCCGCCCCTGAGATCACGACGGTCCCCCCGCGCTTGAGGGCGGCCCAAACGCGGGGGGCCACGCGGGGGAGCGTGACCGGCCCTGGTGCCCTTTGTGCCCTCGGCCATTCCTTGGGGGAGAGGTGGTGGGCGGGGTACCCCCCCCCGAGCTTTTTGAGTGTATAGAGGGTGTTGACACTATCCCACCGCCG
>JBEIQS010000005.1:0-121509 GCA_040376425.1 Alphaproteobacteria bacterium | reverse complement strand
CTCGGGATAGCCGCGATGGAGGTGGGAAATATTTTCCCACATCGTTTGTTGGCCCCGAATTTCAGACGTCTTTTTGGGCGCATGATAAGATGGGGCTTCCCTTCGCAGAGCCCTCGCGATGTTCGAACTTCTCCCCATGATCGGCGCGGTTGCAGGCGGTATCGTCGCGCTGATTTTTGCTGTGCTTTCCTGGCGGGCCTTCCAGGCCGCTCGCGTGGTTTCGGGTACCCCTCCGCGCCCCATCGCGGAGCTGATACGGGGCCCGGCGGAGGTGAAGGGTGTCCTTCATGGCGAAGGAAAGGTTGAAGCTCCCATGTCGCGGCGCTCCGGCCTGTACTACTGTATGCGCCTGGAGCAACATCGCCGTGGAAATTGGGAGGTGGTGCTGGAGAAAAAGGAGGCGGTGGACGTTTGGCTGGACGACGGAAGCGGCCAGGTCCGAGTCTTTCCGCAGGACGTGCAGGTGATCGTGTCCTCCACCAAGCGGGCGCTTGCGGGCGTGTTCGAGCATCCCAGCAAGGATCTCAGCGCGTTGTTGGAGAAGCTCTCCCCGGCGCAGACCCCGAACATCCTTGGGCCATTTGTGCGTTGGCGCGAAGAAGTCCTGGAACAAGGCGATACCGTTCACGCGATGGGCGATGCCCAGGAGCCGGTGGCCGAGGGCGGGCGCTGGGAGCTGCGCGGAACGCCAACTTTGTCCATGCTCACCGACCGGGATGATTCGGAGGTGGTACGGATCTACCAGCGTCGAGGCCAACAATACCTCGGTGGCGCGATCCTGGGCAGCCTGCTGTTGGGGGTGGGTCTTTGGGGTGCCCTCGGCTGAGCGCCCGCCTCAGTTGCCCTCGGCGATGCGGATCAACTCGGACTTCACCAGCTCGTAGTTCTCTGCCGTGGCCAGATTATATGTGGTGAGGTTGTAGGTTGCGACCGGACGGCTTTCCTGATCTAACACAATCACATCGCGCCACACGGCGCCCCAATTGCTCCACACCAGCGCGGTGCTGTCGTCCTGGACCATGGGCAGGCTGCTGACATCGGGGATCAGGGAGTTGCCACTTTCATGGCCCTTTTCATTGACGGCCACGAAAGAGATTTGCAGGTCGGGACGGTCGGCGAGCAGCTCCTGCTGCATCTGGTCCAAGTAGCCAAACTGGCTACGGCAGTAGCCTCACGTTGAGTGGATGAAGTACCAGCCGGAAACCTGCTGAAGGTAGTCACGGGGAGAAATCAGCTCGCCATAGCGTGCCGACACGCTGTTCACATCGGCCAGCAGGAAGTCCGGTGCCAGATCCTGCACACCGCTGTCTACTCCGCTGTCCGGCTGGCTGTCTGTGCGCCCGGAGTCGTCCGTCGGGGAGTCCACGCTTGATTCGGTCGCAGAGTCGCCCCGCGAGTCCGCTTGCGAGTCCGCACTATGGGCCCGGGAGTCGGTGTTGTCCCCAGATTCGGTTTCGCCTTCCTTGCGAATGCTGCTGTCCTCAACACCGGACTGCAGGCAGGCCATCAGCCAGAATACCATCGTGGATCTCCTTCCCTCCCCCTGACTATAGCACGGCCCGATCAGGGCTGCAGGGCCCGCACCCAGAAGGGCAGTCTGCACGGGGAGTCCTCCACTATCGGCTGCCCGACCGGCTCTCCCAGTGCGCGAGCAGTGGTAGTCCACACTACATCCGGCGAGCCGGGCAGGTCGGGAAGTAGCAGGTTCGCCAGCACCGGTTTCCCGTAGCGCTCCGCCCAGGCCGCCATCAAGGTGCGCTCGTCGGAATTGGTAGCGCCCAGGATCGGCCGTGCCAGCGCCTCAGCCTCCCGACGCTCCACCGACCAGGGATCGGGACTGGGCGGAGGCGGCTTTCGGGAGGAACGACGGGACCGACGCGCGTTGGGCGGAGGAGGGGGCGGCGGAAGAAGACGCAGCACGAGGCTGCCGGCCGGAGCCAGCTCGCCGGGTGCAGGGCCGAGCGCAGCGGCCAGGAGCGCCGCAAGGCGGGTGGGTGGTGCCAACCACAGCTTGCCTGCGGCCTCCCCCTGGGCCCTCGCCGCCTCTGCGTCCCCGGTGTGGAGGGCATTCCCCATCGCCTGCACCAGCCCCAGCGCCAGGGCCCCCTCGGGTGGCATGGGCCTCGCCTCGCCACAGCGATGGCCAACGAGCAGCTCCTCCTCGTCCAGCCGCATGCTCACGCCGCCCTCCTGGTAGCTGAGCTCGACCGGAAGGGTACTTTCTCCCAAGATCATCGACGCCATTGCCGCCACGTTCGCCACCGAACCGGCCCCCTCCCAGGGTAGGCCCAGCAGATCCGTGGCCGGGCCCGCCGCCTCAGGGTGATCCAGCACCGCCTTCAAGCGCCGCAGCGGATCTCCGGCCTGGATCCAACGGGCGATGGCGGGCAGCTCCTCTCGGAGCAGGTCCCCCGCAGCCCCGTTGCGATAGAACAGCAAATCCAGCGCTTCCTCCCCCTGCTTCAAGGGGGTCGGCGACTGGTGATCCTCCCGCTGCCGGTGTCCCTCCGCTTCGAGGATCCGTCGCAACAGCAGGCCACCTCCCGCTGCACACTCCGGCGCCCGCAGCGCCGTCCACCAGGACGAAGGAAAGTCAAGAGGAACCTGCCCGTTTTTGCGCCGCTCACAGGCCAGAGCCAAGGCGGGCTTGTCCACCTGCAGACCCGCCTGGATCCAGCCTTCCACGATCGGATCGGTACGCCCCAAGGTGGGCAGAATCTCCAAGGCACCCCGGTCCCCCTCTGCAAAAAGGCGGGCCTGTCCCCGGGCCCAAAGCCCGTGGATCCCCGCCGCGACGGCCCATTCTGCCCAGCGTTCCGGGTCGCTCTCCACCGCGAAGGCCCACAGCTCGCGACGGAGTCCAGGGGCCAGCTCAGGACCGGACAGCAGCCGGCGGAACAGCTCCTCGTCGGGCACGCCGCCGCGGGCCAGCGCACCCAGCGCACTCACCCGGGCCTGCACGGGCTGAGCGGCGTCTCCCGCCACCTTTCGCAGCATCCACCGGCTGCGCTCTCCCTCCACCAGCCGCTCCGGACAGTCCACCTCCATGCCCTGAAGCAGGGCCGACCAGTGCTGGGGACGACCGGCTCCGCAGCTTGGGTCCGGTGGGGCGAAAGTGCTCAGCCACAACAACAGCGGACCGCAGACCGGGGGCAAGCCCAGTGGCAGCAGCGCGGAGAGCAGCAGCAGCCCCAACAGGAGGCGGCTGATGAAGGGCCGAGCGGATCTTCGGATTTTTGAGCCCTACAAGGAGGGAAACACCGGGCACGGCCAACCCCGGCCAGGGTCGTGCCCGGTGGAGGAAAAATGGAAGGAAGGGGGTTCTTTTTGGCGGGGTTGTTTGGGGAGCCAAAGGTATCGCAGCCCATAGTGGGTGCCAACACGAAAAAACCGCTATCTCTATGGGTTTTCCTCAAAGATTCATTTTGCTTGTCAATACCCATCCATAAGCTATGGATAAGCTATGAGTATATGCCTTATACCTGAAAAATGAGTGCGATTTTCACTCCAATTGCCCCTCCAGTTGTCCTGATCTTATCCATATGCTTTCCGGGACTTGTCCATAGGAAGCAAACGAAAAAGATGTGCGGACGATTCACGCCGCGATGCGCGGGGTCGCATTCGGGCGGGAATCGGCGCGCATTCCTGTCAAAAGACGGTTATGAGGCGGCATGGCCTTGCGGGATCGACTGATCGGGGAGCCGGAGGGGCCACTTCGCCTCTACGCCGGGTTGCGGCTGGGCAGCGAGGCCCTGCAGGTGCGCTGCATCCGCGGCTTCGGTGAGCGCCCCCAGCTACGCGTCCAGCTCCACGACTGGCTGCGCAGCTCCTTCCCGTCGGTGCGGCGGGCGACCGCAGCGGCCTTGGGCAACCGCGGCGAGGGCTACGTTGACCTGGAACGGGCCCTGGAGCGCGAGCGTACCGAAGAGGGCATTTTGAGCCTCTGTGTGGCCCTGGCGCGGCTGGGGGCGCCTCGGCCCCCGCTGGAGGCCCGCCTGGACAGCTTCCATCGGCGCCGCCTGCCCACCTGGAGCGGATGGAAGGAGCCCGCTGCAGCCGCTCGACGGGAGTCACCTGTGGAGCGCTTCCGGCAGTCCCTGGGCGATCGGCCCCGTGCTGAGCTGCGGGAGCAGCGCTTGGCGGAGCTCCTGAAGCCTCCCGAGGGGGTGGAGGAGCGCGGTCTCCTCCTGGAACTTGCTGCGTTGCAGCATCCTGACGATTTTTCCGTCCTGACCGCGCGCTTTTTGTCCGCCGGCCGCCGGGAAGAGCACAGCCTGCACATGGCGCTGGGTCTGTGTGGGGATCCCAGGGGTCTTCCGCTGCTGCGGAAGGCCCTTTTTGCCACGGACGTGGACCCGGGGCGCGGCTTTGCGCAGCGTCGTCTGTGCGCGATCGCACTGGGGCGGCTGGGGCTGGCTGAGGCGGGGCCGATGTTGCTTCGCGCCTTGGACATTGAAGCCCGTGATTTTGAAGGGCGGCCGGGGGCGGGCCTGGGCATCCAGTATCCCGTTCGTACGGACCTTTTGGAGGCGCTGGGGGAGCTACAGGCGCATGCGGCGATCCCGGTGCTGATCCGGCACCTGGGTGACACGCACGGCTCGGCCTTTGGGGGCTTCTACCTTGCGGCGATGGATGCACTCTCGCGCTTTGGACCGGTGGCAGTGCCGGCCCTTACCGAGCATGTTCGTGTTGCGCCGGAGTTGGAGGCGGCGAACGCCTTGGGGGTGCTGGCGATGGCCGGGGTCAACACGCAGGAGTGGCTGAAAGATCCCCGGCGTTTGGTGCGGGAAACGGCCGAGCGGGTCCTGGGATGATGCCGGCGGCGGTGGTGGTGCTTGGCAAGGAGTTGCGGCTGGATGCGGCGCGAGGTCGGCGCGAGCTGCGGGCACGGGCGGCGGCGGCGGCAGCGGTGTATCGTGCCACGGGCTGCCGAATACTGACCTTGGAGGCGCGTATGCGCGGACAGGACCAGTCCGGCGCGCGGCTGGTCTGTGGGCTGCTGTCGGAGCTGGCGGTTCCGATCGCAGCGGTCGTGGCGGAGGAGCGTACCCGCAGCACCCGCGCGGAAGTACAGCGTACGGCAGAGCTTTTCCCGAGCGAGCCGGTTTGGCTGCTGACGGCGGCCTATCACCTGCCGCGCTGCCGCAGCCTTCTGAAAGAGGCCGGGCAGACGCAGGCACAGGTCTTTCTGCCCGAGGACTTTTTGGGGCTGGCGACAGAGCAGGAACGCGCGTGGATTTTGGAGGGAATTCCCGATGGCAAGGTGATGGGCGAGGAGGGGCGTCGCGAGCGGCTGTTCGGCCTGGCCGAGGGCCTGCTCGGTCCGCTGCCACTGCGAATTCGCAGTCGGATTGAGGTGGCCGCCGGCGAAGTCTATCGGGGAATCCTGGGTTGATCGCAGCCGGGCGGTGATGCTCCACAGGGTGCTTCATCCAGTGAAGCACCCGCGTTTGCCGCTCCCCCAAAGAGAGTTATACGGGCGCCATGCCATTAAAAATTCTCCACACCTCGGACTGGCACCTGGGCCACAGCTTGCGCGACTGGAGCCGAGAGGAGGAACATCGCGCCTTTCTACACTGGCTCCTGGACCGGATTGTAGCCGAGGCAGTGGATGTGCTGCTGGTGGCAGGCGATCTTTTTGATACCTCCAACCCCTCTGCTGCAGCGCAGCAACTGCTCTACGGCTTCCTTGGGCGGCTTCGGGCGCTCCATCCGCGCACCCGCATTGTGCTGGTGGGGGGGAACCACGACTCGGCGGCGCGCCTGGATGCCGCGGAGCCGCTGCTTTCTGCCTTGGATATCCGCATGGTGGGCTGCCTGCCCTACCGGGGCGACGGGCATCGGTTGGCCGACCTGGATCTGGAGCGGATCCTGGTGCCGCTGGCAGATGGCCAGGGAAGGGTGGAGGCGTGGGTTGCGGCAGTTCCCTACCTGCGCCCGGCAGACTTTCCAGACGAGCTGAGCCACCTCTCCATGCCGGAGGCCACCGCTGCGCTCTACGCGCACCTCTCTGTTGCGTTGCAGCAGCGCGGCGCGCCGCTGAAGCTGGCCACCGGCCACTGCTTTGTTGTGGGCAGCGACCGCTCCGAGGGCAGCGAGCGGGTGCTGGTGGGCGGTGCGGAGTCCATCGGATCGGACTGCTTTCCCGCGGATTTTGGCTATGTGGCCTTGGGGCACCTGCACAAGCCCCAGGTGATCGCCGGGCGCCTTCACTATCCGGGGGCGCCGCTGCCCTTTGATTTGGGGGAAGGAGACTATCAAAGCCGGGTCCTTTTGGTGGAGGTCGACCAGGGCGCGGTGCGCGAGGTGCGTTCGCTGATGCTACCCCGTTGGACAGAGCTTCTGATTTTGCCATCGAAGACCAGGGCTTTTTCGGTGGACGACGTGATCGCCTGGGCCGAGCGGCAGCCCCCTGCGGGCGCGACCCCGGTCTGGCAGCGGCCCTTCCTGGAGCTGCGGGTGGAGAAAGTGAGCCGGAGTCTGGGATTGTGGACCCGCTTGGCGGGAATTCTGAAAGACCGCCTGCCCCGTCTGGTGAAGCTAACCGAGGTGTGGGGAGAGGGAGAGCTCCGCAGCACTGAGTCGGGTATTCAGCTACAAGACCTGCTTCCGATGCAGGTTTTTGAACAACGCTGGCGGCAGCGCCACGGGGATGAGCCGCTTTCCCCGCAGCTTCGCGAGGCCTTTTCGGAGCTGTTGTTGGCGGTGCAGGAGGCGGAGCGATGAAAATCCTCTCCATTGAAGCCCAAAACCTCACCAGCCTCCCCGAGTTCTCGGTACACTTTGATCAGACCCCCCTGCGCGAGGCGGGGATCTTTGCCGTCACCGGGCCCACCGGTGCGGGAAAGTCCAGCATTCTCGATGCGATCTGTCTGGCGCTGTACAATTCCACCCCGCGCACCGAGGACGACGGGCGGGTGTGGACGGGGGCGCAGGGTGAGCTGAGCAGCAAAGACCCGGCGGGATTGATGCGCCGTGGTACCGCAAAAGTTTGGATCAAGTTGCGCTTTCTGGGCAAGGATCGCAAGGTCTACCGCAGCGAGTGGGAGGTGCGGCGGGCGCGGGAAAAGGTAGATGGAAAGCTCCAAGAGCCCACCCTGCGCCTGTACGACGAGGCCAGCGGGCGCCTGATCTCCGGCGGCACCATGCGCGAGAGCCTGGCGCTGATTGTGGAGAAGGTGGGCCTGTCTTTTGATCAGTTTCGCCGTGCTGTACTTTTGGCTCAGGGGGACTTCGCGGCCTTTTTGAAAGCGGGCTATGACGAGCGCTCGCTGCTGCTGGAGAAGTTGACGGGACAGGTGCTCTATACCCATGTTTCTCGGCTGGCTTTTGATCGGGCACGCGACGCGAACCAAGCGCTGCAGGGCTTGCTGAAGGAGCGCGGGGAGTGTGAGGTTCTGGAGCCCGAAGCCCGCAACAACCTGGAGGAGCTGCTGAGCGTGGAAATGGAGCAGCTCAGGCTGCTGGAGCAGCGCCAGGAGCAGGCGGCGGCCACCCAGCGGTGGATTCAGGAGGAGCAGCAGCGCCTGCTGCGGCTGCGAAGTGCTGAAGCGGCTCTTGTTGTGGTGCAGCAAGAGTGGCCGGCGCTGGCGGGCCTGGAGGCGGAGATCCGGGCGGTGGAGGCAGCCGAGGACTGCCGGGAGCCGCTGAGGCGGGTGGAGGAGGCGGCACGCGGCCTGGCGAAAGTGCAGGAGCGCATTCAAAAAGAGGAGGTCAACGTTGGAAAAGAGCTAGGGATCGTGCGGGGTTTGGAGGGGGCGCTTGGCCGCGCCGTCGCCGAGCAGCAGCAGGTGGAAGCTGCATGGACGCAGCTACAGCCGGCCCTGGAGGAAGCCCGCCGGTTGGACGGGGAGCTGAGGGTCGCAGAGGCCAACCATCAGAATGCTGCAAAGCAGCATTCTGATGCCAGCGCCCAGCTTCGGAAGGCCACCGATGATCTTGCTGCAATGCAGCGCGGTCGGGCGGAGCGGGTTCAGCAGCAGATCGAGGTGGACCGATGGCTGGAGATGGAGCAGCGTTGGGAGCAGCGGGCCGCTGATGTCGCGCTTTTGGAGAAGATTTTGCAGGACGGTTTGTTGTTGTTGCGGCGCAGCAAGGACCTGAAGCTGGAGGCGGATGGCCTGCGGCCCCGGCTGCAGGCGCAGCAGCACCTGGCCGAAAAAGCACAGCGTGCCCACTCGGAGGCTCGGGATCGCCTGAAAAGCGACGGGGAAAGTTTGGCGACGGCAGAGGCGCTCTGCCTGGACCCCACCCCCCTTCGGCGCCGGCAGGCGGCATTTCAGAGCGGACTGGAGGGTGTTGTAGCGCTACAACAGCAAGTCGTGGAGGGACTGCGCCTGAAGCAGCAAGAGGAGCAGGACGAGGCACGGCGCAAGAAAATGGAGGAGGAAGCGGCCGGTGCCGCTCAGCAGCGTGGCCGCTTGCAGGTCGAGCTGGACGCGCTGCTACCCCGCATCGATCAGGCGCGAAAGGACCGCGATCAGGCTGTAGCTTTTGAGGAGCTGGCTACCCGGCGGGCGGCCCTGCGCCCCGGTGAGCCCTGCAGCCTCTGTGGTGCAGTCGAACATCCCTGGGCCCATCGGCCCTTGGAGCAGATGAGTCGGGATCTACGCGCGGAGTTTGTGGCATTGGAGCGCACCCAGCAGCAGCTCCAGAAAGAGATCGCCGCGCAAGATAGCCTCGAAAAGCACGCCCTCCGCCAGATAGAGCCGCTGTTCGTGGGGCTCGCCGAGCTCCGATTGCGTCGTGATGCTCTGCGCAGCCGGCTGCGGGCAGACATCGCCCAGTGGAAAATGTCCCAGAACCTCGCCGAGCTGCCGCCCGGACCGGATCTGGCTGCGCAGTTGGCTGAGGCAGAACGGCAGCTACGCAGCGAGATCGGCGTGTTGATCGAGCAACTTGAGCTGGCCGATCGCGCCGAAAAGGCAGCGGGCCTCGCGCGGCGTCAGCACGCCGCTACCACAGCCGTGGTGGACAGCGCACGCACCGCCGACGAGGCTGCTCATCGGGAGCTTGAGCAGCTTGTTCGTGAGAAAGAGCGCATGGACAGCGACCTGGCAAAGCTTCAGCAGGACCTGGAAACCAACCGTAGCGCACTTCCCGAGGACCTGCGCGGAGAGGATGGCCCGGCACGGCTGCGGAGCGGGGTAGCCGCCTGGAAGGAGAAACAGGTGGAGCAACAACGACTCCAGACGGAGCTGCTCGGCTTGGCCGCTCAGGTGCAGTCCCTCCAAGAGCGTCTGGCCGAGCTGGAGGAGACCGCCCGCGATGCACGGGTCTTGTTGGTTTCGCGCGAAAAGCAGCTTGCCGCCTTGCGGGTGGAGCGGGCCGGGCAGCTTGAGGGGCGACCGGTCGATGGGGTGGAGAAAGAGGCCCAAGGCGCCCAGAAGTCCGCCCAAGATGCGCTGAATCTCACACAGAACCGCTTGGCTGGGGCGCGGGCGGCCCACCAGGCTGCCACCGAGGCGCTGACAACCACACGCAGCGAGGAGCGGGATGCTGCCATGCAGCATGGTGCTGCGGGTGTTTCATTGCAACAAGTTCTTGGCGGCCGCCCCGAGGCGGAGATCCGTCGCATCCTCTCCCACGACGGGGCCTGGATCCAGCAGAGTCGGGCTCAGATCTCCGCCTGGCGCAACCGCGAGGCGACGGCCCGGGGCGAAAAAGCCACCTGTTTGCGCCTGGTGGAGGAGCACCGACAGCAACCTCCTCCCCTGGATGCTGCTGCTGCGCAGCAGCATCTTGCGGAGGGCCCGCAGCAGCGGGCGCTTCGACAGGAGCAGATCCAGTCCATCCAGACCTCCCTACGTCGGGACAACGACCAGCAAGAACGCCTGGAAAAGCTGCTGCCGCAGCTCGCCGTCGCCGAGGCGAACGCCCGCAAGTGGGCGGAGATGTCCGACCTGATAGGCTCCGCAGATGGCCAGAAATTCCGAGCCTTCGCCCAGGGACTTACCCTGGAGGTGCTCATTGCTGCTGCCAACCGCAACCTGGGACTCCTCAACGACCGCTATCGGTTGTCCAAAGCGCCCAACCCCAAGAACGAGCCCAAAGGCGACATGAACCTGCAGGTGATCGACCGGTACATGGGCGAGGAAATTCGGCCGATATCCTCTCTTTCGGGGGGGGAGCTCTTTCTCACCTCCCTGGCGCTGGCGCTGGCGCTGGCCGACCTCGCAAGCCATCGCAGCACCCGCGTAGAAACCGTGTTCATTGACGAAGGTTTTGGCTCCCTGGATACGCGGACGCTGGATATGGCACTGTCCGCGCTGGAAGCCCTGTCCGACGAAGGTCGGCAGGTGGGCATCGTCTCCCACGTCGCCGGTCTACATGAGCGCATTGGAGTGCAGGTGCAGGTCAGGAAGATTGATGCGGTGAAAGGCAGTGAAGTTCGCGTAGTGAGGCGCTGATATGCGTATCCTGCCACTGGCACATCTCGCCGTTGAGGTTCCCTGGCAGAGCCCGGACTGGGAGTTTATGCAGCCCATGCCGCGCCTGCGAATGGAAGAGCACCCGCTGCGTCTACGCCCGGAGTACGCCCATTTTCAGCGTACCACCGTCACCTTGCCGCCCTGGTCGGTGGCGGTGGCGCCCCGCTGGCTGCGCCTGAAGGAGGCGCTTGGAGAGGAGGGAGTTTTTGCCCGCTACGCGCTGCGTTTTCGGCCGATGGACGAGCCCCCCGGCAGCGATCGGGTGGAGCGGCAGGCCAACCAGGAGGTGCTGGCAGACAGCTTCTTTTCGAGTATTCGTCCGGGTGAATCTCTAATTTTCTTGTACTGCCGAAACGCACCCATGGTCACCGATGGTCGCCCCATCCTGGTGGGGGTGGGCCGGGTAGAGGATCTGGGCTCTCCAGAAAGCTACGAGACCGAAGACGCCGAAGATTGGTCTTGCCTGCTTCCCTATCGGGCGGTCGAACATAGTATTCGTCCCGCTGCAAAGCAGGGCTTTGTCTTTCCTCTGGACCAGTTTGTGGAGCACCCGGAGGCGGCCATCCTTTGTCCGGTGCCGCCCGAGCTGGACCTGAAGGGGGAAGCCACGCTTTTAGACCACGACGGTGCCTGGGCGTTGATGACCGCAGCCGAGCGCTGCTGGGAGCGGATTCTGGAGCAATCCCAAGGCTATTCGCCGCTGCCCTGGCTGCGCCACCAGCGCCTTCGCCTGCGCGAGTGGCGGGGCGACTCGCCCGGGGCTGCCTCCGCTCTGCGTGCGCTGGGCCTGCGGCACGGGCCGGCGGTGCTGGCCGGGCTGGAGCGGGGCAGTGGTCCCCATTGGGAGCGTGTGGAGGCGGCGCTTGCGGATCCCGCCGAGCTGGGCGGCCTCCTTCCACCGGGAATCGGCCTGGCCTGGCAGCTACTTTCCGAGGAGCGGAAGGCCTTTTTGGCGCTGCTCGCTCGCTTCTCGCTGCGCCCGGAACAGGTGAACCAGCTCTACAACCGACGGACCGAGCCGGACGATGCCCAGCTGCTGCAGGACCCCTACCTCCTGCCGGAGGTTCCGCTGCCGCTGGTGGATCGCGGGCTGGCCTGGGAGCCTGCTGACGAGGAGTTTGACGAGGAGCGAACGGAAACATTTTCATTGGTTTCGATTGGAAAGACCGATAAAGCTGCATTCTCACCGCTGGATCCGCGTCGAATTCGCGCACTGATGCGCCACCTGCTGCGTCGCGCCGCCGAGCAGGGGCACACCCTGCTTCCGGTAGAAAAGCTGGTGGAGGAGGCGGAAAAGGTGGAGCTGGATCCTCCCTGCCACCTGACGCCAGAGCTGGTGCTGACCACGCCGTTGGAGGAGGATGCGCCCTGGGGGATGGTGCAGGTGGAGCTGGCCGACGGCAGCCCGGCGCTTCAACTTGTGGCCTTGGCGGCTGCAGGGAAGCGAATCCGCAACCACCTGAGCCGCCGGGCCCAGCGGCGCTTGGACGTTGTGCCCGAGCAGCCCCCCGCGCCCGTGCTGGTGGATGTGAGCACCTTGGACGCCCATGCCCGTGAGCGCCTCTCGGTCGCGCCAAGCCCGCTCGGCGGCTCGGCCGCCGCCGGGCCTGCGGCGATGCCCGACAATACACCTTCCTCCAATCATTTTCCCTCCCCTCCTTCTGAGGAGGACGGTGCCCGGGTCATCTCCTTTGCTGCCCGCAAGGCGGCGCGCCGTCCCGAGCCGGAGCCCCCCGCTCCGCCGCCGGTGGTGGTCGCTGCTGAGCCTCCGCAGATCGGCTTCAAGTCCGGCTGGCCCCGCCCGAGGATCGAGAGGAACAAAGCACCGGAAGAGGAGAAGGCCCCCACGCCGGACAGCCCCTCCGTCGTGGCGATGCCTCCGGCTGCAAATACTCCACCGGTTACGACGATTCCGCGTCCCCCTCCGGCCCCTCCGCCGGTGGAAACAGCACCTTCCTCCCCGCCCATCGAGCGTACTCCTCCGCCCCGGACACCCCGGCCCCGCTCCGGCACACCGGACTGGACCGCGCTCCTGGCCGAGCTGGGCCTGAGCGGCGCCCTGCACGATCGGGCACTTCGCGAGCGCGAAGCTGTACTTCGTGAGCTGTGGGCGTCGCGATGTACGGTGCTGGTCGGTCCGCCCGGCACGGACGTGGAGCGGCTTCTATCGCTCTTTTTCCGGGTGGCCGGTCCGGTGGCGGTGTTTGCGCCCGAGCTGACCCTGCCGCTGCCGTGGCTACCGGAAGGTGTGGAGGTCCATGCCCTGGAGCATATTCCCCGTCGCCGGGAACGTTGGAAGACTGCGGTTCTTTTCCACAGCTCGCAGCTCTCCGAACAGCAAATGGCACGTTTTTTGCATGCGATGGAGCCCTTGGATCGGCTGATCCTGGTGGGCGATCCGGCTCTGCCCTTGCCGTCGGGACCGGGCTGTCCCTTTGTAGACCTGTGTGCCTCTCTTTCTCCGCCCGCATCCTCCTTTCCTCGCGTTGCGCCGGGCTATGCCGAGCTGCACGTTCGCCTGAAGGGAGCGCCCAATCTTCGTGTGGCCGACTGGTTCCGGGGACGCTCCCTTCCGGCGGGGGCGGCCGAGGCGCGCGAGGTGCCAGCCCACTATGGGGTGCGCTTTGTTGGTTGGAAGGACCACGACGATCTTTGGGCGAAGGTCTTTGATAATCTCTCCAACCTCCTGGGTTTGGATGGCGCCTCGGATGTGGACGGTTTCGCCAACCGGGTGGACCCCGGCGACTGGCTGATCCTGGCGCCGCAACGTGGCGGCAGCATGGGGGTGGACGACCTGAACCGTCGGATTCAGGAGCATTTTCGCGGATTTCCTGTCGCGGATGGTGCGCTGCCTCCGGTGGGTCCGCAGGGCCTTCGTCCGGGGGACCGGGTGGTGGTCCGGCGCCACGGGCGGCGGATCGACGTGGCGCCGGCCGCCGGTGCGCCGCCTCTGGTGGCGGGGACAGTGGGCATGCTCACGGGGCAGAATCCAGGGGGCAACCTGCCTCCTTGGAAGCTGGAGGCTGCTTTTGGCTCTGCCTATCGCTATGGCTTCCGGCCCGAAGAGTTTGATGAAGATCCTCCCCTTTCGCTGGGTTGGGCCCTCTCGGTGCGCTGGGCGCAGCACCGGAGCTGCCGCCGCTGCCTGCTGGTGGTGCCCGAGGCCGGCCAGCTCACCCGCGAGATGGTCTATGCCGCGCTACAGGCGGCAACAGAGCAGGTGATCATCTTCCATCCTGGCCCTGCGGACGAGATCTTTCGTGATGAGTACCCCGATCTTTCCGATCGAGGCCGTCGTCTGACCAACCTCTATGTGCCACCGGCGCCGCCGGAGCTTCCCGTTCCGGGGCGTCCCGGCGCGGAGCACACCATCGCCGAGAGCCTTTTGGAGGAGGGAATCCAGTTTCTCTATCAGGCCCCTGTGGAGGGGCCGGATGGCGCGACCCGCTGGCCCTCCTTCCGCTTTGAGGACCGGGCAGGGCGTCGCATCTTCTGGGAGCACCTCGCGGCCCCGCACGGCACCGCAGATGTTGCGGTGCGGGCAGAGCTGGAGGCCTGGTACGCCGAGCTGGACATTCACCCGGAGTCCGGCGAGCGCTGGGGCGAGGCTCAGGGCGTGCTGGTCATCACGGAAGATGAGGGAGACTGGGAAGAAGTCCTGAGGCGCTTGCTTCGCGAGTGAGTTTTGGTTGCGACGTGACTCTGGAGTGAGTCACGTCGGTTGCTATTTGCACTCGGACAGCATTTGCCCCGCGATCAATGCTTGAACTTCGGAGCAATTCTCGGCACTTAGCTGGGTGACGCCACCGGGGAAGCTGCAGGTGGCCTTTTTGGTCTCCCCTTTGCGCTCCAGGGTGTACTCGTCGCGGTTGAAAACCAGCGCCTGATCGCCCATCACATCCTTGGAGTAGGCATTGGCGCCGGGGAAGTCGGAGACGGGGCCTTCAGCGGGGTTCCAGGCTTCCAGGTGCTGGATGCTGAGCGCGGCCTTGCCCTCGCCCAGGGTCCAGGTGGAGATACCCGTGCGCACCATGCCGTTCTGTTCGTAGCGGCTGGTGGGTTTTCCAGCGTTGTACTCCCCTTTTCGTGGACCCGCAAGCAGTTGCAGGCGGTCCTTCTGGAAGATGGCGAGCTGGCGGTTGTCGTCGGGGTTCTCCTGGCTCACCGACCAGACCTGGCATTGGTCCGAGCTGAAGGCCTGGGCGAGAATCTCTTCGAAGCGGGCGGGAAATGCGATGGTGTTGAGGGCCACGCAGCCCTGTTCGGCTCCGCCTTTACAAGCTTTGGTGTAGCGTTTTGCGGCAAGTGGGTAGCTGGGGTTGACCCCGATCCCCTTCTCATACATCATCCCGGCGCCCACACAGGCCTTCCCCGAGTCCTTGGCGCAGCCCCGTTCGTAGTAGCCCAGGGCCGCGATCAGATCTTTGGGTACGACCTTCCCTTCTTCGTAGGTCTGGCCCAACAGCGCGCAGTTGTCGCCTTCGCCCGCATCGCAGCCCTGCTTCAGCAGCACGATGCCCCGCGCGGGATCCGCGGTGACCCCGTTGCCGGTCATGTAGGCTTCTGCAAGTAAGGAGCAGGACTTTCCATGACCCAGGGCGCAGGCTTTTTCCAGGAGGCTGCCTGCCTTGCGGGCATCGGCGGGAACCCCCTTGCCGGTCTGGTGCAGTTTTGCGAGGTGGTAGCAGCCTCTTCCGCTCCCCGCTTCGCAGGACTTGGCGTACAGGCTGGCGGCGCGGGTCATGTCCGGGGATACCCCGGAGCCTGCCTCGTAGGCCTGCCCCAGGGCGTCGCAGCCTTCACCGTCCCCCAGGGTACAGGCGCGGGTGATCAGCTCCAGGCCCTTCTTCTTGTCCTCTTTTACACCCTGACCCTTCAGGTACAACTTGCCGATTTGTCCGCAGGCGCGCGCGTCGCCGGCCGCACAGGTACGTTCGTAGATCGCTGCGGCGCCCGCCTGATCGCCCTTCTCCTCCAGGAAGCCTGCAAGGCCGGTACATCCAGGCATATCTCCTGCATCACAGGCCATCTTGAACAGGCTCTCGGCCTTCTTCGGGTCAGCGGTCACACCCTTTCCGTTCTGGTAGGCAGAACCCAAGGCGGAGCAGCCGCCGGCATAGCCACCATCACAGGCACTTTGGTACACGGAAGCGGAGGACTGTCCCTCTTTTTCAAGGATAATCCCCAAACGTACACAGGCGTGGGGGATGTTCTGCTTGCAGGCGGCCTCGTAGATGGGCTTCGCGGCGGCGGGGTTGGGGCTGCCCAGCTTGCCCTCCTCCACCATGGTCGCGGCCAGATAGCAGCCCCAGGGATCTTCGGCGTCGCAGGCTTCATCGAACAGCCGGGCGGCCTGGTTGGGGTCCGCCGGTACCCCGGCGCCGTACAGGTAGAGCTCGCCCAGGTGGGCGCAGCCGGGGGGATAGGTCAGGCTGCAGGCCTTTTTGAAGGCGTCCAGGGCCACGGGTAGCATGGGGTTGTCGCTGCGAAGGTTGCCCTTCTCATCGCGCGAATTGGCGAAGCCCACCACCACACAGGCCTGGGGCTCTGAGGGGCAGCGGCTGCCGATGGTGTCCACCGCTTTGGCCAGGGAGCCGCCCTCGGGCCCCACCCAGGCATCGTAGCGGCAGGCGTTGGATGACTTGGCGTCACACGCCGCTTCATAGGCGGATTTTACGCGTGCGGCGTCATGGATCATCCCCGACCAGCCCATGTCCAGTCGGAAGGCATACATGGCCAGGATGCGCCCCGGATAATTGTCCGTGCTGGCCCCCAGGATGGGCAGTAGCACAAGACACAACACAACGGTCCACCAGAGCCTCAACCGCATCCACTCTCCCAGCGCTGTCTCCACGTATCATCCCGGCTGGGTTATGCTGAATGAGAAGTGGAGCCTCTGTGAGCGATACCCCGGATGTGCTGGCCGAGCGGGCCCTGAAGATCCTGAACGAGGGAGATCCCCGCGATGCACGCAAGCTTTTGTTGGAGGCGGTAGAGGCGGCCCCGGATCGGGCCGACCTTCTGCACGCCTTGGCGGTGGTGCAATTGCAGCTTGGGGAGTCGGAGCAGGGTTTTCGGCTGGTCCAAGAGGCGATTGCCCGGGCCGAAGAACAGCTTGCGGATCCGGCCCGCCGGGATCAGGCCGCAACCATGCTGGAGGGCTTTTTGCTCACCGCAGCGGCCGCCTGTGAGGACCTGGGGGATGTGGCAAACGCTGTGGGGGCCTACCAGCGGGTATTGCAGCTTAATCCAGGCCAACCTCGCGCGCGAGCCGGTATGGCCTATGCATTGCTGGCCTGGGGGCTCCTGGACGAGGGCTGCAAGGAGCTGGCCACCTATATCGAGGAAGATCGCGACGAAGATCCCTTCATCGAGGGTGCAAAGTCACTTCTGGAAAATATTCAAAAATTCCGTCGCGAGGACATCCATCCCCGCGAGTTTCTGGCGGCGCACCAGGGTTCCTACAAGTCGATGTTCGACCACTACGCCGCCGAGCAGGAGAAGCTGGGCTGGATCGCTGAGGCGGCCCGCATGAAGCGTGGGCCGGATGGTCGGGTTGTACCGTCCATTCCCGACGGGGCGCGTCCCTATGCGGGCGTGCGGGTGGACCTGGTGGATCCGCAGACCGGTCAGGTCGGTCAGGTGGGCGATCAGCCGATGGTGGTGGCCTTGGCCGACTACCAGCCGCTGGCCCGCACCAACATCCTTTTTGCCTGGCGGGACCTGCCCTTTGACCTGCGGGTGTCCTCGCAGGCGCCTTGGGATCAGCTCCCCATCCTCTTTGCGCTTAAGAGCCCGGGGAAGGCGGCGATCAACGCGATGGATCAGCTTGTGGGAGACTGGTACGGCGCGGGTTTTGACGGGGCTTTTGGCCACTCGGACTCCGGTCGCTTCCACTATGTTTCCGACCCCGAGGTGCAGCCGGACTACCGCGTGGTGGTCTACCACTTCGATCTGGGGCGCGCCGACCTGCGCTCCATCGACGACCTGATTCGGCGCCTGACCGTCTTTCATGACCGCTACGCGCTGGAAAAAGTCATCATCGGACGCGGCTACCTCTAAGGCGCCTATTCGCCGAGCACCATGACGGTGATGCCCGTGCCGTCGTTGAAGTGCTGCTCCTCCTTGATCAGCTCCACAAAACTCTTGCGGAGTAATTCGAGGCCGGAGGTGCCGAAGGCTGCTTCGTCGATGAGGAGGAAGTTAACGCCTCCTTCCACCATCTTTCGCGCACTGAGCTTCTTCAGATCGAAGCCGGAGGTAGCGGAGGGCGGCGGCTCGGCCCCGATGGTCTGCGGGAGGGTGAGATCGTCCAGATCACGGATGAAGGTTCGGAATTCTTCAGGTCGCTTGCTTCGCACCTGCATGGTGATGAGCCCCGTGGGCGAGTACACCATCGATCGCCGGAAGCCCACTTGCAGCCACAGCTCAGAGGCGGAGGACAGACCTTCGCCCAGGGATGCAAAAACAGGCAGCTCGTCCCGTTGGTGCAATCGCAGCGCCGCGCGGGTCATGGGCAGGATCAGCACCGCACCATCCGAGTCATGGTTGGCGATAAAGGCCGTGGATTCCGGGCGGACCGGGTGGGACAGTGGCAGGTAGAAGGGGTAGCTGGTCTGCCACACCGATACGGCCACCATGCCCAAACCTATCAGGGGGCCGAAGGACAAAAAGCGCGGGAAAGCTGCGATCCCCAGCTCGGCTGCGAGTGCGAAGCCCAGGGCGGCGGGGACCAGCCAGCGCCTCAAAAAACGAACCACCGGGAGCGGGTATTCGGAGTGCAGGCTGGCGATGGTGCTGCCGACGTACTGCCCGGGGGGCCCAAAAAGATCGGAGAGGATGTTGGCATTGGCGATGTCCGGGCCCAGCGACAGCACCAGGCAGATCACCCCCGCCGCTACCCACGGCAGCGCACGCCGTGGGTTGAACAGGCTCAAAATCGTCGCAACGACAAGGGTGGTGATAGGGATAAAAGAGGGGGAAAAGGTCCAGTCCCAGGGTTCGCGTAGCGTGCCCTTCTCCCACTGGACCCAGTTCTGCAGGTGGACCGCATTGCTGCCGGGGTTGGAGTCCGGTGTGGAGTAGACCGGGAGCCCGTAGTAGAGCAACGCCACCAGTCCGGCGCCCAGTGCTGAAGTGAATGTGGTCAACAATAGGCCGCGAAAACGCACATTCCGGGGGGCAGGTTCTCCAAAGAGGGTCAGCGGCGCCAGAAGCACTGCAAAAATGGCATGGTAGGGGCTATCCATGGCGACGACCGTGGCGGCCAGTCCGGCGGCCCAGCCCCAGGTCCATTGCCGCTGCGCTCGGTACAGGAGCATCAAAAAGAGCGGCAGTGCCCACAGGGCGACGTTCTCCGGCGTACCGTCGGTGAGTGCCAGAAAAATCATCGGCTGAGAGATCATCATCATGCCCACGATCCAGCCCGATCGGGCCCTCCCAGTGAGCTCTCGTGCCAAAAGTGCCGCACAGTAGCCGCTGGCCCAGCACAGGCTGAGGACCCAGAAGTTCCACACAAATGGTGTGCCAAAGATCCACACCAGGGGCGCCACCACCAGGCTGGAGAACCAGGGCAACACCAGCAGTTTTACGCCTTCAGGAAAGCCGATATGGTCGGTCCAGAGAGCAAAACTCCGTGCCTGGGCATCCAGACCCCACAGGCCACGGATCATGTCGGACTGCGGCGCACCGATCAGCCCACCCTCCAGGATCCAGCGGTAGTGCAGCAGCAGGACCAGGACCGCAAGGCCCACGGCCAGCCAGCGTTTCGATGCCAGGGGCGATAGAGTCATGGGTGCTCCCCGGAGGTCTTGATGTCGGATGTCCTATTTGCCTTTGTGACCTTTCCCACAATGGAAAAGGCGGCAGAGGTCACACGCACGGTGGTGGAAGAAGGTCTGGTCGCCGGTGGAAACATGGTGCCGGGGCTTCGCTCCATCTATCGCTGGGAAGGGAAAGTCTATGACGAGGCGGAGGTGATGACGATCTTTCAGGTGCCAGAAGCCAGTTTTACTGCTTTTGTGAGCCGGGTCAAGGAGCTGCACCCGTATCAAGTGCCTGAAATTGTTGGCTTTCCGGTGACAGGCTACGGCCCCTACTTGGACTGGGTGCGCCGGCGGGGGGCCTGATCAGAAGCGCGGACGACCCTCAAGGTCGGCAAGGATTCGATCTACGATCTCCAGCATCTGTGGGAAGGAAGCCCGGATATCGCGGGTGTGGAAGGCGCGCCCCTCGGCGCGGATCACCACACACTGCTCGCGGAGGCGGGTATCCCGAGGGCGATGCTGGGGATCTTCCAGGGAGCGCGGATCGGGAAAGCGGCTGTCGTCGGAGAGCCAGACCTCCAACGACGCGGCCAGCGGCAACTGACGCGCGTAGGGGGAGCGCACCACACGCTCCAGCAGCTCGCGGGTGCCATGCAGCTTCAGGTCTTGCAGACGCGGCGGGATCTCCGTGTACACCGTGATCATCGGGCCAAAGCCGGCTCCGGAGCGACGGATTCGGCGCAGGTTCTGGGTCAGGGACAGCCAGGTCTGGAGCACCGGGACGTCCTGAAACTCTGTAGGCTCTAATACCAAATCGATCGCGGGCCAGCCCAGACCGCGCCGCTTCTTGCCGATGTGCAGGGCGGCCGAGAGCTGCTCCCCATCGGCCAGGACGGTCAGGTCGCGCAGGCGCACCCGGCGGGTCCGGGAATGGACGGGCCTGTCCTCGGCGGCCAGGGTGTGGCGGGAGCGCGCCACCGTGTTGGGAGAGGGCGCCACCGACTGGTTCGGCAGCCACTCAAAGAGCTCGTCGCAGACCACCAGCAGGGCCGCCACCGGATCGGCCTGTCCCTCCTCTGCATCCAGCAGAATCGGGCGTGTGGGTACCCCGTGCAGCAGCACGGCTCGAACCGCGTCACGCACCACGTCAGGGTTCAGATCCGGTAGGTTTCTACAGGTACAATGCAGATACCACGCTCCCAATAGCGCATGATCCGGCTGGCCCGAGGCAAGCTGGTCATCCAGCCATCGGTTCAGGTCGGGATCCTGGTGGATGTCGATCCAACCCGCCTTTTTCAGCTCGTCCACGCAGCGGCGCACCAGATCACGGCCCGCCCCATGCAGCGTTTCCTGCACGGCCCGCAACGCACCCAAAAGGTCCCGTTCCTCTCGACAGATTCGCTCATTCGGCGGTGCGATGTCTGGGAACAACACCAGCCCCACATCATGGAAGAGCACGGCGAGGCTGAAGGCCTGCCGGAAGTCGGCGATGGTCTGCGGGCCGGGCACCGCGTCCGGTTGATCGCGCGCCGCGAGCACGCCCGCAAGGGTACGTGCCTCGCGCTCGCCCTCGGCGTCCAGCACCTCCAACGAACAAAAAAACTGCCCGGCGATGTACATCTCCAGGACATGTTGCAGGTGCCGCGCCGCGAAGCCGTGCTGATCGGGCCGGGTGGGCTCTGCCAGCTCGTAGAGGTGCCGGGCGATGTCGTGCGTGGCGGACAGCCCCAGCTCGTACACCGAGTGGTACTCGATCAGGGTGCGCAGGGCCGCTGCAAAAGCGGCCGGCTGGAAAGTGTAGTCTGGCCTACGCCCAAAGAGGCGGAGGCGAAGGCACTCGCGGAGCACATAGGCCAGATCTGCAAGGAGCTGACGGCGTAAGGTGCCGATCACCCGGCGATCGGGCCCTCTCAGCACCTTGCCGAGAAGCTGGTGGCAGAACCACAGGCGCAGCCAGTTGCGGCTATCGGCCAGATCCCCCTCGCCAAAGCGGCTATGGTCATCGCGGGCAGCATCGGAGAGGGTGGTGGCCAGCCACCGGCAGGTCTGGTGTCCCAGGGTCTCCCAGGCGGCGACGTCCGTGGCCAGCCAGTCCCCTCGATCCTGCACCACGGCCCGGGTGATCTCATGCATCCAGGTCCACGCCGCCAGTTGCTGCCAGCCCGAGGTTTCTGTACCGACGTCTGAGATCAGATCAAATCCTGGCTGCCCCTCTTCCTCCGCCTCTTCCGGTCGAGGGCTCAGCAGGGCCGTAAGCGCCCGCGACAGACAGTGGAGGCGATGTGTTGCCACCGGCTGGCTCTCGCCCAGGTTCTGGCCGATCTCCTCCAGCGCCTCAGCGATGTTCTCCACGCTGCTTTTTCCGGCGCTCCCTCCAAAGTTGCGTTCCCCCCAGCCGCTGCCCATCAATGACTGGAGCACCCAGATGCCCAGATCCTCTGCCAAACGCAGATAGCCAGGGTTGGAGCCATGAAAGGCCTGTTCCCACAGCAGGGTACGCAGCAGCGCCCGGGCGCGCATGAGCCGGTCTACCAGCCGGTCGCTCTCCGCCGCCAGCAGCTCCTTGACCAGACGCGTCAGCTCCGGGAGCTGGCGCTGGGCCCGCAGCGCCATCAGGTGCTGGAGCAGGGTTTCGCGGCTGGTGCGGTTGTCCCGGAACCACTCCAGCCTACTACTATCAGGAGGTTCATCTTTAGAAAAAACGAGCCAGGCTTCCTGCAGGTGCACGGCTCCGTCGGCCCGCCGCACCGCATTCCACAGCACCAGCGCCTGCTCGCCCCCGTCGGGGGAGGCCGAGAGCACATCCACACCTTTTTGTTGGGTGGCACCGCCGGCAAGTTCGCGTTTGATGCGCTCATGGCGCTGGTTGCGCTGCTGAGCATCCTCCAGGGAGTCCATCAGCACCCCCAGCGCCCCACTCTCCAGCGTCTCTGGACGCTCCGGGTCTTCCGCCCGCGCGCCACTGCTGCGGGTGGTGCGGAACAGCGGCCCCGTGCCGGAGCCCGAGTCCGAAGACTCCGAAACAGAAGGTTCCGCCTGTACCATCAGGACGTGCATGGGCGAGGAGCAGAAAAACTCCAGCAGCGGCCCAACCAGGTGCAGCTCCACTTCGGAGCCCGGCTTCTGGGCGGACTTCATCACATTCAGCAGCGTGTCTTGGAAGCACCTTTCCACGACCGAGACCCGGAGGTCTGTCGTACCGGGTTCAGGCATACCAGCTTCCCAGAAGGCTTCGGAGATCGGCCAACTTCAGGGGCTTGGGCAGAATCGGAAGTTGCGCATCGGCCGGGCTGGCAAGCCGCAGGGAGGTGATCAGGCCCGGAGCATCGTAGTCGGAGATCACCACCACCGGGCAGCGCAGGTTGTCGACGTGCGGCCGACCGGCCAGGGCGATGCGGCCGTGGCGACTCAGCTCCAGCGGGGGAAGTCCGGAAGGAGGCGAGGAGTTTCCGCGAAGCCAGTGGAGGAGGATACAGCCGGCCCATCGGGAGCGGCTGTCGTTTGGATCCAGAGGCGTTTCTTGATCCAGAATCACGCCGTCGAAGGCGTCCGCGCTCAGCTTCTGAGCCGCGCTGAACACGTCCTGCGCCCACTCTACATCCCATCCCTCCTTCCTCAGGCGGGACTCCGCGTAGCGGAAGCGGTCGGGACCGTCGTCATCGACCCAGAGGATCCGGCGCCGTTTCTCCATGGTGCCTCCGTCGGATTGGGGGGGGCTTTGCATCAGGGCTTCAGATGGAGGGAGATAAAGCCCAGGATCGCACCGGGAAGGCTTGGGTCCCGGTTCAACAGCGCGGTACCGTGGGCGGAAGTGGGAAGGAGGAGCAGGCTTTTGGGGCCCGTGGCCAGACTATCCAGGGCCGTTGCGGAGCGGGCCGAGTAGCTGTCCTGCTGCCCGGCCACGTTCATCAGGGCGCGCGTCCCGTAGCGCTGTACCGCATCTCTCGTTGTGATGCCGTTATATTCGATGCCGGGAGATACCAATACAGAGGCCTGGAAAGTCGGGTCATCTGCGGCCACTCGGATACCCAGGTTTGCACCCAGGCCCGCCCCCACCACGGCCACACGCTGCACCCCTTGCGCCCGCAGCCAGGCCGCCCCGGCCTGACCATCGCGGGTCATTGCATAGTACTGCTCGCTGGACAGAGAAAGTGGTGCTCCAACAATGTTCGCACCTTGGCCGCGCAGATCCACGCTCACGACGGTAAAGCCCTGGCGCAGGGCCGCCTCGGCCACGGCCTGCCAGTCCTCCTTCCGACCCTCCCGGTCGGGGAGGAAGAGGATGCCCCGGGTGGAAGCTTTGGCCACCCCACCCGTCGCGGCCAGGCGCACGCCATCGGCCGCCTCCACGCTGATGGACTTGGGCACAACAACAGGAGCGGGCGCGAGCAGCCAGAGTAGCGCCAGTGACAGGGGGAGCAGGTGCAGGGCCTTGGTCATCCGTGCCTCGCCCCTAGGATATCACCCTCGGGTTCACGCTATCCAGGGCTTAGCAGAAGTGCGTTGATTCTTCCGATCAAAAGTGCGGCGGGCAGATCTTCGCCGAAGGCGGCCTCCTGGAGGCTCTCCTCCGCGCCGACGGCGCAGTCCAAACAGGCCGGCAGACCGTAGGAGGCAAAAATCTCCTGAACCTTCGGGTGCCGCCGATGTGCGCCGTGCACCGTAGTGGAGGCATCCACGGGGGAGCGGTCCAGGCGTTGAAGCTCCTTTTCGATAAATTTCCGCTGCGCGGCAAGCTGCGTACGCAGCAGCAGCAGCTCCGCATGAAGCTGCCGGCTGTCGGCGCGGCGCGGTGCGAGGCTGCGGTGCACGGAGGCCCGAATGTGCCCAAGAAGCCAGTCTTGCAGCCGGGTTCTGATGGAGGTGGACGAGGCCATACGGAGACATAGCGCGGGTGCCTTGACGCCTCAAGGTGGACGGCATAGATTCGCGGGACTGGAGGAGTGAAATTCTCTGGGCGCTCTTTGATGAACTCAAAAAATTTTTCTGACGTAGAAAATCCACAGCTTGAAGCCAAGCAACTTTCAGAAGTGGATGTCCAGTGGATGCAGCGGGCGATTCAGGTGGCTGACCTGACGGTGCCCAGCGGCGACGTCCCGATTGGGGCGGTGGTGGTGAGTGCGACGGGCCAGGAGCTTGCGATCGGGTGGAATACCCGAGAGAGAGACCAGGATCCCTGCGGTCACGCCGAGCTGAATGTACTGCGTGCAGCGGCCGCCCAGCAGGGAAGCTGGCGGTTGGAAGGCTGCAGTCTGTATGTAACCCTGGAGCCCTGTGCGATGTGCGCGGGAGCGATGGTGCTGGCGCGTATCCGGCGCTGTGTTTGGGGGGCGGCGGATCCCAAGGGGGGCTACCTGGGTAGCCTGGGAAATCTCGGCGCGGATCCTCGACTCAATCATCGCTACGAAGTGCAGGGAGGCGTGCTCGCCGAGCCCTGCTCCGCCATGCTCAAAGCATTCTTTCGGGAGCTTCGTCAGAAAAAAGGCTGATTTATGGAGAGGTGGCCGAGTGGTCGAAGGCGATAGACTCGAAATCTATTGTAGGCTTTGCTTACCGTGGGTTCGAATCCCACCCTCTCCGTTGATTTGTGGAGAGGTGACCGAGTGGTTGAAGGTGCACGACTGGAAATCGTGTTTACTTAACTGTAACGCGGGTTCGAATCCCGCCCTCTCCGAATTCTTGTGGGTGGTCGCGTGCGGAAGTGATGGTCGGGTCCTGTGACTGGACGACCATGAACCCCGCCAGGACTGAAAGGTAGCAACGGTGATGGTTGGACGGGGTACGGGGGTGCCCGGCCATCACTTCCGCACGCGGCCCCACATTTATATGACGTTGTTTGCCGAGGGTAGAATGTCCGAAAGCAGCAGTGACGTCCCCGGCTCTACCACTGGCTATGTCGCCATTGCGCGCAAGTGGCGACCGCGTACCCTGGAGGAGATGGCCGGTCAGACGCATGTGACCCGCACCCTCCGAAATGCACTTACGTCGGGTCGAATCCACCACGCATTCCTCTTCACCGGGGCGCGTGGCGTGGGCAAAACCACCGCTGCGCGCGCCTTTGCGCGGGCGCTGAACTGTGACCAGGGCCCCACCCCAGACCCCTGCGGCACCTGCGTGCCCTGCATCGAGATCCTCCAGGGCAACAGCCCGGATGTGATCGAGATCGACGGTGCCTCCAACAATTCGGTGGACGACATCCGCGACCTACGGGATGGGGTGCGCTATCTGCCCCAACGTGGCCGCTTCAAGCTGTACATCATCGACGAAGTGCACATGCTCACCCGGGGGGCCTTCAACGCCCTTCTGAAGACCCTGGAGGAGCCGCCCCCGCACGTCAAGTTTATCTTCGCCACTACCGAAGTAAACAAGATCCCCGAGACCATCCTGTCGCGGGTGCAGCGTTTTGACTTCAAGCGCATCCCCCAAAAAGTTGTGGTCACCCGCCTGCGGCTGATCTGCGAGTCCGAAGGTGTGGAGCTGACCGAGGAGGCCCTGCGCATGGTGGCCCGGGCGGGCGAGGGCTCGATGCGCGACGCCCAGAGCCTGTTGGATCAGGTGATCAGCTTTGGCGGGAAGAACCCCAGCGACGCCCAGGTGGCGGACATTTTGGGGCTGGTGGACCGCAGCGTGCTGTTCGAGCTGTTTGCGGGGATTCTGAAGGGTGATGGCTCCCAATCGCTGGATGCCATCGCCAAGGTCCACGAGAGCGGCTACGAGATGGCGCAGCTCACCAGTGAGCTGTTGGAGCTGGTGCGCAATGCGGCGCTGGCTGCGCTCTCTGAAGGTGCCCGGAAGCACCTGGATCTTCCCGAAGAAGAGAAGGCCCAGCTATTGCAGGTGGTCGAAGGTGTGCCCGCCGAGCAATTGGCTCGGGTCTTCCAGGTGTTGTTGGAAGTGCACGACCAGGTGGCCCGGGCTTCGCGGCCCCGCTACGTCCTGGAGATGGCGGTTGCCCGCCTGGTGGCGGTGCGTCCGGCCCAGCCGGTGACCGCGCTGGTCGATCGCCTCGTGGACCTGGAGCGCCGCCTGCGGGGCGCCGGGGTGCAGCCGCGCCCGGGTTCGGCCCAGGGACGGGGACGTGAACCCGCTGACGATCCGGAGGGCGAGAGGCGCTCCTAAGGCGGCCTGTCGCTGGAGATCTGCCCGGTGAAATGAGCGGTGAATCTGCGGCCTTCACCCCCCGGGTTGCCTCGCCGGCGTCGGTGACCATGGCAGCGGTGCCCGCGCCTCCGGCGTCCGTGACCGCATCCCCAGCCCCATTCTCTCGGCCGCCTGCGCCTGCAGCGCGCCCGCCCGCACCCGTGCGTGCTCCGGTGGCCCCGGCGGCGCCCGTGCGCCCGGTGGCAGCGCCCGCCCGGCCGACCCGCAGCTTCAAGAACCCAGAAGATGCGTGGGAGGCACTGAAAAAGGAGCTGGCACGCGGGTTCTTGGAAGATGCGGCTTTCCTGAGCTACCAAGGCGGGGTGCTGGTCCTGGGCGTGCGCAGCGCCCGCAGCAAGAGCCTGGTGGAGAGCAGTATCAAGGATGTAGACTTTGCACCCTGGTTTACGGGCTTTCAGTCCTGGTCGGTGCGGGAAGATCAGAGCGGCAAGACCGGCCGGGAGCGCCAGCGCGAGCTGGACAGCGGGCGCAAGGCGGCCGCGATGGCCGCTGCCCGCGACAGTGCTGCGGTGAAGCTCTTTGAGGAGCTGCTGGGCGCAGTGCTGGATTTGGACCGGGTGGAGCCGGTGGCGCTGCCCGCCGAGGCTGAACCGGCGGTGGAGCTGGAGGAATAGCGGGGCGGACGAAGCGCTGCCGCCTCTCCCGACTACATGCCCCCGCCTGCAGCCGTGTCTTCGCAGGAGGCAGGCGGCGGGCTGATGATGTTTTCCGGTGCGAGGCCCACATGGTCGTCGAAAAAGTGCTGCATGGCTTCAGTATCCAGGCAGTTCATCATCAGCCGGTGCTGCCAGGATACGGCGGCGTAGCGCCAGCTCATGGTGGGGTAGCTGGTCAGAATCATACGTCCGACCGGCAATGTTTCCGCCCAGGTCGTCAGGGACTCCAGCTCTCCATCACAGCCGTCGGTACAGGAATAGAGCAGCACAACGCCGCCATGCTCCAGGTTGTGTACCCAATTTTCAGGAGGAAGTTCCGACTCTTGTACTCCCCAGGGGCCCCAGCAACCGCTGTGATCTCCCGACGCAGGCGGGTCGTCCGTATAGTCCAGATCGCCGTCCTTGTGGGCTTGGCCCCGGTTGGGGGTACTATCCGCAAGGCAGTCGCCACCGCAGGATGTGCAGGCTTCCACCACGGGTTCTCCCCCGTCGCATGCCAGCAGAATCAGGAGGCTCGCCATGTACCGCTCCTTCCGCCGCTCTTCTCCAGCAGGCGCACGCCGTCGATGTACATCCCGCGATCCACTGCCTTCAGCATGTCATAGACGGTGAGGGCAGCCACGGAAACCGCAGTCATCGCTTCCATTTCTACGCCGGTTCGTCCGGTGCAGCGCACGGTTGCAAGAATGTAGACGTGGTCCTGGCGCGGCTCCAGCAGCAGGTCCACGCCGTCCAGCGGCAGCGGGTGGCAGAGTGGAATCAGCTCGCCGGTCCGTTTTGCTGCTTGAATCCCCGCGATTTGCGCCACGGTCAGTACGTCGCCCTTCTTCGCGCTGCGGTCGAGGATTTTTCCGAGCGCCTCCGGCGACAGGAAAATTTTTCCCTCTGCGGTGGCCGAGCGCCGGGTGACCTCTTTGTCGCCGACTTCGACCATCCGGGCGTTCCCCGCGGCGTCGATGTGGGTCAGCTCAGACACGATGCCTCTCCTTCGCAACGACTGCAGCGTGCTTCAAGTCGCACCGTCCCCTGAACCGGGCGCCCGTGGCGCAGCAGCGTGACACTTTCCAAGGGCACATCCTCCAGGCGACCGCAGGAGGTGCAGCACAGGTGGTGGTGCGGTGTGACATTGTGATCGTAGCGCAGCGTACCGTCGGCACCCCGCAGGCAGCTCAGCAGTCCCAGGTGTTCCAGGGAAGCCAGCGTGTTGTAGACCGTGGCCCGGCTGGCCTGGACCTGATCCTGGACCGCGTCGAAGACCTCGGCGGCACTGGGATGGTCCAGGTTGCCCTCCAGAAAAGACAGGATGGCCCGGCGCTGCGAAGTCAGCGCACCGCCACACTGGCGCAAACGTTGCTCCAGGCTGCCACCGGGGGGGGGATCGGTCCATCCTGCTAATGTTGACCACTCCACCTCCTCCGTCAAGTGCCGGGTTGTCAACGTCGCGGAATCCCGGCGCGCATGCAGGCTGCCAGCACGGTTTCGTAGGGCTGACAGCCGACGATCCGCGACGGCTTTCCCGGCAGATCGGGCTGGACTTTGCCCGGCTCCCATCCATCGGGAAGCAGGAAGTAGGTGGGAATCCCGGTGACGCCCCAGCGCTTGGCCTCCATCCCGAGCTGGTCTACCCGCGCCTGCATGTCCGGCCCATCGGCCGCGGCGAGCGCGGCGTCGGGGTCCAGATCGGCCTCGCGTGCAAGGCGACGCAAAACTACACTGTCTTCGATGTTGGCGCCCTCCACCCAGTGGGCGTCCATGGCGGCTTCGCGAAAGGGCTCCAGGCGCCCCTGCTGCCGTGCGTACTCGGCCAGGGCCAGCGGACGCCGGGTGTTGGGGATACGCTCTGAGAAGCGCATCTCCACCCCAAAACCCGCCGCAAAGTTGGCAAGCTGGTCCTGCATGGGCTTGATGGGGCGCCCGGCGAATAGCGTGGCCAGGGGCATGCCACCCCGGGGGGTGCCGGGGTGCAGCTCAAAGCCTTTCCACTCAAAGTTCAGGTCAAAAGCCTCGACAATCCTGCCGAGGACGCCGCGTTCCGCGACGTAGCAGTACGGTCAGACGAAGTCGCTGAAGAAAATCAGGCGTGCGGTCATGGGTTCTCCGGCGACGGACCTCTATCCCACTTTTCCGGTCAGGGCTGCGAGTGCGGTGATTCCTACCGGTGCGGTGGGCAGCCACGGGACCTGGTACAGCCGGGATGCCAACCCATGGGTGATGCGCGCACACTGCCGCCCTTCGCCGGCCACGCGGGCCTGTAGCAGGGGGTCCCGGGTGGTGGCGATACTTTTGTTGATCACCCAGGCATAGGCTTCGATCTGGGCGCGGCGCAGGTCCTCTTGTAGAGCTGCGGCCTGACTCACTGGAGTTGGCTCGGCCAGGGTCACCAGGATCACCTTGGTCAAGCTGGGATCCTGGAGCCGCATCAGGGGGGTGACCACATGCCGGACGCCGGGGGCCTGGTGCCGGGTCACCTGCCGATGGTAGGCGCCGGTCGCGTCCATCAGCAGCAGCGAGTGTCCGGTGGGCGCTGTATCCAGGACTACAATTGAGCTTCGGGCTTCGGCCACGATCCGACTGAAGGCATGGAACACCGCGACTTCTTCGGTGCAGGGAGATTGGAGGTCTTCCAGAAGCAGCGCGCGGCCCTGCTCGTCCAGGTTCTTGCCTACGGTGGCCATTTTTTTGGCGATGTAGGCTTCTGTTTCCACTTTGGGGTCGATACGACTCAGGCTCAGGCCCTCCAGGCTGCCCTGCAGTGTGGCCGCCACATGGGCAGCGGGGTCCGTGGTGCTCAAGTGGACCCGGCGTCCACGTTGGACCAGACCCACGGCAAGAGCCGCTGCAAGGGTGGTTTTTCCCACGCCACCCTTCCCCATGACCAGGATCAACCCGTGGTCCTGAGTGGCCAGGCTGTCCGCCAACACCGAGAGCTCCTCTGCTTGGATTTGTGTGTGTGGCAGGGAGGGTACAGCGGCAGCGATCGGTGTTTGGTCGGGATGAAGCAGCGCGCGCAGGGCAGGCAATCCCACCGTGTCAAAGGGGCGCAGGGGCACCTGATCCTGCGGCAGTGCCTTCAGGATGTCGGGGAGCTTCTGGATGGCGTCGATGCCGAGCTGTTCGATGGCCCGTGCGATGGGATCCTCCGCCTCGCTGGCATGGAATACGCCGTTCAGGATCAATCGCTGGTGGCTGAGTCCCAGGGCGTTCAGCTCTCCAGAGCTGCGGGCGGCTTCCTCGATGGGGCGGGGATCCGGTCGGGCCACCAGGATCACGGTGGTGCGGGTGGGGTCGGAGAGGGCCGCGAGTGCCTGGTTGAAGCGTTCTTCCTGCATCTTCAGGCCTGAGTGGGGGCCCAGGCAGGAGGCGCCCCGGTCGTTGCCCGCCAGAAAGCCGCTCCAGGCTTTGGGAAGGCTCAAGAGCCGCAGGGTGTGCCCGGTCGGCGCGGTATCGAAGATGACCTGGTCCCAGGCCTCGGCCTTGTTGTCACAGAGGAGGGCAGAAAATTCGTCGAAAGAGGCGATCTCGGTGGTACAGGCCCCGGAGAGCTGCTCCCGCACGGTGGCGCGCTCGGCGTCGGTGCTGTCTGCGGTGAGCTGATCCAGGACCCGCTGCCGGTAGGCTTTGGCGGCCTCGTCGGGGTTGATGTTCAGCAGGCTGAGCCCGGGAACTCCGGGGACGGCCACAGGCTGGTTGCTGAGGGGCACGCCCAGCATTTCATCCAGGTTAGAGGCGGTGTCCGTGCTGACCAGGAGCACCTTTTTGCCCGCATCGGCGAGGGTGATGGCGGTGGCTGCGGCCAACGAGGTTTTGCCAACGCCGCCTTTACCGGTAAAAAACAGAAAGGGAGTGGGCGTGGTGAGCCAGCCATAGTGGCCAGGCGAGGGGAGGTTCATAGGGTCAGCTCAAGAAAACAGGTTCGAGATCGGCGGGTTTTTCGGACAGCTCGTCGTCCGTCAGGCGGGCGTAGATCTCGATGAGGTTGCCATCGGGATCGTGGAGCCAAAGCTCGTGCAGCGGGGTGCCGCGCCAGGTCGTCCGTGCGGGCTTCACGATGGGGATGCCGGCTGATTTTGCGAGCTTCTCGGCGCGGATCACGGCCGCACGGTCGGCTACGGCAATGCCAAGGTGGTAGAGGGTGTCCTGGTGCAGCTCTTTGCCGTCGGCCACGACCACCACAAAGTTGGTGTGGAGTGCTGGATGGACAAAGGTGGCGTAGCGATGTGTCCACTCTTTTGGTTCAATGCCCAGAAGCCAGGCGTAGAAGCGGGCGGCGCGTGGCAGTTCCGCCACCCGTAGGCTGGCGTGAAACTCCAGCGCCGGGGGCCCTTCTGGCAGGTCCATCAGCGCCGCGAACACCTCCACTCTCCCCTTGATTTGCTCCCGTGCAAGCCGAAAACGGGCCAGAAGGTCGTCCCGCGTCAGCGATGGGTCGCTACTGGCGGGGTCGGGAATCGGCCAGTGTAAACGCCGGGCTTGGCCAAGGAAGGCGGGACAGACCTCCTCGGCGCAGAGTGTGATCACGGTGTCCACGCTGTCCGGATCGATGCGGTCCACCGACTTGGACGACTGCGGACGTAGGTCGATGCCCACCTCGGCCATGACTTCCATGGCGTAGGGATTGACGGTGGAGGGGCGGGTTCCGGCGCTTTGAATGTGGCACTTTTCACCCAAAAGTGCGCGCGCCCAGCCCTCGGCGATCTGGCTGCGCGCAGAGTTGGCGACACACATAAAGAGAATCTTCTTCGAGGTCACGACTTGGCCTGTGCAGGTTGGAATTTTTGTTGGGCCCACAATGCGACGTGCACCAGTCCCAACATCACGGGGACTTCCACCAGCGGGCCGACGACAGCAGCCAGGGCGGCGCCGGAGTGGATGCTGAAGGTGGCGATGGCGACGGCGATCGCGAGCTCAAAATTATTGGATGCAGCCGTAAAAGAGAGGGTTGTGGCCTGGGCAGCGGTGGCGCGGGCGCGCAGGCTCATCCAGAAAGAACCGGCGAACATCAGGGTAAAGTAGATGGTCAACGGGATGGCGATGCGGACGACATCCATGGGAAGCTGCACGATGGCCTGTCCTTGGAGAGAGAACATGACCACAATCGTGAAGAGCAGGGCCACCAGGGTCAGTGGGCCGATACGTGGAACAAAATAGGCCTGATACCAGTCAAAGCCCTTCAGGCGCCCCAGGGCCTGACGGGTCAGGTAGCCCGCCGCGAAGGGCAGCCCCAGGTAGAGTGCCACACTCTGCGCGATCTCGCCCATGGTGATGTTCACCACCACACCCTCCAGCCCCAGCCACTCCGGTAAAATCGTGGCGAAAAACCAGGCATAGATGGAGAAGAAGAGCACCTGGAAGATAGAGTTGAAGGCCACCAGCCCCGCACAATATTCGGTATCGCCCTTGGCGAGGTCGTTCCACACCACCACCATGGCGATGCAGCGCGCCAGCCCGATCAGGATCAGCCCCAGCATGTAGTCGGGATGATCGGGTAAAAAGACGACTGCGAGGACGAACATCAGCACCGGACCCACGATCCAGTTCTGCACCAACGACAGCGCCAGCACCCGCCCGTTGCGGAACACTTTCCCCAGATCTTCGTAGCGGACCTTCGTAAAGGGGGGGGTACATCATCAGGATCAGCCCGATGGCGATGGGAATTGAAGTGGTGCCCACGCGCATCGCCTCGATGGTGGTCGCTACATCCGGGGCGAACACCCCGATGGCCACGCCGATGGCCATAGCGACAAAGATCCACAGGCTGAGGTAGCGGTCCAGGAATGAAAGGCGACCGACAAGGCCAGGGGAAGGGACGGACATCAGGGAGCGTGCCTTTAGAAAAGAGATTCAGATCGCGGCGATCAGGGCCTTCAGGCGCGCCAGGGTGTCCGGCTCGATGCAGTAGCAGACCCGGGGACCATCCACCTCTCCCCGGATCAATCCGGCTTCTTTGAGCACTTTCAAGTGCTGAGAGACGGTGGACTGCGCCAGCGGCAGCTCGTCCACAATGTCACTGCAGATGCAGGCGTTCCGGGCGATCAGCAGGCGCAGGATTTGTATGCGTGCCGGATGCCCGAGCGCTTTGGCTAAAAGTGCCAATTCGGCGTCTGCTTCTGGCCCGGAGGTGGGCAGGGGATCGGCCACGCTCCGGGCCGGCGGGCAGCAGGATGGCTGGCAGGATTCGTTCATCGTCGATATACGATAGCATGGTGCAGAAAAACGTGCATCCTTTTCCCCCCACCCCCGTCTACCGGTTGTGGGCTGCAAATACCCCAGCCCCCTGGAGCTCAAATGACCAAGAATTCTCCCCTTGTTATTCGTGAAACCGTCCGTGAAGTCTACGGCAGCATCGCCCGGGAAGGGGGGAGCTGCTGCGCCCCCTCCTGCTGCTCCCCCGTGGTTGCGGCGGACCCCAAGCTGATCGGCTACTCGGCAGAGGAGCAGGCCGCCGCGCCCGAGGGCGCCAACATGGGCCTGGGCTGTGGCAACCCGCAGGCCATCGCCGCCCTGAAGCCGGGGGAGCGGGTGCTGGACCTGGGCAGCGGTGCAGGCTTTGATGCCTTCCTGGCGGCCAATGCCGTGGGACCCACCGGGTCGGTGATCGGGGTGGACATGACGCCCGACATGCTGAGCCGGGCCCGCGAAAATGCCAAAAGCTCCGGGATTACGAACGTAGAGTTCCGCCTGGGCGAGATCGAGCACCTGCCCTTGCCCGATGCCAGCGTGGACGTGGTGATCTCCAACTGTGTGGTGAACCTCTCTCCCGATAAGCCCGCAGTCTATGCGGAGGCCTTCCGGGTGCTCCGCCCGGGCGGGCGGGTTGCCATCGCCGACGTGCTGGCCAGAAACCCGCTCGCCCCCGAGCATCAGGCGGATCTGGCCCTGTTGGTGGGCTGCATCGCCGGGGCCTCTACCGTGGCGGAAGTGGAGGGCTGGCTGCGGGATGCGGGCTTCGTGGACATCGCGATTGGCGAAAAGCCTGGATCGGCGGAGCTGATCCAATCCTGGGCCCCCGGCCATCCGGCCGCCGATCAGGTGCTCTCCGCCACTATTGAAGCGCGGAAGCCGTGAACGCGCGCCGCTCGGATGGGGTGGTGGCCGAATTCCACAACGCCTTGCGGCGCTTTGTGGGGCGGCGGGTTCCGGGGCCCGATGCGGAGGATGTGCTGCAAGAGACCTTGCTGCGCATCCACCTGGGCATCGGCGGGCTGCGCTCCACCGATCGCCTGGCTCCCTGGGTCTACCAGGTGGCCCGCCGCGCGATCATCGACCACCACCGTAAGAAGCGGCCGACTTTTCCGTTGGAGGGAGAGGAGGAGCTGCTGCCGGCCGAGCCGGAGGACGAGCTGCGCCCCTTGCTGCTGGCCTGTTTGGAGCCCTTCCTGGCCGATCTGCCGGCCGATCAGGCGCAGGCGCTGCGGCTGACCGACCTGGGTGGGCAGACCCAGGTACAGGCCGCGGCCGCCCTAGGGGTGCCCCTTCCTACGCTGAAGGCGCGCGTGCAGCGTGGCCGCAAGCAGATGCGGGCCTCCTTTGATGCCTGCTGTGCGCTGGTGCAGGACGGGCGAGGCACGGTGATGGAAGCCACTCCCAGGTGCGGCTGCGGCTGAGGTCGTCAGGTCCCAACGCCGAAAATTCTATGTTCCGACTGTCTGAAGAGAAGCTTGCAGGAGTATTGGTTGGCGATACTCCCGGCCTTCTACTCCTTCTTCGGTGCATCCCAGCGCAAACCCAGGGCGGCAGACCAGCCCTCGCGGCTCTCCTCGGAGATCGCGGTGCCGGTACGCTGGCGGGATGGCCAGTCCAGCAGGTTGGTGGCCTTCAGGTTCACGCGGAATCCCGCCGGTAGCTCCTGGCTGATGACCAGATCCAGCCGGTGGACCGGCAGCTCGTAGCTGTCGGGGATGCCGGAGCTGCCCACCTCGATGATGCGCGGCCCGAAGACGTTGTAGACCGTGGTGATCCCGGTGCCGGTGGCCTCCAGGTCGTAGCCAAGCTGCCCGTTGACCACATAGGGCGACTGCCCCTGCAGCGGGCGGCTGCTGCTGGTCTGGTTGCCCTCCAGCTCGCCCAGATCCACTCGGGACCAGATGAAGGAGGCATTGCCTGCCAGGTACAGGCCCGCCAGCGCTTCATGGATCGGGTCCAGGTACTGCCGGAACTCCACCTCAGTTCCCAGGTTGGTGGCGCCCTTGGCGTTGGCGAAGCTGCCGACCGAGCCACTCACCGCACTCACCTCGACCACCGACTCGATGGGGTCCTGGAAGACTTTGGCAAAGAGCCCCAGAGACCAGGCTTCGCTGGGGCGGGGATACCACTCCAAACGCAGGTCAAAGGAGTCGATCAGGGCCCGTTGCAGGTCGGGATTCCCGACGTAGGTGCGTCCGGTCCGGTAGTCGTAGTAGGGTACCTCGGACAGCTCGCGGAACTCGGGACGGGACAGGGTGCGGCCGTAGCCCATGCGCAGCAGTAGCTCCTCCGCCTCTACCCCCTTTCCAAGCGCAAAAGTCGTGGAGAGGGAGGGGAGGAAGTCCAGGGTCGCCAGGCTTGCTTCCACCGGAGTCTTGCTGGGATCAAACTGCTCAAAGGTGCGGACGGACTGGTTGGAGTTCTCCATCCGCACGCCGCCCTGGAGCTTCCAGCGCTCCAACAACGGGAACTCGCCCATCAGATAGGCGGCGCCCAGAAGCTGTTTGGCCTGATAGTCGTCCGAGTTGGAGGTGTACTCGATGAGCTGAAGGTAGCCCGCGTCCCCCTCCCCCTCGGCACCGATATACTCCGGCGTCAAGACCTGCCCTATAGGCAGGCTCAAGTCGATGCCGTCAGATCCCCGAAACTCATAGGAAAAGCGGCGCGAGGAGGAGCTGCGATCCCGCATCACAAGCTGGCCGCCCGCCCGCAGCTTGGCTTCACCGTGCGGCAGCGCCAGCGGCAGGGCCAGATCCAGACCGATGTCGTGGTTCTGGTCCTTCAGGCCTCCGTAGAGGATCTCGTTCCAGGAGCCTTTTTGGGACAAAAAGGCCCCATCGTCGGTGATCAGGTAGCTGTATTCTCGGCGATCAGGCTCCTGCCGGGTGGCCATGGAGTAGGCGTAGCGGGCGTCGAGCAGCAGTGGCCCCAGCGGTTGGTGTGTGCTGAACTGCTGGAAGAGGAGCTGCCGTTCTTCCCAGGAAGTCCGTGTATTTTTGCTGTCGCCGGAGCCGGTAGGATCGTTGGCCTGCCAGAGCACCGTGCTGGAGAGTGAGCTGCGGTTGAACAGCGTTGTGGAGAGGATCTCCCGCTCTCCCCAGGAAAGGCCCAAGGCCAGCACGCCCGCAAGGCGGACCGGGTTGGAAAATTCCTCGAAGTCCGTTTCCCGCTTCAGGGTCAGTTCTTCGCCATCGAGGCTGTAGACCGAGCGGGAGCCCACCTCGTGATCCCAGGCATTGCTGTAGCTGATCGCGCCCAGCGCTCCCAGCGTTGCCCCGCCCAGCGGCCAGCTACGCCCGGCCACCACCTGTAGGCCCAGGTCGGGCAACATGGTGCGCTCGGTGGTGTCCCAGCGGTTGGACACCGCCTCGCCCAGCTCCTCCAGCTCCTCGGCGCTGTAGCCGGCTTCCGAGAAAATGCCCTGTGGACGTACCGCTTCCTGCGTCGTGGAGAGAGCCGAAGGGAGGGAGCGAGAGGCTGAGCCATAGGTGAGAAAGTCGGTGGGACCACCGGGCGCCATGGCCGCCTTTTGGAGGGTGGTTCCTCCGGTCCAGGCGCCAGAAATGCCAACATGAAAGAGGGGATCTTCGGGAAGATTCCGGGTGCGCAGCTCCACAATGCCGCCCCCGAACTCGGCGGGGCGGTCGGCGGTGACGCCCTTTTCTACCCGGACGCCGTCCAGGAGCGCGGTGGGGAAAAGATCCAGAGGGACGACCCGCTTTTCGGGCTCCGGGCTGGGAAGGGTGCTGCCGTTCAGCAGGGTCAGCGAGTAGCGATCCCCGAGCCCGCGCACATAGACGTAGCGGCCGCCCACCACGGTCAGGCCGGTCACCCGCTTCATGGCGGTGGCGGCATCGCTGTCGCCGGTACGGCCCATCTGCGTTGCAGAAATCACCTCGGCCACTACTGTGGCCTCCCGACGTTCGGCCAGCGGAGCCTCCACCTCGGCCCAGCGCTGCCGCACCCCGATCACCAGCACCTCGTCGTCGGGGGCAGTGTTGGGCAGCAGCGGGATCGTCGCCTCCTGCACCTGCCCGGCGGTCACCGTGAAGGAGAAGCCCGCAGGTTGAAAGCCCTCCCGCTCGGCTACCCCGGTCCAGTCTCCCGGGTCCAGGCCGGATGCATCCACCATGCCATTGTCGCCCACTGGCAACAATACCGTACTTCCATCGGGACCGGTTAGGCGCACGGCTGAGCCGGGAAGCTCCAGATCATCGGCGTCTACAATGCGGAACTGCACCGCACCCTGGGTCGGTGCAACCGGCGGTGGGGTGAAGACAAAACCGTAGTTGACCATGCCCGCCGTCGGCACTCCACCCGCGATGGCCGCTGAAAAACGGAGCCGTTTGGCCGCTTCCACTGCAGCGGCATCCACATCTTCACGGAGGCTGGTGACCACCACCACCTCGGTCACCGCGCCCGTTGCGTCAATCTGTAGCTGCAACACCACCTTCCCGGCCACCCGCTGCAGCAGTGCAGCGGGCGGCCAGGTCGGGGTGGCTCCCTCCAGTAAGCGTGGAGGAGCGTCGGCAGGCAGCTCTGCAGGAGCCGGCGATCCGGTGGATGAACCAGCGGGTTCAGGGGTCACAGGGGGGCTTGGAGGCAGAGCTTCCCCGGCCTCTTGTGCCCCGGCCAGCGTGCAGAGCAACAGGTACATAAAAACCTCAGTTCAGGGCGTGGGTGGTCCAGCCGGCAGTCCAGTCCGTGGTTCCGTCGAAGGCGCCGATGTAGGTCACCTGATCGAAGAAGGGATTGCCGGGGGTACCGCCGCCGCTCAGCAAGGGGGAGCCTGCGCCGGGCTGGTAGTTCGGGTTGGCGAAGTCGGTGCTGCCCAGCTTGAGATTGTCCACGATCTGATTGTCCGTACCGTCTTCAAAGACCTGATCCTCGGTCACCGTCTCGGTCTCTTTCTCGGCATCTTCCTCGAAGGGCTGCGCACAGGCGAAGCGCGTGTGGGCGAAGGCGGAGTCCCCGGCGGTGTAGTGGTCGAAGGTCTCCTGGTCACGGATGGCAAGGCAGGCCACCGTGAAGTCCATGGCCGCCACATTCCAGAACTGGCCGGCGGTGCCGCGGCGGGCGAGGATCCCGAAGTTGTCTTCGGGGATCGTCGTGGAGCCGATCAGGGTGAGGTGGGAGAAGACCGGTGCCGAGGTGGGCGCTGCGTCGTACACATCCGGATTGTTATCTCCTTCCAACGCGTTGTTTCCGGCATCCCCTGCCTGGTGCACCACCGCGTACTGCACCCGTCCGTGGTAGCCGAAGTCCCAGTCCAGGCCATCGTCGCCCACGCCGGTCACCAGGATGTGCTTCACATCCACCGACCCGCCCCACCACTCGATGCCGTCGTCCAGGTTCTGGTGGACCTGGATGTAGTCGATGCTGGTGCCGGAACCGACCGCCTGGAGAGACAGGCCGTTGATCTCGTTGTCCGGGCTGACTTCGATGCCGCCGAACTCGATACGGACGTACTTCAGCGTGCCACTGTTGTCGGCATCGTCGCTGCCACCGTACTTGCCCATGCCGCCTTCCCCTTCGGCCTCGCAGTCGGGGGTGCCGTCGGCACAGGCGTTGATGGGGGCGCGTCCGTTGATCACCACGCCGCCCCACTGGCCACGGGCCCGGGAGCCCACGGGCTGATCGGAGGTGAAGACGATCGGCGCATCGGCCCGTCCCACCGCGTTGATCTTTGCGCCCCGGGTGATGACCAGCATGCCCGTGGAAGCGCCTTCGCCGTAGATGGTGGTTCCCGGCTCGATGGTGAGGGTGACCGGGTTCTGGTCGTCGCCGATCTCCACCTTGGAGCGCAGAAGCCAGTTTTTGTCGGCGGTCAAGGTCATGTCTTCGGTGTAGGTGCCGGACAGGACGCAGGCTCCGTTCTCCTCCACGCAGTCGGTGCTGCTGCCACCGGAGTCATCTACCGTGTTGGAATCGGAATCTTTTGCTGCACCGCCGTCACAGGCGGCAAGGAGGGTGAGAGCGACGAAGAAGGTAGGGCGCATGAGACTCCTCCAGAGACAAAGCTTATTTTTTGCGTCTGCCTGGGCAGAAGCTTGGAAGGCGCCGCAAATATAGAGCCTGCGCGTGTCAGCCTCGCAACGTGCGGGTGAGGCTTGAGCGACGCGTCGGCAACAGGCTGTCACCTTTGCGTCTTTTGTGTGACAAGGTGGGAACATCGCTGCGTTCCCGGTCCGTCCTTCCGCTACACACCCGAAAACTTCAGCTTAACCAGGCACTTTCCAGAAGATCCAGCGATACCGGAGCCTTGCGGAGTTGCTCGTCCAGCGCGCGGACGGCGGGATCGCGGGTGGATTGTGCGTTGGCACGCGCGTAGAGAACCCAGGTAGAAAGCTCATAGTGGTGGAGAATGCAGCCAAAGCGGTGCTGGTCGAATTGTTGGCACAGCGCGGCCGCCTCTCCCACCCCTTTGGCTTCCAAAAGGGTGGTCGTGGCGTCAAAGAGGAGCTGCCGCAGGTCCTCAAATGCGCGCTCGGGAGCGGCCGCCACCGACTGGATCAGCGCTTCAAAGCTATCATCCTCCATCCCCGCATCTGCGGCCACCGCGGCCATGGCCGGGATCTGCGTCTTCAAAAAGCTGGAGCTTTTGACATGACCCAGGATTCGGCCCACGAGGTACAGATCGAAGGCACTGGCGATGGCTTCGCCCATAAATAGCGCATCGGTGCTGGAAGACATGGCTTTACGGGCCAGGTTGTGCCAGGCCGCATGGGTGACCACGTCGGCGTCGATGCTCTCGTCTTGCAGAATGTCGCTTGGTTCTGCGGCGTTCCAGAAGCTCAAATTGAGAAAGAGCACCCGCTGCCAGGAGCTGTGGGCCGGCGCGATGGCAAAACGGAAGCCATCGTCGATCAGCGACTTCTTCAGGCGCCCATAGAGTTGAATGTGGCGAAAAGCGCGCTCATCGCGGATTTTGAGCTGATCGAGGGTGCGTGTGGTGAGCGACATGGGGGCTTCTAACATCGGGTTAGACGTCACGGATGCTGCTGCTTCTGCTTGGCTGCTTTCAGATGGAGGTGAAGGCGCTCGCCGGTGATCCGGCCCGGGGAAAAAGCCGGGTGATCTCAGGCTGTGACTGCCACAACGTGGATGTGGTGGACCAGGAGGGATCAGTCGTGGAGCGATGGATCGGCGAGCGGCCAGTGCCGGATCACCAAGGGGAGAGCTTCACATTGGTGGAACGGGTGCCCGAGATCAGTGATGCAACGATCCTGGCCATCATCCACAACGGCGCCTACCTGATGCCCTCCGTGGTGGATGACCCTCAAGAGGCTGCGGATATTCTGGCTTTTTTGAGAGAAGACTTCGGGGGGCCATAAGGCCCGTCGCTCCGATGGCCACCGTCCGGCGCGTGTTTACCTATAGAGCCTTCTGGAGTTTCCATGCGCTTCGCCATCACCGGTGCCACGGGGCTTGTGGGCTCAGCCCTGGTGCCCCGTTTGCAGGCCGCTGGACATCGGGTGGATCGGCTGGTCCGCAAGGAGCCCGTTGCGGGAAGTACAGATATCCGCTGGGATCCGGCGAACAAGCGTCTGGATGCGGAAGCACTCGAAGGCGTGGATGTGGTGGTACACCTCGCCGGAGAAAACGTCGGTGAGGGGCGTTGGACCCCGGAGCGCAAAAAGCAGCTCCTCGAAAGTCGAACCTTGGGGACCACCCTTCTTGCGACCACTCTCGCCGGGCTGCGTCGGAAGCCGGAGGTGTTCATCTCGGCGTCGGCCGTGGGCTGGTATGGCGACCGGGGTGAGCAGGAGCTGGACGAGCAGAGTGGGCCCGGGGGTGGCTTTCTGGCCGAGGTGTGTCGGGCCTGGGAGGCCAGCGCTAAACCGGCGGAGCAGGCGGGAATTCGTCTGGTCCATCCGCGTATTGGGGTGGTGTTGAGCAAGGAGGGGGGCGCCCTGGCGCAGCTTTTGACCCCGGCACGCATGGGGGTCGCCGGGCCGGTGGGGAGCGGAAACCAGTATTTTCCCTGGTTGTCGATGGAGGACCTCTTGAGGGCGCTGGAGTACCTGGTCGGCAGCTCCGATCGGCGTGGCGTCTACAATGTCTGTGGACCGAAGCCCGTAACCAACCGCGAGCTGATGCAGGCGCTGGGAAGAGTGCTGCACCGGCCCGCATTTCTTCCCCTTCCGGCCTTCGCCGTGCGCACGATCTTCGGCGAGATGGGCCAGGAGATCCTGCTGGGGGGGCAGAAGGTCTTTCCCCGACGCCTCCAGTCGGACGGTTTTGTATTTCAGGATACCATTCTGGATGACTTTTTGAAGAAGGAGCTGGGGCGCTGAGGCCGTGCAAGCCATGTGACAATGGTGTATCATCCGGCGATGATCCTGCTTCTCCTCGCCTGTCCGCCGGACCCCAAAGAGTCCCTTGCTGCCGACCCTGATCTGGTTTCGCCGCTTCTGAGTACGGAAGTCCGCGCGGGTGTGGTCAGCGACCCGGCGGCCTTGTGGGAGGGGGTAGCGGCCGAGGGCCGGCCTGGCGACATCAAAATTTACAATAGTAAGGCCAGGTACATCATTCAGCAGAAAGGGCCTTCCAGCTACTATTCCGAGCTGGGTGGGATGTTGATCGACGCTGACTATGTGCGCCCCGCCGGGCAGCCGGGACAGGACCTCATCGACGAGCTGGGCCCGACCATCGGCCTGGGGCGGGTGGTGGATCCCGACCGTGTGGAGGTGATCTCCGACGGAAGCAGTGGAGAAGCCCGCGTTCGTGTTGAAGGAAAGGCCGTGGCGCTGACCCTGCTGACCGGCGCCTTGGAGAATCCCAACCTCGTTGCGCCGATGGATCTCTATGTGCGCACCGACTACGTGCTCCGGCCGGACAGCTATCTGTTGGAGGTGGAGACCACGGTTGAAAACCGTGAGGGTACGGCCCAGATGCTCTCGATCGGAGAGCTTGGCTTTATGGCCCTGGAGATCGCGGAAAAGTATCGCCCCATCACCGGTTTTGACGATGGCGTCGGCGATACTGACTGGAGTGTGGTGGTCGGAAAGCGCAACGAGCTGACGACCGGCATCTTCGCAGCCGAGGGGCAGCTTGCGATGGGGACGGCGGGCAGCCTGCTGGAGGCGGTGGGGCCGGTGCTCACCGGCTATGGGCAGACGGTGGAAGTGGCCGCAGGCAAAAGCCTGAGCTGGAAGGTGTTTGTGGGGGCGGGGCCGGACCCGGCGAGTCTGTCCGGGGACTGGTTGACACGTCAAGATAAGACCAAGAAAAAGCAGTCTGGTATTGTCACATCAGGGGGGGCGCCGGTTGCGGGGGTGCGGGTACATGCGCTGGACGCCGACGGGGTTCCGCAGACCATGGGGGTCACCGATGGGAACGGTAGCTACAGCATGCAGGTGGGGGAAGAGGTCAGCTCGGTGGTTGCGACTGGCATCGGACCGGAGTTGATCCTGGATCTTCCGGCCGGGCACGCCTGGCTCGGGCCCTACGTCCACGACAACACGGCCACCCTGGCCAGCTTGTCGGCCGGGGCGCTGCCCAACGCGATGGCGGACGGTTTTGGTATTTCCGAGCCCGGAACAGGAGATCTGAGCCTGAACGCCCCGGCCACCCTGACGGTGGGGGTGGAGGACAATGGACCGGCGCTGATTCGTATCACCGGTCGCAACGGCACCGTTGTGGACCGTCGCCTCTCCATTGAAAGTGGAATGCAAAAGCTGGGTTTCCTTGCGTCCGGGAGCATGGACTTCTCGCTTCCGCCGGGCAGCTACCGCCTGATGGTTCACCGCGGCGTGCAGTACGAAGTCCACGAAGAAGATATCGAGCTTTCCGCCGGTCAGGCCGCCGTTTCGGTGGCCATTCTGGGGCGCGCCTACGAGATCCCCGACGTGGTCACCGGCGATCCGCACACCCATGCCGCTCCCTCGGGCGATGGGGACTGCTCGATGGAGGAGCGGTTGATGGGGCTGGCGGGCAGCGGCATACAGGTCCACTTCGGCACCGATCATGACCATGTGGCTGACTATCGGCCCCTTCTTGCGCCTATCGGTGTGGAAGGGGTGCTGAGCTCCATCGTGGCGGACGAGGTGAGTCCGGTGCTGCGGGGCCACCTCAACACCTGGCCGCTGGAGCAGGTGCCCGAGGCCGCAAATCGTGGTGCCTGGCTGTGGTGGCAGGGCTACGCCGATACGGCCGAGGTCTTTGCGAACATCCGAAAAATGGGCAAGGATACGGTTATTTCTGCGAATCATCCCGTCGGCAGCTCGGGCATGTTCAGCTTCGCCGGTTTCTCACCGGAGAGCGGCAAGGTCAGCTCGCCAACTCATTGGTCCTCCGACCTGGACGCAATGGAGCTGCTGAATGCGGGAGAGTGGGAGGACTACCTGCCGTACTATCTGGCGCTGATCAACCGGGGGCTTGTGGTGACGCCGCTGGGTGTCAGCGATGCCCACGGTCCCACCTCGGGCGGAATGGGGATGAACCTCACCTTCTTCCACACCAATGGCGCCACCACGCCGGAGGCCCTGGTGCAGGCAGTGCGGGCACAGGGAACGGTGGTCAGCAAGGGGCCTTACATCGACGCGCGGATCGGCAGCGATTTTGCGCCCGGGAAGCTGGTCAGCGGCCAAACAACCGTGTCGGTGAAGGTCTACGCACCCACCTGGATCCCCGTGGATACCCTCACCTTGTACAAGAATGGCGAGGTGGCCGAGACCTTCACCTGTGCTGGGGGTTGGCCGGTCGTCTGTAGTCAAGACTACACATTGAACCCCGATGCGGATGCCGCCTATGTGTGGATCGCCTCCAGCGCCCAGCCGATGACCGGCCCCTACGCCGGAAATCTCGCTTGGGCGGCGACCGCCGCACTGCGACTGGACACCGCCGGCAATGGGTGGGAGTCCCCGCTGCCTTCGTTGTTTCCGGGCTAGAGTTCCACACTCCCGAGCCCCACCGGCTCCACGAAGCGGAGTGCATGAAAGGCGGCAGGCCACAGCTCGGCGGTCGCGGACATGTTCTTCATCAGGGCGACAATCACCACGTCGGCCTGCCCATCGCGATGCAGCCCCACCATCGCCGCCACCGGCCAGTCCTTCGCGAAGGTCGGTCGGGGAGGGAAACCCGTCACTTTTCCCCAGTCGGCATTGAACTCCAGACGCGCCGCCACATCCGGGAAGGGGTTGGGCGGCGGCCCCTGGCCCGGCTGGGCGGAGAGGTTCATCCAGGTGGCCTGCAACATCGTCTCGCCGATCTTGTCCGGGTGGACCATGGCACAGCCCGGCTTTTTGCAGGCGTTGTAGTCCTCGAACAACGGTGCCAGCGGCATCACTGCAAAGCGGAGCTCCAGGTTCCCGCTTTGGTGGGCGATGGCGTAGTGATAGCTTAAATCAGGATTTTCCTGGATCGGGACCGGCGCGAACTGCGCGGGGAGCTGAAAGCTGAGTCCCCCCTCCCGCAGGCGGGCGGCAAAGTCTGCGGGCAGCTCCGGCTGCGGCGGCGGCTCCCAGGGCCAATCTCCCCGGGCCAGGCCGCAGTAGTAGCCGTTGGTGCTCCGCTCACAGGCGCGCCGGGCCGTCTCGTTCGCCCGCTCCGGATCGGTGCTCCAGACCCGCTCCCCCAGCTCCATGCAGATCCGCGCGAAGCCCCCGTCGCAGGCCCGCTCCATAAGCGCCGTCTCCATCAGCAGATTTTCCGGCAGGCTTTTTTGGAATGTCCCTTGACGCAGCAAGAGGAGGGCCATGCCGCAGGCGCGCACATCCCCGGCCGTGCATTGCTGCTCCAGCAGCACCAGGGCGGCCCGCACCTCGGGCTTCTCTCCCTCCTGCAACAAGATCGCCTCGTTCCTACAGGCTTTGGCGTCGCCCTGCCCGCAACCCTCTCGCGCCAACGTCAGCTCTGGATTGACTTTGTTCTGAAGACAGGCGATCAGGAAAAACCACATCAGGGCAGGTCCTTTGCCAGATCGCCATAGGTATCCGGGCGACGATCGCGGTAGAACTGCCATACCTGGCGTACCTGCTCGATCATCCCCAGATCACACTCCGCGACCACCAGCTCATCCTCTGTCTCACTGCCCGTCGCCAGGAACTCGCCGCGCGGGTTGCAGATGTAGGAAGTACCGTAGAAGCGCCCGATTCCCCAGGGTGCTTCCGTACCCACCCGGTTGGAGGCTGCCACATAGTAGCCGTTGGCCACTGCGTGTGCGGGCTGCTCCAGCTTCCACAGATACTGCGACAGGCCGGCCACCGTGGCCGAGGGGTTGAAGACGATTTCGGCGCCGTGCAAACCCAAAAGGCGCGCGCCTTCCGGAAAATGCCGGTCGTAGCAGATGTAGACCCCGACCCGTGCATAGCGGGTCTGGAAGGTGGGGTAGCCCAGGTTCCCCGGCTTGAAGAAGTACTTTTCCCAGAAGCCCGCGGTCTGGGGGATGTGGCACTTGCGGTAGATGCCCAGCGTACTGCCATCGGCGTCCAACACCACGGCGGTGTTGTAGTAGACCCCGGCCATCGCCTCTTCATAGATGGGAACCACCATCGCCATCTGGTACTTCCGGGCGTAGACCCGGAGACGTTCCACGGTGGGCCCGTTGATGGGCTCTGCTGCGCCGTACCAGCGCCGGTCCTGGCTGGGGCAGAAGTAGGGGCCATTGAAAATCTCCTGCAGGCCCAGAATCTGTACGCCGCTCTCCCCGGCTTTTTCGATCAGGGGCAGGTGCTTCTGAAACATCGCCTCCTGGATCTCGGCGACCGGCGCAGCCTCGTCATTGATGGGGTTGGCACACTGAACCAGGCCGACCTTCACCGTACGCATTCACTCTCCACAAGAAGGGGGATTGTAGGGGAGTGTTGGGCGCAGGGCAAGGGGAGGGCCGGACCGGGCCGGAAGGCGATGGCCCCAGCAGCCACCAGCCCGCCCGCAGGAGAGCTCTGCCCAAGCGGTACAAGGCCATCGCCGCCTCAGCAGCTTCTTCGGCCGGTGTTTTCGGCACCTCCGCCCGGCGGACTTCAGCCGCAAAAGGAGCAATCTTCCAGGCGGCCATCTCAGGCCAGCTCCGGCAGAAGGGCGAGCTGCCCCCGGGTGGGCGCCGGCCTGGACTTTGCGAGGTTGCTGGAGGCTTCGAGCTGCACCTCCGGCCGCTGTACCTCCTCCACCAACGCCACACTCATCGCATGGACCGCGCCCACCTGGAAGAAGTGCTCACACACGGCCGTGGCCACCTGACCGGCCAACTGCAAGGGCGTGGCGCCACGCCGCCCTTCCACCCGGAAGAAGCAGAAGCCCTTCTCGCCATGCAGGCCCACCCGCACCATGCCACCCGGCGGAACCGCAGGGAGATCCAGGGTCATGGAGCGGCAAAGGCCCACCACACCGTCGATGTCGGGCACCGACGGCCCCTTCCACCGGCCCACCCGACGCTCCGCATTGATCCCGTACTCTTCCGCAGCGGGGCGCTCCCAGGCGGCCACCGCGCCAAAGGGCACCATCCCCACCCAGCCCGGCTCCACACCCTCGCAGAGGGCCAGAGCCGCCAGCTCGGTGGCCGCTGCAGAAATGCGGAGGTCGGCCAGAGCCGGGCGCAGGCGCAGGGACAGGCGCTCCAGGCGCGCCATCAGCACCCGGCTGTCCATCCCCGTCAGGCTCAGCAACATCCCGTCCTCCAGCACGCCGCGAAGTGTCGCGCCTTCCAGCAGGCGCAACACCTCCGCCCGGCGCTCCGCGCCAACCAGTCCGCGGGCACGGATGGCCACCACCACCGTCTCACCCACCTCGGCAATGCCAAGGGCCAACAGCGGCCCGGGCCGGTTGGGCGCACCGGCAGCGTGCAGCCAGGCTGCCACCGCTCCGGCATCCACCCAGCGCTCGGCCGCACAGGGCTCGTTGTTCGCCAGCCCGCGCCAGCTTCCGGCGCTTCCCCGCGCCAGCATGGGGCGGCCGAAGCCCCGAGGGGCCAGAACCACCACCTCGCCCTTGAGCGCGGGCAGGGTGATCAGGCGATCACCCAAGGAAGAACCATCCACATCCCGAAACACCCAGATCCGCCCTCCCCGCGACAGGATCCGGCGGGTAGAAGGGGCATCCGGAGGCAACATAGCCAGGCGTACAGGGTTGGGGGACATCTCTCACTCCTCGGCTGGGGTACATGCACAGTATACTGAACGAGACCCCGATAGTCACGGTCAGAATCTGTCCAAGGCGGACAGAATCTGTCCGATCGACTGTTTTGTATCCCAGACTACGATACGCTTGTGCGGTTCAGGCGGCGGAAAGCTGTCCGCTCAGGCCCTCAGCCGCGCCCGCAGGAGCGGCGGAACCTACAGGAGGCACAGCGTGGGTCTCCCTCAGGTAGCAGGGGAAACAACTCTTCATTCGCCACATTTTTCTCTACATCCGTCAGGACAGAGCGCAGCTCGGCCATACTCCGGGCGATCTCCAGCTCCGCCAGAGCCACCTCGGCCGGCCCCACCGGGTGGCGGGTCTCGGTCGCATGTCGAAGGTTGACATGCATGGCCACCAGACGGGTGGGGTCCAGCCCCAACGGACCGGCGCAGTAGAGGCCGTAGACGCCCAATTGTGCGGCGATGTCCTCGTCCTTATGGGCCTCGCCGGTCTTCCAATCCAGGATCACCGCGCCGCCCTGGCCGTCGCGGACCAGCACGTCCAGGGAGACATAGACCTCGGCATCGCCCACGGGAAAGCGACGCAGCTCCTCCACCTCCAGAATCCGGTCGGGAACGTCCAGAAGCCGCAGAAAAATGCGGTTGGAAAACAGGCCGCGGACCTGGCGCTCGATCTCGTCCACCAGGGGGTCCCACTCGACCTTTTCGTCGTAGTAGTGCTCGGCAAAGCGGGTGGCCTTGCCGGGGCGGCCAAGCTGACGCTCGGACTCCCGGATCTGGCGGTTCGCGGTGCGGACGGCCCGATCTGCGGCTTCCTCCTCGATCGGCTTCTCCCCCTGCATCGCTTCCTTCAGGAGATTTTCCGCAATCCCGTGCACCAGCGTACCCACCCAGGCCGGCACGGCCGTGAGCTTCTTCTGGAGCCAGGCGTTACGGGTGGCCTCGGGGGCGTCGGCCTCCCAGCCGCCCCAGGACCCATAGTAGGTGTACCAGTAGGCCCGGCGGCACCACTGAAAGGTCTTTGCGCGGGAGTGAGACCACACCAGCTCGTTTTTGAGTACAGCCACATGCCCTCCTATCCCAGTCTGCGCCCCGCTCTACTTTCTCTGCTGGTGGTGCAGCTCTTTTTTGGGTCTCTGCCGGTGATGGGGAAGTTGGCAATTCCCGCTTTTGGGGCCGGTGGGGTCGCTTTTTTTCGGATCGCGGGCGGAGCGGTGGTTTTCCAACTATTAAGGCTGGGCGGACCGGCAGTGCCCTGGCGGGATCAGCCCAAAATTCTCCTCTGTGCCATCCTGGGAATTGCAGGGAATCAGCTCCTTTTTCTCTACGGACTCCAGTACACCCGCGCGGTGAATGCCACCCTGATCATCACCCTGGTTCCGGTGCTCACCTATGGCGCTGCGTTGATGTTCGGCATGGAACGATGGGTTTGGCGAAGGGTGGCCGGAATCGGGGTGGGCCTCGCGGGGGTGGCGCTGCTGGTGGCCGGAGATGTGGGGGGAGGTGAGCTGATTGGCGATCTTCTGATCCTGGGGAATACCGCGGCCTACGCGCTCTATCTGGTGATCTCCCGGCCGCTGCTGGAGCGGCTGTCTCCCCTGACGGTGGTGGCCTGGCTCTTCACCTGGTCGGTGCCGATCACGCTGGTCGTGGTGGGTCTGCCCACACTTCCACCATGGGATGCGGTGGCCGGGGTGGGGTCGGAGCTGGCAGTACCCGTATGGGCGGCGATGATCTACATTATTGCAGGTCCAACCGTCGGAGCGTACTACCTGAACCTCTACGCACTCCGGGCGGTGCCATCGAGCACGGTGGCGCTGTTCATCTACCTACAGCCCTTCATCACCACCGCCCTTTCCATCCCTTTGCTGGGGGAAATTCCGGGCCCGCGCACCCTGCTCTGTGCGGTGATCTCCTTTGTCGGGGTGTGGCTGGCGACCCGGCCCGCCGCCGCGGCCTGATCCCGTGTTATGCAGGCGACGCGGGGAGGGCGGGATGGAAATCGTCCAGAGCACAGAGGAGATGATCGCCCGAAGTCGGGCGTGGAAAGCGGAAGGTCGGCGAATCGGACTGGTGCCCACGATGGGCTATCTGCACCGGGGGCACCGCTCGTTGATGGCACTGCTGCGTCCGCAGTGTGATGTGTTGGTAGTCAGCCTCTATGTGAACCCGCTTCAGTTCGGCCCCAAGGAAGACTTCAGCCGCTATCCTCGTGATCCCGAAGGCGATGCACGGGCCTGTGAGGAGGAGGGGGTGGACCTGCTCTTTATGCCCGACCAGTTCTACCCACCGGGCTTCAGCACCCGGGTGGCCGTCGCCGGGGTGAGCAGTCGCTGGGAAGGAGCCCTGCGTCCTGGCCATTTTGAGGGCGTGGCAACGGTGGTGGCCCGCTTTTTTGGCGTGACTGGAGCCGACGTGGCGGTTTTTGGTGAGAAGGACTACCAACAGCTTGCGGTACTGCGGGAGATGGTCCGAGATTTGGCGATGAAGGTAGAGATTGTTCCTGGTCCGCTGGTTCGCGATGACGACGGTCTCGCCCTCTCCTCAAGAAATGTATACTTGACTACAGAACAAAGAAAACGGGCGTTGACCCTACATCAAGCTCTGTTTGCCATGCGGGCGGCGACCGGGCTGTCGGTCGCGGAGCGTCTGGTGCTGGGGCGGCAGATCATCGACTGCGACCAGCTCGACTACCTGGCGGTGGTGGACGCGGACAGCCTGGAGCCGGTGGACGAGCTCCGGGGGCCCGCGCGTGTGCTGGTGGTGGGCCGCTACGGGGCTACACGACTTCTGGACAATGTGGAGCTTCAATGAGTAGTTTCCCGTGGGAAGCGGTGGCGCTGTCGCTGGTTCTGCTGGGGAACCGGGTGGCCCTGCGGCTTTCGCATCGGCATGTGGCGATTTTCTGGATGATCCAGGCGATCAACGTGGGTTGTATGGCCTATGTATTGGGCGTGGGCATCAACGGTATGGAGGATCACGCGATCGTAAACTGGGTGGTGGCGGCGCTATTATGCTTCCATATCGCCCAGAATTTCAGCATACGGAGTCGCTCCCGACTTGCGGATGAGTTGGAGGAGAACCTCAAAGAACGGGTGCGCGGCTACCGCGACCAAGGAGAGAAGCCATGATGATGCTGTTGCTGGCCTGCGCGGTAAGCAAAGAGGCCGTACTCTACACGGTAGAAGAGCTTCAAGCCGAGATTGAGGGCTACGAGGACTGGGCCCAGCCTGCGGGTTGGGGGGGGGCGGTACCCTCCTGTGACGGGACCCACGGGGCCTACGTGGAGATCTGGTACAACGCGGTGACCTTGGAGGCGCTCTCGGCGGGAGCGTCCACGATGCCCGAGGGGGCCATTCTGGTCAAACAGGCATTTTCTGACGACGGCGTGACAAAAACCACGATGACCACCATGCGCAAGGTCAGCGGCTTTGCCCCGGAGGACGGCGACTGGTTCTGGGGGCAGTTTGATGCGGACGGCACGGCCCTGAATTCGGGGGCCATGTCCGGCTGCGCGAGTTGTCATGCCGCTTCTGACCAGGATTTTTTGTTGTTTCCCGAGTCTGCCGTGGTCGAAGATCCGGCGGATTGCCCCTGAGAGGCGGCGGCGCCCTGTCATCATCCGTCTGAAGCCCGAAGCTTTTGGGGGCCTTCAGCGTCGGAGGGGCAGGAGCAAACGCCATGTGGTTCGCCGTCTGGGCAGTCGCTGCCAACGCTACAGCTTTGCCGATGGATTCCATCGCTATCGAAGGCTCCCCGCAGCCGACCGAGGACAGCTATCGCTACCCGGGGCCGCGACGTCCACCGCCGCGCTACCGCCCTCCGCCCCGTCCGCGGGCCCCGGAAGAGCCCGAGCAGAAGCTGAGTGTGACCGTGGCGGCCTCAGGGTTGCGTCACCCCCTGATCGACGCGGCCGTAGAAGCGCGGCTGGGCAAGAAGTTTTCGCTGGGGGTGATCGGCGGAATGGGGGGATGGGATGGCGATCTGCACTACGAGGTGGGCCTTCAAGGGCGCGGCTACGTCATCGGCGACTTTGATGTCGGTCTGGCCGTGGGCCTGGAGGGGCGCTATGCGGACATCGGACTATTGGGGATGGAGGGTCCGGCCTTGGGCGTGGGCCCGATCGTAGCCGCCAAGTTCACCTTTCCCGTCCCCATCGTGATCGAGGCGCAGGCCGGCGTCTCCTACCTGCAGGGGGATGGCTGGGGCGGGCTGGGCGGCATCGTTCGCGTGGGGGCAGGCTACAGTTTTTGAGGCTTTCGACGGTCAGGATAGACGATCGGCGGGGCACAGGGAGCCCGCTGCGCGTCCCGCGTGTAGTACAGCCGCCCCCCGGCCACCGAGGCACCGGTGCCGCAGAGCTCCAGTGGCAACGGACTGGACCAGCCCTTGTCTGCGCGTTCCAGAAGGTAGAAGCTGCTCTCTGCGCCCACCTGTCGCTGCACAATCAGGCCGGGTGCCGCCACCGCAGGCACCGTGGTTCCCTTCAGGAGAAAGTCTGGATCCAGGCTGAAGCTCATCCCATCGGTGGAGAGCGCCCGCCGCAGGCGGCTCCCCCGCTCCGTCAGGTACAGCTCCCAGCCTCCCGCTACGCGGTAGAGTGCCGGATCCACCAAGCCCTCTCCCGCCAGGCGTATGCCCGGCTCGGCCTCAAATTGCCGGAGGTCCGGAGAGCTCAGGCTGCGGATACGGGTCTTGGACAGCGCCGGATCGGCATCCGGGGACTCCGCCTCCACATACAACACCCGCCAGCCGGTGTTCGTGCGCACCACCTCCGGATCGAAGCCAAAAACCCCAATCTTTTCAGGAGGTTGCCAACTCAGTCCGTCGGCACTCTCTGCTCGCCAAAGCTGTTGTTCGCGCACAAAGAGTGCGACCCAGGGCTGCGCCTGCACCACCACCACCGAGGAGGCAGGCTGCAACAGCGGTGCGGAGACCGTGCCGTCCGGCAACAGAGCGTAGAGCGCCTGCCCGGCGGGGTGGTGGTCGCGGACGTCGCCAGAGTTGTCCTCGGGCGGCAGGCCCCGATCCCACAAGAACAGGTGGTAGTCGCCCGGCCACGCGTGGTGCTCGGCCGGTGGGGGGAGCAGGGCCCGCCATCCCTCCCGCTGTTCTACCGTGGGGAGGTCCACGATCAGCCCCAGATCGGACACTTCGGCCAGCGGCTGCTCCTCCTCCACCACGAGAAAATCCATGTTCAAGTTTCGCTCTCTCGCGCGAATCACCCAGGCGGGCCCTGAAAGTGCGCCGCCCGGCTCCACCTGCACCGCCACCTTCGGGCGTGCAACCCCGTTGCGACGCGCCGCTCCCGCCAACCAGTCCAGCACCCCGTCCAGATCGTAGGTTGGCGTGGGCTTGAGAAGGGGCGCCCACGGCACCGCTTGGGCCTGAAAGCCTAGGTGCACCAGCAGGCAAGCCCCCAAGAGCAGCCCTCCCCACCGCACCGTCGCCAGTGCGGATGCAGCAAAACAGAGAGAAACCAGTGCCGGAAGTACGTAGCGCTCCTGTGGTTGGTGCTCCACCAGCGCCATCCCCAGCATCGTGGCCAGGGCCCATCCCAGCGGACGAATGCTGGCGCCATCACGACGAAGCAGCAAGGCCAGCACCGTGGCCAGCGGCGCTCCCGGGCCTGCCACCCGCAGCAGGTTTTGAATTCCCGCAGAAAAGCGGGCCCCAATCGCTTCCGGCCCTCGAAAGGGCCCCGCGATGCGCTCGCTGCCACCCGCATAGTCCTGAAGCTGGCCCAGATGTGGCAGGTACCAGAGCATCCCCACCCCAATCAGCGGACCAAAAAGTCCGATGAGTGTGCGCCATTCGCGGGCACGAATTTTCTGGATGGCCGCATCCAGCGCTATCCCCGCGAGCGACGGCAGCGTCGCAACTTTGCCCGCCGCCGCCAGTCCCAGGGCCCAGCCCCCCCCCGAAAGCCCCCCTAACACGGCGCCGCCCAGCCCCGCCGCCCCCGCAAAAAGCAGCAGATCCGGGTGGATCGACATCGCCTGCTGCATGCCCACGGGCTGCACCAGCCCCAGCACCAGGGCGGCAAGGCCCCCCCGGGGGCCCCCCAGCGCATGACCTCCCTTCCAAAGCCCCCATGCCAGCAGCAGATGCCAGGGAAGAAGCGAGGCAATTGCTACCTGTGGTGATGCCCCCAACAACGCCATCCACAGACCGATCCAGCCCCCCAGAAAGCCGGGGTTGGGGAGGGCCTGCAAAAAGACGGAGAAAAACTTCTGTAATTCTCCAGCGCGGATGGCCTCCATGCAGTCCAGGCCACGCAGATAGTGCAGCGCCACATCTTGCGGCAGCAGCCCCCCCTGCCGCCAGGCAAGAAAATTCGCCAGGATCCAGTAGAGAAGACCGGTCAGGAGCCAAAGCAGCCGCATTGCCCCCCTCCTAACCGGCGCATCCCGCTGCCGAGCGCGGATTTCGGGGCTACACTGGCGGGATGCTTTGGATGCTGTTCTTCGCCGCCTGTGCGACGCCGCCACCCGACGCGGATTCCCCGGTTCCGCCCGTCACGGAGAGCGGTGGCGCAGAGCTGTTCCAGCGCCCCGAGCCGGCCTGGAGCGCGGCCGAGGTGGACCAGGAGCTGGCTGCGCTGCTGGCGTGGGGACTGCCCTGGCCCGCCACCGTGCTGCAGGCCATGCCCACGCTGATGGGGGGCTCCGACGGGAGCTGTCCGCAGATGAACGGCGCAAACATGGAGACCCTGATCGGCTGCACGTCGCAAACGGGGTGGTACTACCAGGGGGTCAGCATCTACTCAGAGCAGCCGAGCGGCTGGGTGCTGATGGGCGATTTTTACGGCGTAGATCCACAGGGAAATCGTGCTGTGGGCGGCGGAATGATCGGCCTGCAACAACAGCAGCAAGGCAACGCTGCGGTGCAGGTTGCCTTTTTTACGGGCACCTGGGGCTACCCGCCGGTGGAAGGCTGGCTGGGCCAGACCCCGTCCGCGAGTCTGTGGATCGAAGCGGCCGAAGAGGGGGGGCAGCGGCAGGCCAGGATCTTTGGCGGCTACGGAATCGATGGGATCTATGCCTCCTTTGATCAGGTGACTCTCAGCTCCGATCGGTGTGGAGGGGCCCCGCAGGGCAGCATGTCCCTGCGGGATCCCTCCGGCTACTGGTACCAGATCGTCTTTGACCCGGCCTGCTCGGGCTGCGCGACTTTGCTGTGGGGAGAGGAGGAAATGGGCGAGGTCTGCCCGGATCTCGCTGGGGCTCTGGAGCGGCTGGGACAATGATGTTTTTGTTCTTGGCATGCACGGTTCCCCCCGCCGATCCGCCCGCCTCAGAGCTTCCGGCCGTCGCAAGCGACGCAGGGTTGAATTCTCTTGACTCGTCAAGACTACTGCGAAGAATGAGTCTGGACATCCGGGGTATCCTACCCTCCATCGAGGAGTTGGATGCGGTAGCTGCGGATGCCGAGCAGTTGAAGCCGCTGCGCGACGCCTACCTGGACGATCCCCGGGTGGAGCAGCGCCTGGTGCAGCTCCTCGCCGAGCGCTGGCACACCCGTGTGGACGAATTCCTGGTTCCCTACTGGGAATATCAGCCCTACGGGAGCGACCCCACCTACGAGTATGCGGTAGAGCGTGCCATTGGCGAGGAGCCGCTGCGGCTGATGGCCTACATCGCAACGCAGGACTATCCGTGGACGGACATCGTCACCGCTGACTACACCCTCGCCAACGAAATCCTGGCGCCGATCTGGCCTTTGGACTACCCCGACGGCAGTGGCTGGCAGGTGTCGCGCTACCGGGATGGTCGGCCGGCCGCGGGCGTCCTCTCCACCAACGGCCTGTGGTGGCGCTACTACACCACCGTCTCCAACCTGAACCGGGGGCGGGCCGCAGCCGTGGCCCGGCTGTTGCTCTGCGAGGACTACCTCGCGCGGCCGGTCACCTTCGCAAGCAACGTGGCCCTTGTGGACCAGGAAGGCCTGGAGGAGGCCCTGCGCAGCAACCCCTACTGCATGGGCTGCCACTCCTCCATCGATCCGATTGCATCCGCTCTTTTCGGCTTCTGGCAGGCCGGAGAGTACAACACCGACGAGATGGACCACTACCACCCCGAGCGGGAGCGCCTGGGGATCTCGGTGATCGGGACGGCACCGGCGTGGTACGGCGTTCCGGTGGATGGCCTTGCGGAAATGGGCAGGCGCGTGGCCGCCGATCCACGCTTTGCCCGCTGCACCGCACAGAGCATGGCCGAGCTGCTGTGGCGGCGGCCGGTCGGGAACGCGGATTTCGCACGCATCGACCAGCTACGCGACGCCTACCTGGAGGGTGGAGAACGTTTGAAGCCGCTGATTGCAGCCGTGACCGACACGCCCGTATATCGGGCGGGAGGTCTCAACAGCCGGGGCACGGCCGAGCAGGAAGCGCAGGAGAACACCCTGCGGCTGATGACAGCGCCGCTGCTGGCCAGCAGTGTGGAGGATCTCACCGGCTTTCGTTGGATTGAGGCGGGCTTTGACCAGCTCGACAACGACAGCATCGGCTATCGCATCCTCGGAGGCGGCGTCGATGGCTCCTATGTGACCCGCGCGCAGCAAAATCCGGGGATGACCTGGGCACTGACCGTGCAGCGCCTCGCCGAGGGCGCCGCCGAGCATGTGGTGCAGCAGGAGCTGGAGCGAGGCCAGAGTCGGCGCCTCCTGAGCCGGGTGGGGCTGAACAGCGCGCCGGGAAGTACCGAGTTTGAGGAGGAGCTGAAGGCCCTCCACTGGCGGCTCTATGCGCAGCCCGCCCCCGCCTCCTGGTCCACTGCCATCGGCGCGCTGTGGAGCTCCGTGGCGCAGGCCGAGGACGAAACAGCCGCCTGGGTCGCGGTGCTTTCGGTCCTGTTTCGCGACCCCCTTTATACGGCCTACTGATGCTGAGTCGTCGCGCCTTTCATGGTCTTTTGGGCGCCGGCCTGTTGGGCGCGCTTGCGCCGCGCCTGCTGCGGGCTGCACCGGCTGCCAGCGACCACAAATTTCTCTTCATTTTTGTTAATGGCGGCTGGGACCCCACCTGGGTCTTTGCGCCCATGTTCGGTCGATCCGGCATCGACATGGATCCTACTGCCACCAGCGCCACGGTGGGCGGAATTCCCATCGTAGATTCCGGCTCCCGGCCATCGGTGCGTCGCTACTTCGAGCGCTACGGCAGCCGCAGCGCCGTGATCAACGGGATGGAGGTGCGGGCGGTAGCACACGAGCGGTGCCGGCGTTTGCTCTTCACCGGAAAGTCTCAGGACATCGCGGATGATTGGCCCGCGATCTTGGCGGGAGAGTCTGCGGGCTATGCCCTGCCCTGCGTGGTGCTGTCCGGTCCCTCGTACACCACGCAGTACACGTCGGCGGTGGTGCGCGTCGGCGAGAGTGGCCAGCTATCCGGCCTGCTGGATGGCAGCACCCTGGGGAGTGCTGAGCCGCCCCATTCCGTGCCGAGCAGCGGAACGGACGCGAAAATTCAGGCTTTTCTGGACGAACGGATCGCGCAGTTTGCGGCGGAGGCGGGGCGCGGGCAGCCCCGGCGCCATGCGACGGCGCTGCAAAGCTCGATGGAGCAGATCGCCCTGGTTCGTGCCACCCCCGGGCTGGATTTGTCGGTGGGGGTCAGCGGCATCGCGCCGGTTGCCGAGCGGATCCGGCCCGCCCTGAACTGCCTGGAGCGGGGGGAGTCGCGCTGTGCAGTCATCGAACATGCGGGCCAGTTCGATGTAGGCTGGGATACACATTCGAACATCTTCATGCAGGGCACCCACTTCGAGCTGCTCTTCCAGGACCTGCTGGCCATCGTGGGGGAGCTGGAGCAACGGCCGGGCAGCGGTGGTGGCCGACTGATCGAGGAGACGACCGTGGTGGTCTGCTCGGAGATGGGGCGTACACCCCGTATCAATTCCAATGGGGGCAAAGATCACTGGACCTACACCTCTGCCCTGCTGATCGGGGCGGGACTGCGCAGCGGTGTGGTGGGAGGCTACGACGACAACCTGCTCGGCCAGGCCATCGAGCTATCGAGTGGAGAGCCTTCCGCTGGAGGTACCGGCATTTCCTCTGAGAACCTCGGTGCCACCTTGTTGGCGATGGCCGATCTGGATCCCGCCCTGGGCACCGGCGCGCCACCCATCCAGGCGCTCTTGGCCTAGCCTGTGTGCAGAGCCCCCGCCGCTATGGGCGAAATGGCCCAGGCTGGTGTTGTCGCCGCGGATAGTGTACCTTGAACCCGAATGTTGACTTGGCACGGCCTTTGCTAACGGTAGACCGTTCTCTTTCCCCTAGTGGAGGCCATCATGTCCTACGATGCGATCAAGCTGCGTTTGGAGCAGCACTTAAGCCAGATCCTCAAGCAGCACGATGCGCTGGAGGCCAACCTCCGCCATGCGGACGGCTTCCCCGACGACTGGGAGGAGCGTGCTGCCATTCTCCAAAATACCGAGGTCTGGGAGGCCCTGGAAGCTAAGGACAAAGAGGAGATCTCCGCCACCCAGTCTGCCCTCGCACGCATCAAGGCAGGCACCTACGGCACCTGTGCGAAGTGCGGGGAGTCCATCGCTCTGCGCCGCCTGGAGGCACTGCCTACCACACAAACCTGCGTTGGCTGCGCCTGATTGACGGGTGCCTGTAAATTGCACCGGCAACCTCAAGGAAGAGGTGGCCGGTGTACCCGAGACCGCTTAGATGCGCGGTCCGGGGTTTTCCGTGTCCGGGCTTTCTCCCTGTGCCATGCCGGCGGCACAGGTTCGGCTCTTGACGCCCGGGGACACACGCTATAGAAGGGGCCGGCTTTGGGATGGCACAGCCATGTATGCGGTCGTAGTAACGGGTGGTAAGCAATATCGGGTCTCTGAAGGGAGCACCCTGGTCGTGGATCGGGTAACGGCGGAGCCGGGCGAGCAGTTTGCGCTCGATCAGGTTCTTCTGCTCGGCGGAGATTCTGTCCAGGTGGGTACTCCCCTGGTCTCCGGCGCAGAAGTCCGCGTCTCGGTCATTTCCCATGAGAAGGGCGAAAAAACGGAGTACACCCGGTATCTGCACCGGCGCCGTACCCGCAAGACCAAGAACGGCCGGGCGAAGCTCACCGTTCTCAAGGTTGAGTCCATCCAGTTCAACTCGGCCTCGGCCTGAGAGGGGTGAGCAATGGCACATAAAAAAGGTCAAGGTAGTTCACGCAACGGTCGTGACTCCAATCCTCAATACCGCGGCGTCAAGCGCTCCGATGGTCAGGTCGTGAACAGCGGCACTATCCTGGTTCGCCAGGTGGGCAGCAAGTTCCACGCCGGTCGTAACGTGGGCATCGGCAAGGACTGGACCTTGTTCGCCAAGGCCAACGGCATGGTGAAGTTCGAGCAGCGGAAAAACCGTCGCTACGTCTCCATCGTCCCGATGATCGTGGTGGCGGACACGGAAGCTCCGGGTTCCGAGGCCGAGGCGGCCGCGAAGTAGGTCCTTCTCCCCACTTGTGGGGAGAGTGGTCGAAAGAATCAGCCGCGCATCGCCGCGGCTTTCTTTGTTTTTCCCGTCGGAGGGCATCCCCTTCCGTCGAGCGCTGGGCGCAATGGAGGACAGGTGCGCTTTGTAGATGAAGTGAAGATTGTGGTGATCAGCGGCGCCGGTGGAAAAGGAGCCTCCTCCTTTCGGCGGGAGTCTCTGGTGCCGATGGGTGGACCGGACGGGGGCGATGGAGGGCGCGGCGGGCATGTGGTCCTGCACGCGGACGCCAACCTCAGCTCCTTGCTGGACCTGCGGCATCGCCCCCAGTGGAAGGCGGGCGACGGCGTGAAGGGCGGCAAGCAGCAGATGACCGGCGCGAACGGAGAGGATCTGCACATCCACCTTCCCGTAGGCACGTTGGTCTTCGATGCGGACAGCGACAACCTGCTCTGCGATCTCGCCGTTCCGGGAATGGAGCGTGTGATTGCCCAGGGTGGCCGCGGCGGATTGGGGAACATCCACTTCAAGACCAGCACCAACCGCTCCCCGCGCAAGTCCACGCCGGGCGGCCCGGGGGTCACCTTGCCCCTGCGCTTCGAGCTGCGGGTGATGGCGGATGTGGGGCTGCTTGGCTACCCCAATGCCGGAAAGTCCACCTTGATCTCCGTGATCTCCTCGGCACGGCCGCGTGTGGCTGACTACCCCTTCACCACGCTGGTTCCGCAGCTCGGGGTGGTGGATATGGGCCTGGAAGGCAGCTTTGTAGTGGCCGACATCCCGGGGTTGATCGAGGGTGCCGCCGAGGGCAAGGGACTCGGACACCAGTTTCTACGCCATGTCTCGCGCACGCGCCTCCTCCTCCACCTGCTGTCGCTGGGCGAAGAGAGCGAGGGCAGCCCTGTCCAGCGCTATCAGGTGCTGCGCGAGGAATTGCGCCGCTACGACCCCGAGCTGCTGCAGCGACCGGAGATCGTGGTGCTCACCAAAGCGGATCTGGTGGACGAAGAGGTCATCGCCGCAGCCCGCGCCGAGCTGTTGGCGGCGGGTGTGGCGCAGGTGCGGGTCATCTCCGCGGCCGCCCGGCAGGGCGTCCGCGAGCTGGTGCAGGAGATGGCCGCAAAGCTCGCGAAGATGAAGGCAGAGGGCTGAAGGGGCCCTCTGGACCCTAGAAGCCTGCCAGCACGTCCAGGTAGTCCGCGTAGGCCTCCTCAGCGTACACACAGTAGCTGGCGCTGAGGTTCAGGGTCACGTCTCCCGCGTTTTTTTCATTCGCGTCGCGGAGTGACAGCTCACCCTTCGCCGATAGGGCTCCGTCAACGTTGAAGGACTTGACATCGAGGATGCCCTCCTCCGCGTAGAAGCTATCGGCCTGATAGCCGTCGCTATCCTGCTCGATGTATACCTTTTCGTAGTCGGTATAGCCACGTTGGTGGACGATATTGAGGAACAGCTCGTCGTCTTGTGCATCGTACTCGCCTTCCACATCCTCGTCGTTGGGGTCGACTTTCAGGGCGATGCTGGTGGCCCAGTACTCTTCGGGCAGGTTGTCCTGCTCAGCGGCCTCCATGTCCTTCACCAAGGCATCTGCATCGAAGCTCTCCGCAAAGTTCGTATAGGCTGCTGCCTGGGCGTTGTACACTTCGGCAAAGGCGAGGCAGGCCGACGGAACCGATGCTGCGATGGCAAACAGGCCTTGGTTGTCGCCGGAGCCGACCGCAAACCAGAAGCCGGAGCTCAGCGGCTTCACCTTTTCGCCGTCCACTTCGCCCTTGATACTGCTGCCACAACCGCCCAGAAGCAGGGCGGCGAAAATCATACGCATGGAGTCTCCCGAGAGGCTGGACCGTAGCCGATATTTCCGCCACCGGCAAAGACGGAGCGGTCCGCCAATGCTCAGAGGGCGTCGATGCGGTCACTCACCCCGGCCCCGTCGAAAGTAGCCATCTCCCGTAGGATTTTTGCGGCCAGACGCACCGAATCCATGGCCAACACCACGCCGGTGCCCTCGCCCAGACGCAGGTCCAGGTCATGCAGGGGCTCCTTGCGCAGGTAGCGACTCATGGCCCAGTGTGCGTTCTCTGCGGAGCGATGAGAGACCAAAAGATAGGGATTCACCTCTGGATTCAGCACCTGGGCCACCAGCCCGCCTGCGGTGGAGATGAAGCCATCCAGCAGGACCGGCAGTCCTACCGAGGCTCCCCCCAGGCAAAGTCCGGCAATCGCCGCAATCTCCAGGCCGCCGACGGCCGAAAGAATGCCGATGCCATCGTCCCGCTCGGGCCGGTGCAGGGCCAGTGCGGCGTCGATCACCCGCACCTTCTGGCCGAGGCCCGCATCGTCCACGCCGGTGCCCCGCCCGGCCGTCAGCTTGGCGGGCATCGCCGCCACGGCAGAGAGAATAGCCGCAGCGGAAGTGCTGTTTCCAATCCCCATTTCCCCCGCACCCAGGATCTGCACCCCCTCCGCATGGGCGGCCAGGGCCAGCTCGATACCGACCTGCACCGCCGCTTCGGCCTCGGAGCGGCTCATGGCCGGCTCCTGGCGCATGTTGCCGGTGCCACGACGAATTTTTCGGTCGAAGAAGGTGGCGTTTGGACTGCTGCTCCAGACGGTGTCGCTGTCTACACCCATGTCCACCACCGCCAGCTCCACGCCGTGGTGCCGCGCAAACACGTTGACTGCCGCGCCGCCGCCCAAGAAGTTCGCCACCATCTGCGCGGTCACTGCAGAGGGATAGGGGCTCACACCCTCGGCCGTGACTCCGTGGTCGGCTGCGAAGGTGTAGAGGCGGGCGCGCTGGGGTACCTCGGGTGGGAACTGGCTGCGCGCGCCGCACCACCACACCGCGAGCTTCTCCAGCTTGCCCAGGCTGCCCGGCGGTTTGGTCAGCCGATCCAGGTGGTGTTGGGCCTGCTCGGCGGCAGAATCGGACCAGGGATGTACAGAGGGAAGCTGCATTTGTGGGCTTATCCCGCCGTCATTGACAACGCTCTGTAAGCGACCTCTCCCCGGTGCGTTTTGCCGCTGCCTGCGATACAGGTGCACATGCGGAAGTCGCTGCGGAAAGAGGAGCAAGGGGGCTGGGGTCCAGCCCTCATTCTCGCGTTTTTGTGGGCGGTGCTCCCAGCTCTTCCGGCATTGAGCCAGGGGCAAATCATCGGCTCCCCCCTCACCGATCTGTACCCCTCCGTGTGGGGTCTGGACGGTTTTGCGGCACAGCAGCCGGGGCTGCCGCTGTGGACGGATCGGGTCGCCGCGCCCGGCGGCATGGGTTTTTACTACTCCTCCCCGTTGCATGGGTGGGTCGGCACCCCCCTCTGGAGCCTGTTTGGACCGGTAGTGGCCTATAATGTCACCCTGCTGCTGGCGCGCTTTGCGACGGTGGCCGCGGGCTTCGGGGCCTTCCGGGCGGTGGGCCTGGGGCCGCGGGGGGCGCTCTGTGCGGCGGGGATCTATGGTGCATCACCCTTTTTCCACGGCTACTCCGTCGAGGGGATTGTGGAGGGCACGGATGGCTGGACGCTGGCCCTGTGGGCCTGGGCGGTGGCGCGTCGCCATTCGGTGGCGTCGGTACTGGCTTTTGCCCTTACGGTCGCTTCGTCCTGGTATCTGGGCATGGTGGCCTGCCTGCTCGCGGTGGGCTGGGGGCTGCGGGAGCGGGTGGCCTGGATCTCTCTGGGGGGGGGGCTGTTGCTTTCCAGCCCCTTTCTCTATGGCTTTTTGAGCACCATGACCGGGGCCACCCCGCTGGAAAGCAGCGTGCGGATGGCGATGGGCAGCTCGCTGATACCTGGCAAACCCGGCTGGTGGCCCGGCCTGAATCCCTTTGCAATGACCAACTTTTTAGGACTTTCTACCTTGGGTCTGGGCTTGGTGGGCGCGCGCGAGCGGCCGGGCGTGGCCATCGGCGCGGGGCTCTGCTACCTGCTCTCCTTCGGCGTGGGTCCCTGGTACTGGCTTCCCGTGGTGGAGAGCATCCGGTTTCCCTACCGCTGGCACGCAGGAACCCTGTTCTGTATGGCCATTCTTGCGGGGACGATTGTGGATCGCCTGAAGACCCGGTGGCTGGCCTGGCTACCCGCCATCGAAGGACTGCTGCTGGGCCCGATCGAGCCGATCCTTCCGGGTGCTCCATCGGAGGTGCCCACCATCTACGATGCGGTGCAGGGGCCGCTGCTGTTGGAACTGCCGGGCCCACTGGCAATGCCTCCGGGCGAGCCCAACTTTTCCCGGCCGCGAAGCCGCTATCTGCTCTATGCGCAGACCCTTCATGGCGCGGCCTCGCCCTGGGCTCCCGACTTCAATGGGGTGGCTGATGGCAAAGAAGCCGCTTTTTTGCAGGACTTTCGTGCATGTGACCCCCTGTACCAGAAGCTGCACCCCGACGCCGCCTGTGGCCCCTTTCGCCTCGCTCCGCTGAAGGCCGCGGGTGTGACACAAGTAATGGTTCATCGAGATGAATTGCGCTCCCGGGCCCAACCGCTGGAGCAGGCGCTGATCGCCGCCGGCGCCGTGCTGCAGCAGGAGCAGGACGCCATCGCCCTCTACCGGATCCCCTGATGCGACTTCCCCACGAACGACATCCCTTTTTCCACGATTCCGCCGACAACGACCTTGCCGGCCGCCTGCATGACCAGGTGGCAGCGCTGGCCGAGGAGCATGACCCGGTCGTCCTGGCCCGCCGGATGGGAGAGCTGGGTTTCTATCAGCTCTTTTCTGCGGAGCCTGCTCAGATTCGGCGCTACTGTGTGCTGCGGGAGATTTTGGGCTACTACAACCCAACTGCGGACTCCATTTTTGCGGTGCAGGGGCTGGGCACCTTTCCGCTGCTGATAGCGGGAAGCCCGGCGCAGAGGGCCGTGGCCGAGCAGGCCAGGAGAGGCGAGAGAATCTCCGCTTTTGCCCTCACCGAACCAGAGGCGGGCTCCGATGTGGCCAACATGCAAAGTCGTGCGCGTCGCGACGGCGACCACTGGGTGCTGGACGGGGAAAAGACGCTGATCTCGAACATCGGGATCAACCAACATGCCGTGTTTTTTGCCAACGCCGCGCCGGAGCTGGGGAAAAAAGGTATTTCCGCCTTCCTCCTCCCTATGGATACTCCCGGCATCCAACGTGTGGCGGTGCCGATGACAGTGGAGCATCCCATCGGCGGTCTGCGCCTGGACGGGGTGCGCCTCCCTGGGGAGGCCCTGCTCGGTAGGGTGGGCGATGGGATGAAGATTGCGCTTTCCACCTTGGGAACCTTTCGGGTGACCGTGGGAGCGGCAGCGGTGGGCATGGCCCAGCGTGCCCTGGACGACACCCTTCGCCGGGTGCGCAGCCGCAGCCAATTCGGGGCTCCGTTAGCGGACAAACAGCTCGTCCAGGCCATGCTGGCCGACTGCGGGACCGAGCTGGAGGCGGCGCGGCTGCTGGTCTACCGGGCGGCTTGGGAAAAGGTGCAGGGTGGGCGCGGTGATCTTCAGGTGGCGATGGGAAAACTCTATGCGACTGAGGCCGCTTTTCGCATCATCGACCGCTGCGTGCAGCTCCATGGGGGCCTGGGCGTGACCTTGGGCAGTAGTGTGGAGCGGCTCGCCCGCGAGGTGCGCCCCCTGCGTATCTATGAAGGCACCAGCGAAATCCAGAAATTGCTGATCGCTGCCGATCTTTTGAAGGAGTCCGAGTCCGCGTCGTAGTGTGAACAGCGACGCTCTGCTACACTCGCGCCATGGCTGTGTTTCCCGAACGCTTTTCCCTTGCTGACTACTTCCTTTTTGACCGCCTTACCGAGGGGCTGGGCGAGAAGGAGGCTATCGTTTTTGGTGGAAGAAGCTGGACCTATCAGCAGGTGGCCGATCGGAGTCGTCGGGTTGCACAGGGGCTTGTTGCGCTGGGGCTGCGGCCGGGGCAGCGGGTCTACATCGTGCTACCGGACACCCCTCCCTTCGCCTGGAGCATCTTCGGGGTGCTGGCTTCGGGGGGAGTGCTCTGTATGGGCAATCCCGACGCGCCGGTGGGAGATCTGGCCTATGTCCTGAACTATGTGGATGCGGCGGCGCTGATCACCCTGCCACGGGTACGGGATGCCCTGCTGGCCACTGGTGCCACCTTGCCCCCCACCTTTCTGGTGCCCGAAGTGGCGACGGGAGAGGACCCTGAACAGGAGATGAATCGGCCGCAGGAGGGCTGGGGGCCTGAGCTGATGCCGATGGCGCAGGCGCTCGGCAACGTGCCCGATCTTGCGCTGCCGCAGTTGCATCGCGACGATATGGCCATTTGGCTGTTCACCTCCGGCTCGACCGGCCGCTCCAAAGCTGCCATGCACACCCAGCGGGACTTCGCCTTCAACACCGAAGTCTACGCCAAAGGCACTATCGGCTACCGTCGCGAGGACCGGACGCTCTCGGTGCCCCGCCTGTTTTTTGGCTATGCCACCGGCACCAACCTCTTCTTTCCCTTTGCCGTGGGCGCCACCACCTGCCTCTACGCGGAGCGCCCCACGCCAGAGGTGCTGGTGGCGGCAATTGTGCGCGATCGCCCAACCATGATCACCAACGTACCCACCATGCTGGGCAAGATCCTGGATCACGACGAGGCCTTGCGGATGCGGGGAGAGCCGGGGCTCGACTTCTCCTCGGTGCGCTTCCAGCTTTCTGCGGGTGAGGCGCTGCCGCCTGCGCTGCTTCAGCGCTTTTTGGGCCGCTTTGGTGGAGAAATCTACGATGGCATCGGCTCGGCGGAGATGTTTCATATCTATGCCACCAACCGTCCGGGCGACATCAAGCCCGGCTCCCTGGGCCGTCCGGTAGAGGGCTACCAACTGAAAATCCTGGCGGAAGAGGCGGAAGGTCCGGGAGCGCCGGAGCTGCCGCGGGGGGAGACCGGGGTGCTGTGGGTGCGGGGGGACTCGGTGGCGATGGGCTATCACCGGGACCGCGACAAAAGCTGGGCCACCTTCCACGGGCGCTGGTGCCGCACCGGCGACCTCTTCTCCCTGGATACGGAGGGCTATCTTTGGTTTTCGGGCCGGGCGGACGAGCTTTTGAAGGTGGGCGGGCAGTGGGTGGCCCCGCTGGAGGTGGAGAGCTGCCTGATGGACCATCCCTACGTTGCCATCGCGGCCGTGATTGGGGCAAGCGATAGTGGGCTGATAAAGCCCAAAGCTTTCGTTGTTTTGCGCCCGGAAGCGGGGGGCTATGAGGAGGCGGAGGTGATCTCGCGTCTACAGGCCCATGTGCAGGCATCGCTCTCCAAACACAAATACCCACGATGGATTATTATTGTGGATGATCTGCCGCGAAACGATCGGGGCAAGGTGGACCGCAAGCTGCTGCGGGAGCAGGAGGCGAATCGTGCGTCTTGAAGCGCTGACTTCGCCCACCTTTGGGGAAAAGGCTGCATCGGGGAGGCTGGTTGTGCTGATCCCCGTGGGCTCGGTAGAGCCGCATGGTCCACATTTGCCGCTGGGCACCGATACCCGCATCTCCCTGGGGGCCTGTGAGCGCGCCGTTGCCAAGATGGTAGGATGGGAGGTGCAGATTGCGCCGTCGGTGCCCTACGGGGTTACGGACTACGCAGCAGCTTTTCCGGGTGCGGTCTCCATTCCGGCTTCGGTGCTGACTGCCTATCTACGGGCCATCATCGAAGGTTTTTTGCGGACCGGAGCACGGCATGTCTGCCTGGTGAACAACCACCTGGAGCCTGCTCAGGATGCGGCCGTGCGTGCGGCAGTGGTGGGGCTTGGGGCGTCGGTGGCCTGCCCGCTGACCCGACGCTGGGGGCGCCGGCTTTCGGCGGAGTTCAAGCAGGGGGCCTGTCACGCGGGTCGCTATGAAACATCCCTGGTGCTCGCCCAGGATCCCGCCGTGGTCCACATGGATGTGGCGCGTGGTCTGCCGGAAGTGCCCATCTCTCTCTCTCAGAAAATCAACGAGGGGGTGACGGAGTTTCGGGCGATGGGGCTGGATCGTGCCTATGCCGGGAGTCCGGCAGACGCGACGGTGGAGGAGGGCGAGGCGCTGATGGAGATCCTGGCGGACATGATTGTGGCTGAGGTACAGGAGGCCGTAGAAAAGGATGGATCCGGCGCATAGCCTTCTCTTTCAGCCTTTCCCTCTGGGAAAGGGCGGAAAGCAGCTCCCCAATCGTATCTGGCTGCCTGCGATGGTCACCTGGCGCTCCAACGATGCGGGTGAGGTGACCGATGATATTATCGCGATCTACCGGCGCTATGTTCAGGGTGGTGCCGGGATGGTTGTGCTGGAGGCAATGGGGGTGCGCGACGTGGCCTCGGGCCCGCTGATGCGCATCGGGCATGATCGAAGCCTGCCGGGGCTGCGGCGGCTGGTGGAGGATCTGCGGCGTCACGGGCGCTCGTTGCTTGTCCCCCAGATTATTGATTTTCTAAAGATTGCTACCCGTAAGGCCACACGCGAATACCTGGACATGATGGTCCGGCGGGGACACCTCCCGCCCGAGCTGCTCTCCCTGGACGACCAGAGCTTTGAGCAAAATGCTGCGTCCTACCTGGACCCTCGGCAGCTTCGGGACTTCCGCTACGGCTACCGGCAGACGGTGGGGGACCTGAGCGTCTCTGAAATCCAGGCCCTCCCTGGCTATTTCGCGGCGGCGGCCCGGCGTGCCCGGGATGCGGGCTTCGATGGGGTAGAGCTCCATTTTGCGCATGCCTACACCTTGGCCTCCTTCCTTTCGGTGACCAACCCGCGTCGCGATGCCTACGGCGGTGATTTTGAAGGTCGGATGCGCCTTCCCCTCGAAGTGGTTCGCGCCGTTCGCGAGGAAGTGGGCTCAGAATTCATCGTCGGCTGTCGCATGTTGGGTTCTGAGGACATTCTGCTGGAGGACGGCCGCCTCGCGGGCAACCGCATCGAGGATGCTCGGGAGATCGCGGTGGGTTTGGCGAGGGCGGGCCTGGACTTTCTCTCGATCTCTCGGGGAGGCAAGTTCGACGACGCCACGCAGCCGAAGGTGGGCGAGACCGCCTACCCCTACACCGGCAACTCCGGGCACCGCTGTATTCCTAGGTCCAAACAGGATCCTTTTGCGGTGAACGTACCCCTGGCGGCCGGTATCCGCGCCGCGGTTCGCGCCGCCGGGCTGGCCACCCCCGTTGTGGCCGCAGGCAAGATCGTCCACCAAGCCCAGGCAGAGTCCATCCTTCAGGAAGAACAAGCCGATCTGGTAGGAATGGCCCGCGCGCTCCTGGCTGATCCGGACCTGCCCCACAAGTGGCGGCTGGGGGCCGCCGCCTCCCAGCGGGTCTGCGTGTTCTGTCCCTGGTGCGAGCAAGAGGATCAGCACCATCGCGTCGTAAGTTGTACGCTGTGGCCGAAGGTGCCGGGTGCGCCACGGGCTCGAAAAATCCCCGAGCTTTGGAGCGGAGAAGGTTCCACTGAATGAAGCCTCATTCAGTGGTATTTGCTAGAGTTCCCACTGCTGAGCCAGGGTGGGCGAGATGCGGAATTCGATCTTCCGGTAGTCCCGGAACCAGGCATGAAGACCGCGCATCATGCTGCGGTTGAAGGTGTCGAAGAATGCCGACGCCAACTTGGATTCATCGCCCGCCTCATCCATGAAGTGGCTGAAGATGCGCACGGGCTTGATCAGCAGCCCGGTGAGGGGAGCCCGGGGCAGATCCAGCATATCGGCGTATTCATCGCCCATCAGCCAGCGCATGACCACGGGAATGCTGCCGTCGGCCAGACGACCGGGCAGGATGTCCTGCTGGCACTTGATCAGCGCCTGCGCCATCTCTCGCCCCTGACTGGAGGGAGAAAACTGACGTTTGGCGATGATTCCTTCGATGCGTCTACCCTCATTGTAGTCGTCACACAACAGTGCTTCTTCCACGCCCAGCAGGTAGCCCGCCACCTTCCACAGGTGCATGTAGCCGGCGGCCTCCTCTGGCGTGTGGTCGATGCTCATCTTCTCCAGGGAATCGAGCACTGCCATCGAAAAAAGCTGGATCGTTCCTGCCATATCCTCCTGGTTGATCGGCATGTCCCACGCCGGATTCCAGCGCGGCGGCCGCTGGTGGTGGATCAGGTACCGTACGCCCGCATGCACGAGCCGGATTTTCTGACAGGACCGGATTCCGCGGCCGTTCTTTTCAAAGGCATCCGGGTCGGTCACGTCAAAAACGAGCTGGGCGGTCTCAGCGATGCGGCGGGTGGGATCGCGGGTGAGCTGGCTGGTCATATGCAGGGCTTGCACCCCCTTCCACCCACAGTAGGACTGCGGCAGGGCCCGGTTGAACAGCGCGGCCACCACCGCCATGCCATGTCGCTGAAAAAGGCGCTGCCCCGCCAGACATTTCCGACGGTCATACCAGGTCGGTAGGGCGTCGGTACGCTCCATCCACTCTTCCAGGATGTCCGGGCCCACATCGTTGGGGATACCGTCCTGGTTGAGCTGGATACGGCGGAAAAGGGCGTTGGCTTGGGCCAGATCTCCAGAGGCAAAGATCTCCGCAATCACGGTGTCTGCGGAGGGGTCCTGGCGCTGGCGGGCCTGGTCGAGAAAAATGTCCGTCCAGGGATTCATGGGCACTCCAAAGGCCTGCTTGTAATTCGCGTGCCTTCGGTGCTCCAGCGCCGCCACCTCGGTATGTTGCTGAAGGTCCTGGACGACCGGCCCGGGCGATCATAGATTCATATGGTATTCAAAAGCAGTTCATGGAGTCATGATGTACTGGGTCCTCTTCGCTCTCTCCTGCGCCCCTACCTTTGGCCCCTCCAGCCCGCCCGCACAGGCGGCCGCGAGCTCGCTGTCGTCGCTGAACCTGGTGAAGCTGGATGGAACGGTCATGCCTGCCGCAGAGCTGGCGGGGAAGGTGATCCTTTTTGTGAACGTGGCTTCCAAGTGTGGCTACACGCCGCAGTATGAGGGGCTGGAGGCGCTGTACAAGGAGCTTGGGCCCCGTGGGCTGGTGGTGGTGGGGGTACCCTGCAACCAGTTCGCGGGACAGGAGCCGGGAAAAGCAGAAGAGATCGCGACCTTCTGCCGCATGACCTATGGTGTGAGCTTTCCCCTGCTGGAGAAGCAGGACGTGAACGGGGCCGGACGTTCGGAGCTGTACCAGTTCCTGGTCGGCAGTGAGGCCGGTGCCGGTAAGAACATAGGGTGGAACTTCGAAAAATTCCTGGTCGGCCGTGACGGCAACGTTGTGGGACGCTTCAACTCCAAGGTCACCCCCGAGGCACCGGAACTTCGCTCCGCGATCGAGGCGGCGCTCGGAAAGTAGCGTGCTATAAGGTGGGATGCGCGCCCTACACGCCCTCGCCGCTTTCTGCTCTTTCTGGATTCTCGCCTGTTGTTTCCCCTCTAAAGAGCTGGAAGAGAAGCGGGAGGCAACGAACGTCGTCCAGGCGGCCATCATGGACGCGATCCGCATCCAGTTGAAGATAGCCGCGGCAACCATACCCTCCGAAAAGCCCCAAGAGCAGCGTTGTCCCGATGATGCCCTGGGCGCGAAGCTGAAGGACCGGAAGCAGAAGTACCCAAAGGGGAGGGGGATGGATACGCCCATCCGCATCGAGCTGGGGGCCTTGGAGGCTATCGCGGGTTTGGAGGGAAAAGACACGCGGAAAAGCCCGATTTTGGACTGGATGAGCGATGATACTGTGGGTCGGGTCTTTGCGATGACCGAAAAGACCGGCTACAGCTTGAGCAGCGAAGCGGAGACGCTTACCAAACGCTTTGGGGAAAAAGGTTCGCAGATATGGGTGTTTCGGATAACCAAATACGAAGCTCCCCTGGTGACCAGCCCGGCCGGTCCGGAGGAGGTAGCGAAGTACGACGGCGGAAGTGTCGCGGCCTGGCTGATTTTGTGGGACTTGGACACGAACAGTGTGGTGTGTGCAGCTCCCTTTTCTGCGCAATCGTCCAAGGAGGTTACGTTCAGGGATGCGGGCAAACGCAAGCGCACCCTGGAAGAATCGCTCCAGGCTGACCTTGTGGAGCAGCTTAAGGAAGCCGCCACCAAGGCCCGGAATGGGATGACCGCGGTGTACAAGGTGGGGGTTAAACTGCTGGAGCTGTAGCCGGGTCCTTTGCGGTGGGCCAGTGGTGTGTAGCTTCTGCGCCATGAATCCTCCCCGTCCTCCCGCCCGCCCCACGTTGCTGCCCTCGCCCTTCGGCGACCGCACCGACCCCTACTACTGGCTGCGCGACGACAGCCGCCAGAGTCCTGAGCTGCTGGCGCACCTGGCCGCTGAAAATGCCTACTTCAAGGCGGTGATGGCGCCACATCAGGAGCTGGAGGACAGCATCTACACCGAAATCCTGGGCCGCATCCAGCAGGACGATGACTCCGTGCCCTGGCGCTACCGGGGCTGGTGGTATTGGAGTCGCTACGAAAAAGGGAAGGAACACCCCATCTACTACCGCCGACGGGACGTGGAGGGCAGCCCGGAGGAGTGTACCTTGGACCTGAACCAACGCGCCGAAGGGCAGAGCTACTGCGCGCTGGGCGGCTGGGCCCCCAGTCCCGACGGGCAGCGGATGGTTTTTTTGGAGGACACCGTCGGGCGTCGCCAGCATATGCTGTGGGTGAAGGACCTGAACACCGGCCAGATCCTGGCGGATCAGATTCCCGGCTGCTCCGGGTCGGTGACCTGGCTCGACGACCAGACCCTGCTGTATGTGGTGAATGACCCTGAGACCTTGCGCCCCTTCGAGGTGCGCATGCACCGTCTGGGCAGCGACCCGGCCGAGGACCCGGTCCTTCATCGGGAGGAGGACGAAGCCTTCTATGTTGGCGTGGGCACCACCACCGACGACGCCTACGCCCTCATCCACCTGGGCTCCACCGTCACCAGCGAGGTGTTGTTTGCCTCGATGGGGCCCCAGCCGGTGTTCAAGCCCTTTTGGGCCCGCGAGCGTGACCACGAGTACCACCTGGACCACCTGGATGGGCACTGGATCATTCGCAGCAACAAAGGAGCTTTGAACTTCCGTGTTCTCCGGCAGGCAGATGGTGCGGAGCAACCTGAAGAGTGGATCGCACATCGCGACGATGTCTTTGTGGAGCAGCTCCACCCCATGCGTGACTGGCTGGTGATCGGGGAGCGTGCGGATGCGCTGCGTCGCATCCGGCTCCTGCGCTGGGACAAGAGCGAAGACCGAATTCTCGCGTCGGACGAAGCAGCCTATACCGCCTGGATAGGTCATAATCCAGACCCCGATAGTCCTTTTCTGCGCTATCACTACGGATCTCTCACCACTCCTGAGACCGTCTATGACCTTGTGCTTGCGACCGGGGAGCGGATTCTCCGCAAACGCCAACCGGTATTGGGCGGCTACGATCCCGCGGAGTACATCACGGAGCGTCGCTACGGAGTGGCGTTGGATGGCAGAAAAATACCGATCTCTCTCGTGCGCCGCCGGGATACCGCCGTAGATAGTCGGGCACCGTTGCTGCTCTACGGCTACGGAGCCTATGGCTACTCGCTGGATCCCACCTTTTCGGCCGGTCGTCTGTCGTTGTTGGATCGGGGTTTTGTGTATGCCATCGCCCATGTGCGTGGGGGGCAGGAGTGTGGGCGCCTCTGGTATGAAGAGGGACGCACCACGAACAAACGCAACAGCTTCACCGATTTTATCGCTGCGGCCGATGCTCTTGCAGAGCAGGGGGTCTGCGATCCGCGCCGGATGGTGGCGATGGGCGGTAGCGCCGGCGGCCTCCTGGTGGCTGCGGCGATGAACCTGCGCCCCGACCGTTTTTGTGCGGTCGTCGCGCAGGTGCCCTTTGTGGATGCGCTGACGTCCATGATGGATGACCGGCTCCCGCTCACCACCGGCGAGTATGACGAGTGGGGAAATCCAGGTGAGGAAGTGGCCTTTCACGGAATCCGCTCCTGGTCTCCCATGGACAACGTTCAGGACGCGGCCTACCCGGCCGTGCTCGCCACGACCGGGCTGTGGGACAGCCAGGTGCAGTATTTTGAGCCCGCGAAGTGGGTGGCCCGCCTGCGCGACCACAGCCATTCGGGTGCCCCCATCCTGCTACGGGTGGAGCTGGAGGCCGGACATGGTGGCAAGTCCGGTCGCTACCAGCGCTATCGTGAGGCGGCTCAGGAGTATGCCTTTGTCGTTGCTTTTTCGGGTGTGAGGTGACGGCGGTCTTCAGAATTCCTGATTTGTAGTCTAAAATACAAATCAGAAAATTCGGCGTTCGGCCTCCTCTCCAAAGACAGCCGCCGGGTTCTGAAGGATCTCGGAGAAGCGCTGCACCATCCGCCCGGCCATCACCCCGTCCACCAGACGGTGATCGAAGACCAGCACCACCGGCAGGATCGGGCGCACCTCCGCGCGCCCCTCTACCGGCACCACCTCTTCCTGCACCGGACTGACCCCCCACAAGCTGCCCACATGCACCAGCCGCTGCGGCAGCGAAACTGCTGCCGCCCGCAACCAGATGCCCGGTGTCTGTGGAATGGCTGCCCCGGGATTGCTGATCGCGGTGGTGAAGGGCGTCAGCTCGTAAAAGTAGGCGCCGATCCGCGATTGACTGATGGTATCGAGCACCGCGAGCCCACCACGAAACAGCGGACCTGGTGCCCTTTCCGCGAATGTGAACATAAATTTTGTGAAGGGATCCAGGGCATCTCCCCCGCGGGTGCTCTCCACATCCCGACGGTTCTGATCGGCCAGCTCTTGCAGGCTCTTGCGGTCTACACCCTTCTGGATGGCCAGGGTCAGCTCTGAGCGGCGCTCGCCGGGGTGCCCCAACAGGTTCACCGGCATCACGATGCCCACCTCGTCCTTCCGAACGATCTTACCTCCGAAAATGCGTGCATTCGCCGCAGGATACTCGCGCATCACCCGCGCCACGGCTCCCATCACCAGGTGGTGCAGCGAAACCCGCTGTCCCCGCTGGGAGAGTGCTGCCAACCAGGCTTTGGAGGCTGTAAAATCGATGGCGACGCTCACGGAAACATGGGCGTTGGCAGGACTGGCAAACCACCACAAAAGGGCGCGGCGCGCCGCCGATGGACTTTTCGACATGCCCGCTGCTAACCGGATTGGCCCGGTGTCGGTAAGGTGGCTCCCACTTCGAAGGGGCTGGTGACCATGTGGTGACAAGGATGTGCATTAATGGGCGTAATCAGAGGGGAGACGTGAACCTGATCATCAGCAGCCTACGGATCCTGGTAGGGCTCGTGTTTATTTTCTGCGTGATGGTGGTCTTTCTGCCATTGATGATAGTGATGATTCCCAGTCGTCGTTATCGGATCTACCTGGGGAATGCCGCAGGCAAGGTGATCGCGCGCGCCGTATTGTTCCTTTCGGGCACCGAAATGGACTTCGCGGTGGCCGCCGAGTCGCAGCGCCACTACCCTGCCATCTATATCAGCAATCATACCTCGATCCTGGATATTTTCATCGGCATGTGGACTGCCCCCTATGGCGTCTGCGGGGTCGCCAAAAAGCAGGTGGTCTACTACCCCTTCTTCGGCTTGCTCTACCTTCTCGCCGGTCACCTGCGTGTGGACCGTGGCAATACCGCCCAAGCCGTTGAAGCGTTGAAGGAAGTCGCCGTATTGATGAAGCGGCACAACCTGGGTCTGTGGCTGTGGCCCGAGGGAACCCGCTCCCGGGATGGCAAGATCAAGGGGTTCAAGAAGGGCTTTGCCCATATGGCTCTTGCGACCGGTCTTCCGGTGGTGCCGGTGGTGGTGTCTGGCGTGCAGCGCGCATGGCGCCACGGTTCTTGGGCGATTCACCCCACCAAAGTCCGCGTGCAGGTGCTCGATCCCATCCACCCCACCGACTGGACCCTCGACAACCTGGAGGAGAAAGTCCAGATGGTGCACGACCGGATGGAAGCGGCCCTCCCGCCGGAGCAGCGCAGCACATCGCGCGCGAGCGCCCTGGACTACCCTGAGACCGAGATGCGTATGCAGGAAGCCCCCGCACGCTGAGGCGGCTTTCTGGTGGACCGGTTAGACGGGGCTCGGAAGGGGGCCCGTAGCTCAGCGGTTAGAGCAGTCGGCTTATACCCGTCTGGTCGCAGGTTCAATTCCTGCCGGGCCTATCCCTCCTCCCCTGGCGGCGGCGTTACACTGTAGGTATGCATCCTTCGCTGGTTCTGATTTCCAACCTCTGGCAGTGTGACGCCTCCATCGATCGGTTGAAAGCCGAGTTTGACAGCCTGGTCGGCAGCCTGAACCGGGCCACGGCCGAGCTGGCCGAGCTGGACAAAAAGCTGGAAGCCCTCCACACCCGCATCACCGCCTCTACCAAAGAGGAGCGGGAAAAAAATCGGGAGTCTGAGGAGCTACAGGAGCGCCGGAAAAACACCCAGCGCATGATTGATACCGGCACCACGCCCAACTATGCCGCCTCCGAGCGTCAGCTTGCGCAGATCGCGGGTCTGCTGGATACCCTGGACACGCGCCTGCTGGAGCTGATGGACATTCAGGAGGCTGCGGCAAAAGAGAAGAAAGAGCTGGAAAAAGAGCGGGACAAGGTCGCCGCCACGCGGGAGCAGCTTGCCGCAGCGCGCGCGCAGCGTGAAGCGCCCCTCCGGGCGGAGATGGCCGTTCAGCTCGCAAAACGGGAAGTTGCCGCCAAAGAGTTTCCCCGCGAGTGGAACGGCCACTACGAGGAGCTGCGCCGCAAACGCCGCCCCGCGCTGGTGAACGTGGTGGACGGGATCTGCAGCTCCTGCTCCATGCTGGTCACCCCACAGCGGGTGGTGGAGACCATGATGGGGCGGGCGGTGCATGTATGCCCCGGCTGCCAGGGCTTCCTGCTCCCCTAAGGCGCCACCCTCCGACTACATCATCTTCTTGGCGGCGTTTTCGGCCATGCCCTTGTAGTCCAGGTTGGGGGCCTTGTAGTCGAAGTCCACGTTGACGCCTTGCTGTTGGTCGTAGTGCACCCCGGCGTTGCACTGAAGCTGCTGGCCGGTGTCGTAGCTCCAGGCTGCCAGAGACTTCGACCACTCCTTCGACTTGGACAGCCAGCCCCAGCCGATCTTGGCCTTGACGCCCGCGGTCACGTCCGCATGGAGCTTGAGGCCGGCCTTCAGCTCCGCATTCGCGTCGAAGACGAAGTCCGAAGGCGAAGATCCCTTCGCGTCCACTGCCAGCGACAGGTCGGCTTCGGCCTTCAGGCCGCCCGTCATCCGCAGGAAGCCGGAGAGCGAGGCGATCACGGCCGAGGCGGACAGGGCCCCCTCCACAAAGAGGCTCAGGTCGGCGTAGGCGCCCGCGCTGGCCTTGCCCTTCAGCTCGAAGACTGGAGGTGTTTCGCCGAGTTCTTCCACATTTGCGCTGAGCGAGGCTTCGTCGATCTTGGCGGGCTTGACCCCCAACTTCGCGTTCAGACCGGCGCTGATGTCGGCGGTGATGCCCACACCCACGTTAATAAAGGGAATCTTGAAGCCGAAGATCGGGAGGGAGACCGAGAACTCGGGAGACTTGAACTCCTTGTCCTTGCCTTCGAACAGGGTGAGGCCCTTGGCCAGGGCGATCTCGCCTGCCATCTTGACCTTGCCCTCTTCCGAAACTTCCACTTCGGCATCGGCCTTGAGGTTCTTGGTGATCTTGGCGGCCAGCTTGCCCTCGCCCGACCACTTCCGCTCTTTGGAAAGCCGCGCCTGCAGGCTGCCATCCAGGATGCCCTTCTTGTATTCCAGGCTTCCTTCGCCCCAGACCTTCATCCCCGCCGCGCCTTCCTGCTTGACGTGGACATCGAAGGCGCCCTTGGCTCCACCCAGCTCGGCCCTGGCCTTGGCTTCGCCCTCGATGATATCGCCGGGGCGGAAAGCCAACTCCACAGTTGCTTCCTTGATCTTGGGCAGCGTGAGGTCGATCTTGGTGGTGAAGGCCAGACCGTCGCCTTCCTTCTTCACATCGAGCGTGCCCTCGCCAATGGCAGTCTTGACGCCCAGGTTTGCCGACTCAACGTCGGCAGAGCCGCCATGTACGCCGATGGTGAGGCCACTGCCGGTGAAGGTAACGCCGGGGATGGTGAAGGAGCCCACGTCGATCTTGATGGTGCCGTCGAAGTTGCTCTGGTCGTCCAACTTGCCGTTGACGTCCACCGTCGCGCCGTCTTTGACGCCGGGCAGCTTGATGCTGGCCTTGGCGCCCACCTTGTCGATGTCGATCTTGCCTTCTTCGGAGACCTTGACGCTGGCATCCAGACCGAACCAGGGGAAGGGCTTGATGGAAAGAGTACCCGAGCCTGAAAGTTTTCCTTCCTTGCTGGCGTTTACATTCACCGTGCCCGAGTTCAAGCCACCCTGGAACTCCGCCGAGCCGGAGCCGGAGAAGCCGTCGTTGTAGTTGACCTTGAAGCTTCCCTTGAGCTTTTCGTTCCAGGTCCAACCGAATTCGCCATCCAAGGTGACCGCGCCGTCGGCGGCCTTGATCTTGATCGACTCGGGATCGAAGTGAGAGCCCAGGATGTTGAGCTTGAAGTCCCCTTCGAAGGAGAGCTTCCCGCCTTCGGAGGAGGCCGAGATGTCTGCGGTGGCCAGGGTGCCCCAGGCCATTTTCAGCGCGCCGGCAAAGTCCACCGTACCTTCGCCGAAGGTGACGGTGACCGAGCCGGACTGGGCGGAGAAGCCCTTGATGTTCACCTGCTCGGCGGACAGCGTCAGCGAGCCCGAAGGCTGGCCTTCCTTGTTCACCTTCAGTACGCCGCTGGCGACCACACCCTTGGCGCCCCAGACCTGGCCCACATCCAGCTTGCCGTTCAGGGTCAGGCCCCCGGCGGCATCGAAGCTGGCATCGGCGTCCAAGGTCAGGTTTCCGTCGATGGGCCAATTCAGCTTGCCGCTGCCGCTCATCAGACCCGCGTCGGTCACGGTCACGTCGATGCTGCCGCTGCCGCCGCCCGTGGTGATGGCGAGCTTGCCGCCCAGGCTCCAGGAATCGCCCTCTTTCTTGCCGGTGAACTTGCCGGTGAGGGGGCCCCAGGCCACGTCGATGGCACCGTCCACTTTGGTGCCGTTCTTGTCGTGCTTGACCGACAGGCTACCGGAGCCGGGGAAGGGAGAGCCTTCGGCCAAAGCCAAGCTGCCCGCGAGCGTGAGATCGGTGCCCGCGCTGACCGACAGCTTGCCGGAGAGCAGACTTCCAACCTTGGCATCCAGCTCGCCGGAGCCAGCAAAGCCAGTGTCGGTCAGCTCCAGGGTCACCGAGCCGGAGGTCTGGATCTTGCCCAACGCCAGGTTGATCTGCTCGGCGGAGAGGGTGAACTTGCCGGTGGGCTTGCCCTCTTTGCTCACCTTGACCGAGCCCGTCGCGACGATACCCTCGGCGCCCCACAGCTTGCCGATGTCCAGGTTCCCGTTCAGCGTCAGGCCACCTGCCGCGTCGAAGCTGGCATCTGCATCGAGCATCAGGTTGCCATTGATGGGCCACTGCAGCTTGCCGCTGCCGCTCATCAGGCCCTGATCGGTGACCTTGACGGTCACGCTGCCGCTGCCGCCGCCCGTGGTGACGCTGAGATCGCCGCCCAGGCTCCAGCTCTCGCCATCTTTGCTGCCGGTGAGCTTACCGGTGAGGGGGCCCCAGGCCACATCGATGGAACCGTCGATGGTGGTGCCTTCGGCGCCGTGGCTGAAGGAGAGGCTGCCCGAGCCGGGGAAGGCCGAGCCCTCTGCCAGCGCAAGGCTGCCGGTAAGCGCGAGGTTTTCGCCAGTCTGCAGCGTGAGGTTGCCGGAGAGCAGGTTGCCCACGGTCGCGGACAGCTCCCCTTCGGCTGAGAAGCCGGTGGGGGCGAGCTTGAGCGTGAGCGAGCCAGAGGTCTTGATCGCGCCGGTGGCGAGGTTGACCTGATCGGCGGACAAGGTGAGAGATCCGGAGATCTCCCCAGCTTTGTTCACCTTCGCCGTACCCGAGGCGGTCACACCTTCGGCATTCCACAGCTTGCCGATGTCCAGCTTGCCATCCAGGCTGACTTCGCCTGAGGAGTCGAAGCTGGCATTGGCGTCGAACTGGAGGTTTTCGCTGATCGGCCACAGCACCTTGCCGGTGCCGCTGACCGCACCCTGGTCGGTGACGGCGATGGTGACGGTGCCGCTGCCGCCGCCCGTGGCGATGGTGAGATCGCCGCCAAAGCTGTAGTTGTCGCCGTCTTTTTTGCCCTGGAGGTCGCCCGTGAGCGGGCCGTAGGCCACATGAATGGCGCCGCCGATGGTGGTGCCGGCGCTGTTCTGGGTCACGGTCAGCGCGCCGGTCCCGGGGATGGGCGAGCCCTCGGCCAGCTTCAAGGTGCCGACGAGGGAGAGGTCGGAACCGGCCATCAAGGCCAGCTCTCCGGTGAGCAGGGTGCCCAGGGTGGCGGTGAGCGTGCCGGTGCCGGAGAATCCGCCCTGGTCGATCTTCAGGGTCAGCTTGCCGTCGGCTTTGAGCTGTCCCAGGGTGAGGGTGCTGCCTTCCACCTCGGCGCTGCCGCTGACGCCGCCCTTGCCGTCCACCGAGAGCTGGATCTGGGTGGGCGCGCGAGAGAAGATCCCGCCATTCAGGGTGATCGTGCCGGTTCCACCAGAAATATTGCCTTGGGCATCCTTGCGGACGTTGACGGTGCCAGAGCCCATCGAGCCCAGCCGGACGTTTACGCCCTGGACATTGTCCTGTCCCGTCGGCGTGCCGCCCTGCTGTGTGCCCGCGCCGGTGGCGCCGCTCTGCTGCTGCGCGCCCGCCTGTTGCTGAGTGGTGAATACGCTGGAGAGGTCGCGCGTCTGAAGCAGATCCACCGTGGGGGTGCCCCCGGCAGCCGTCGGACTGGCCGCTTGGGGTTTGCGATTCAGACCCGACGGCAGCGACGCGCCCGCAAAACGCTTGACCGAACGCTCGGGATCCCGACCCAAGGTTCCGCCGCCAAGCCGCCCCAGGGCCACACCGGCCGAACCGCGCACCACCTCCATCGCCACCGCATCCGCCTCTTTTTCGTGCGGGTCGGACGGAGACGACACACTGACGCCGCCAAGCTTCGCCTTGGCCGCAGGGGCCAGACCACCTTGGACAACGTGGGTCAGCTCATGGGCGAGCAGGAATTTACCCTCGGTGGAGCCGGGGTTGAACTCGCCGCTGTTGAAGTAGATGTCGGCACCCACAGCAAAGGCGCGGGCATTGATCGCTTCCGAAGCGACGCCGGAGGCACCGTCGGTGTGGATACGCACAGCCGAAAAATCAGCGCCAAACTTGCTCTCCATCTCGGAACGAATGTCGCCCGGCAGCGCTCGCCCACCCCGACCCATCGCCCGGTTGACCAGGACTCCCGCCGATGGACCCTGCTCGCCCTCCTCACCTTTGGCCTGCACCGACAGCTCGCCCGAAAAGGGATCGGCTCCCGGGCCCACTTCGGAGAGCATGCCCATCATCCGCTCGTTGGACAGCAGATCCGCAGAGGGGGTCTGAATGCCCAAATCATCGAGGACCAAGGCACCTTCTACCAGGCTGTTCCATGCGTCATCCGACGTGAGCGCCGTGAGCATGGTGCGGTTGCCCAGCATCCCCTGGAGCTGCGACCCGGTCGAAGGCTCTTCAGTGCTCTGGGCAACAGAGCGCCGTTCCTTCCCCGGCTTCCGGGCGATCTGGGGAGTCTGAGCCTGTTTCTGGCTGCGGTCGAAGCGTGCCATGGGTACCCCAACCCCTTCGGAGGGAAGGGGATCAACCTGGAATCCTACTACAGCCGAAAGGGGAAAGCCAGCCGAATACCGGCTGAGGCAGGAGAATCAGAGAAGAGCGCCTTACCGGCTCACAAAATCGATGCACCGCGTCCGGATTCGTTCGTCCACGATCGACTGGCAGAGGCTCTGCGCGCGATCCGGATCCACACGCTTCTGCTGGTGAGCGACGCCCTGACGGCAGTTTTCACGCCAGGAACCGAACTTTTCGCAACCCTGAAGCGCCCCATCCACATCCCGTTCTGCGGCCCCCCAGCCCAGGCCATGGTAGCAGTTGCCCACCCACTGTGGGGTGGTCTGGTTGCATGCCCGCTCGGCCTCGCCCATATCTCGCCGAGCAAGATACTTTCCGATCCCGTGCCAACAGGTTTTGCGCTGTAGTTCTCCCCCTTCTTCCTTGGCGCAGGTTTGCACCGCAAAACCAGTATCTACAAGGGCAATCTCTCCAACTACATCGTGTCGGCAGAAAAGTTTGAAGATCTCGGCATGTTCGCAGCGGCCCATGGCGTAGCCCGGATCCAGCTCGGCCAGGGCCAGACCGGTGCCAAAGTGGCATTGTCCCCGCCACTTCACCGAGTCGATGCTGTCGCAGATCCCTTCGGCGCGTTGGCGATCGACCGCTGCCACCGCCTCGGCCACATCCGAGCTGCACTCCAACCTCAGCTCTTTGTCCTGGATTTTCGGGCAGAGGGCCAGCGCGGCGTCCGGATCCACCGCCCCCTGCTGTCGGGCCAGGGCCTGCCAGCAGATGTCCTGCACATCCACGGCCATCGTCGCACAGGCTTCCGCGCTCAAGCGCCCCTGACCAACCCCGTCGGTATCCAGCGGCGCGCTTCCGGGCTCCATTCCCTCTGGCTTCGGCGGAACGGCCATGCTCTCGGAAGAGGAAGGAGCAACGGCCGCTTCTACCTTTCCTGCCACCCCCGGCAGCAGAAAGCGCAGGCCCAACAAAACCAGGAAGCAGACCAGGCAAAGGAGCGAAAAAGGTCCGGAACGCATGTTATTCGGTGTAGCCGATATCCTGCATCCAGCGTTCCATATCTTCGGGAGAGATGTCCTCGAACTTCTCCTCCTTCGCGGCGGCTTCGGGCTGGCGGGACACATAGGCGTAGCCACCCGCCCCCGCGAGGGTCAGCAGAGCCAGGGCCACCACGAGGAGCTTGTGGGTGCGTGCCATGTGGGGAATCTAACCCGGGCGGGTCGGGCCGGCTCCGGAAAAAGGGGTTAGGAGAGTGGTGGTCGAAGGGGGGCAGGGAACCGCTGGCGCAAGCGAGAGGAAAGTCCGAGCTCCACAGGGCAGGAGGCCGGGTAACGCCCGGTCAGCGTAAGCTGGAGGAAAGTGCAACAGAAAGTAGGGAGCCCGTACGTGGCTATGCCACGACGCCGAACTTGTACAGCCGGACCTCCGGGCGAGGCTGCTACGAGGATGGAGCGACGCAAGTTGCTGGTGATCGTGAAAGGGTGCGGTAAGAGCGCACCGGCGGTTCCGGTGACGGAATCGGCCAGGCAAACCCCCTCCGGAGCAAGGCCAGAGAGGATCAGGGCGGCCCGCCCTCAGGTCCGGGTTGGCTGCTGGAGCCCCCCAGCAATGGTGGGCCTAGAGGAATGGTTCCCACCCGCGGAGAGGCGACTTTCGGCGGGAACAGAACTCGGCTTATGACCCCCTTCGACCCACGTCTTTTTTAAACTGGGGCGGATTTGCTGCGGCCGGCCCTTGACTCTCCCGAACATCTGCATACATCCGAGCCGCTGTGAACAACGTCCTTGCCATTGCCCGCCGCGAGCTGGGCGCCTACTTCGACTCGCCGTTGGCCTATTTTGTCGTACCCGCCTATGTCGTGCTGGTCGGTGCATTTGCGCTTTGGTTTGATGACCTTTTTGCGACGGGAACGGTGGGCCTCCGCAGTGTGTTCTTTTGGAGCGGCATCTTCCTGGTACTGCTGATTCCGGCAATCACCATGCGTCTTTTTGCGGAAGAGCGGCGCACCGGTAGTCTGGAGATGCTGGTCACCCTCCCTGTGCGGGAGGAGGAGCTGGTTCTGGGCAAGTACCTCGCGGCGATGGTGGTGGTCGCAGTGGCCCTTGCCAGCACCTTCACCTACCCGATCACGCTCTTGGTGCTGGGAACCCCCCCACGGGCGGACGGCCCGCCGCTGCTCTTCCGCATGTTCACCGAGTCCGGCCTGGATTTTGGGCCGGTGATGAGCGGCTATTTCGGCTTGCTTCTGGTGGGTGGTGCGCTCGCTGCGATCGGCACGGCCGCCTCGTCGGTCACCTCCAGTCAAATCGTCGCCTTTTTGCTGGCGATCACTGTGTCTATCTTTCCGTTTGTCAGTGGATTCTTCCTGGACAAAATGCCGATTGAATGGCTTGGCCTCGTGCAGTGGCTCTCCTTTGACTACCACTTCGGCAACTTCTCGCGCGGGGTCGTGGACTCTGGCGGGCTGGTCTTTTTCGGCTCAGTGATCGGTCTGGCGCTGCACGTTGCGGTGTACAGCCTGGAGAGGCGGAGGCTGGGATGAGCTGGGATGCACGCCGGAACCTGCTTTTTAATGCCAGCTTCCAGATGGTCATGGTGGTGTTGATCGTCGTCTTTGCCAACGCCTTCATCTTCAAGCATGTATGGCGCCTGGACCTGACGCGCGAGCGGCTGCACAGCCTGGATGATGCCTCTAAAGCCATCGCCAGCAAGCTGGACAAGCCCTTGGTGATCAAGGCCTGGTTCACCAAGGGACTTGAGGCTCCATACAATAACCATGAGCAGATTTTCCGGGACAAGCTGGCGGAGCTTTCTGCCTACAGCAAGGGTCAACTTCAGCTCACCGTGGTGGATCCCGCCACGGACAGCGAAGCCCTGAAGGAAGCGCAGAAGTACGGTCTCCAGACGCTGGACTACACCGTGCAGAAGGCGGACCGTTCCGAGCTGCGGAAGATCTGGATGGGGGCAGCCCTGCTCTACGGCGATCGGCAGGAAGTCCTGCCTTCGCTGACCGACATGACCACCTTGGAATACGAGCTGGTCGCAGCGATCCACCGGCTGCAGCAAAAGGCAGAGGACCGGCCGGTTATCGGAATCGCGACCGGACATTCTGAGCCGGACTTCGGCAAGCCCGAAGGGCCTATGCGCACGATGGTCGAAGGACTGGCCAAGAAAGCTGTTCTGACGCCAATTCCGTTGGGCGGGCCCGGGGCCATCCCGAAAGAGGTGGACGCACTCCTGATTGTGGGGCCCCAGCGTCCCTATTCGGACCGTGCGCTCTACCAGGTGGATCAGTTTTTGATGCGCGGGGGCGCCGTCGGTGTCTTTTTGATGAACATGCGGCCGGATCTGCGGAACTATCGGGCGACCCCCGTGGTTTCCGGACTGGCGCCGCTGTTGGGCCACTACGGGGTGGTGGTGGGCCGGAATGTGGTGGTGGATCGGGTCGCCAACGGTTCGATGCGCTTTCCGGTGCGGCAGGGCGGAAACAGCAGCTATCGCGAGCTCAGCTACCCGCTGATCCCCCGGATTACCGAACTCTCTCGCGAGTCCTTGCTCACCAGCGGGCTGGAGCAGATGCTCTTTCCCTTCACCTGCACCCTGAGCCCGGCGGCGGAGCTTCCGGCCGGAGTCAAGGTAGAGGTGCTGGCCAAGACCTCCGCGTCGGCTGGCGCAGTCCAGGGAATCAGCACCGTGGATCCTACCCAACTTTCGGCGGTGCTGCCCGACGAAGAGCGCGGTCCTTTTGGCGTGATGGTGTCGGTCAATGGCGCGCTCCGATCCTTCTTTGAAACCCGCCCTGTACCTGGCCCCGAAGAAGGAATTCCCGCTGCCGATGGCAAGGACTTCCCCGAAGAGCGGGCGTTGACGGTGGAGGGGGCCACCACCCGGATGGTGATCTCTGGCTCCGCGGATATGGTTGCAAATAATATTCCATTTATGTTGAATCTGGCCGATTGGCTGGTGCAGGACACCGCGCTGATTGGTATCCGCTCGAAGAACACGGAGATCCCGCCGATCCCGGCCACCAGTGGTGCAGAGCAAGCGGCATGGAAGGGCTTCAACCTGTTGGTCGGGCCGGGCATTCTGTTGGGCTACGGCGCGCTTCGGCAGCTTCGCCGTCGTCGCCAGGCCGGGGGGCGGGCATGAGGTTCACCTCCAAGAGCTGGGTGCTCCTGGCGATGGCGCTGGGGATCGGCTTGATTAACCTCGCGAATGTTCAGCCCACGTCACCAGAAATGGTGCAGGTGCTGCCGCCGGTGACTCCGGCCAGCGTGATGCGAATCGAGATCTCTTCTCCCATCGAAAAATTGACGTTGCAGCGTACCAATACAGAGCAGGGCAGCGCCGATACCTGGCAGATCATCGCCCCGGTACAGGCCGAGGCGGATGCGGCCCAGATCAGCGCGCTCTTGAAGCTCTTTGCGGGTGGCGTCAAGATGGAAGCCAAGGTGGATGAGGGGAACCTCAAAAACTACGGCCTGGATGATCAGGACGCCAAAGTGGTGGAGCTGTTTGGCGCAGAGGGTCCGGCAGTGTTTTCGGTGGTGGTGGGCCGAAACACGGTTGGCGGGACCAGCTTTATCCGCTTGCCAGGTACGGAAGAGGTCTATCGAGCCGATGTCGGCGGGCGCGCGCGCTATGACCGGGGAGCAGCCGAGTGGCGCAACCGGCAGGTTCTGACGCTCAATCCCGAAGAAGTGAAGGTACTGAGCCTGACCCGTGGCAGCGAGCAGCTTCGCTTCACGCGCGGTGCCAGCAAGGGGACCGACGACAAGGGGCGCCCGATTCCCGGCGAATTCACCCTGGAGAATGCGCCTTTTGCCATCGACACTGCCATTGTGGAAGAGGTGGTCGGCATCCTCTCTCGCATCCGGGTGGGTGCCTTCCAAAATCCAGACTATGATGGCGGATTTTCGCCGCCCGCGGCCATCGCTGAGCTACAGCTTTCCGACGGCAGCAGCCACCGCCTGGTATTGGGCAGCCGCTCCAACAACGAAGCCTCTTTCTTGAAGCTGGATGCCATGCCCGAGGTTTTGCGGGCCACGGTGCAGGTGAATCGTGCGATGACCATCCCGCTGGAAGTGCTCAAAGACCGTAGCCTTCTCAACTTTGAGCGATCGGAGCTGGAGGCCATGGCGCTCACCGACGGTGGCCTGACGGTGGTGATCCAGCCGGTGCCGGACTCGACACGATGGGTGGTGGTGCAACCCGCCAACTTGGACGTGGATCAACGCGGGGCCGAGGCCCTGGCCACCGCCTTGGCAACACTGCGTGCCGATGGCGTCGCGCCCGACAACAGCTTTGCTCCCACCGGTTCACGCCTGGAGCTGCGCCTGAAGGGGGGCGCTAAGCAGGTCCTGGAGTGGGGCGAGACGGAAAAAGACGCCGATGGTCGTCTTCTGGTGCGTGTTCGTGCAAGCGGAAAAGAGGGGATTTTCTTCCTGAAAGAGGCCGCCGTCCAGAGTATCCGTCAGCTTTTTGGCCGGGGTTGAATAGAATGGACCCCTGGGGCGTATGATCGGTTGAGAGTCCATCGGGGCCATGCCCCTAAGGGTTGTACGATGCCACGCATCCTGATCTGCTCCCTCGCCCTCCTCCTCCCCCTCCAGATCCTTGCCGCCGAGCGCAAAGGTTCCGGCGACCGCCACGAACAGGCGGAACGCGGCGGAAGTAGCGGCAAGAAGGGAAGTGGGAAGGGGGGAAATAAACCCTCCAAGCCCGCTCAGCCGTCGCAGCCCGCTCGCCCGGCCCAGCCGTCGCAGCCCGCGCGCCCGGCCGAACCCGCGCGCCCTGCGGAACCGCGCCCCTCGGACAGCCGTCCCTCGGATGCGCGCCCCAGCGATGCCCGGCCGGCGGACAACAGCCGTCCCTCGGATGCGCGCCCCAGCGATGCCCGGCCGGCAGACAACAGCCGTCCCTCGGATGCGCGCCCCAGCGATGCCCGGCCGGCAGAGAGCGGCCCCAGCCGTCCAGCCGAGGGTCGGCCGGACGACGCCCGTCCCTCCAGCGAGCCGGTTCGCGCCACGCCGCGTCCGGTGAGCGAGCCCACCAACGACCGGGGCGGGCGGGACGGAGCGCAGGATGATCGTGGGGGACGGCCCAATGTTACCGCCAGCCCGCGCCCGGTGCAGGCGGCCGCGCGCCCGGCACCGGTGGTCCAGCGGGTACAGGTGGGACAACCGGCGACCATGGCCAATGCCGCGCCCCAAGGCCGGCGCTCTGCGGCCCCCGCCCCCGCCAACTTCCGCAGTTCTTCCGTGCAGGCGGTATCCCGCAGTCGGGGTGGATCCAATTCCGCGCCTGCTACACGGGTCATGGCGCAACACCGTGCGCAAACCGCCAGGCAGGTAGCGGCTTCGGCCTCGGCCCATCGCCGCGCCGCTGCCGTTCGACACCACCACGCCGCGCATGCCCACCACCAGGCCTGGGTGCGCCATCACCACAGCGTGTGGCGTCCGCACCGCTACTATGTCTACCCGCGCCCCTACCCCTATTGGTACGATCCCTGGTACTATGGGCGTCCGGTGCACTGGTATCACGGTGTCTTTGTGTATGGCCCGCCGGTCGTACACCACCACCACTACACCGATGCCACGCCGGGGGATGTGCCTGAGCAGGCCGAGGCGCCCAAGCGTGCGGTGGATCGCTCGCGCACCTTTGCGGTCGGTATCCGTGGAGGTTCCTACCTTTCCAGCTACAGCAACGGCGCCAGCTATGGTGACGCGGGCCTGGGTCTGGCGGTACGCTATCGCCCGGTAGAGGCCCTTGGTTTTGAGGCGCAGTGGACCTACCACGATCAGAGCTGGAGCCGCGGGAGTGAGCGCGTTCAACAGCCATTTTCGCTGTCGGCCGAGCTGTTCGCGATGCCCTGGAGCCGCTTCAACCCCTACGTTCTGGCCGGGGTGACCTACACCGGGCGGAATATCAACGATCCGCAGGGAAGGTCGGGAACGGTGGAGACCGAGCAGGCGCTCTGGGGGCCGCACGGCGGTATCGGCTTGGAGCTGGGGGTTGGCGACCGAGCCTCGGTGAACTTCGACCTGCGCGGCATCGGCTATGTGAACAAGCCGGACAGTGACATTTCCCGTCCGGGTGCGGTGCAGGCAAACATGGGAGTGAACTTCTACTTCTGATGCTACTTCATGCGCCTACTTCGGTCGGGGATGCCCTGGACCGCCTGACTATCCTGGCCATCAAAGGGGACCGCGTGCGGGATCCCCTCCAGCTTTCCAACGTGAAGCGGGAGTATTTGGTTTTGAGGGAAGCATGGCTTGGAGCCTCCCTCCCTGAACCAGAGCTGCTGGATTCCTTTCGGCTGCTGCGGGAAGTGAACGAGGAGCTTTGGGATGTCGAGGATCACCTGCGTATGCTGGAGGCGGCCGGGCGCTTTGACGCCGTTTTTGTGGAGAAGGCGCGGTCGGTGTACCAGACCAATGACCGCCGGGCGGCGCTTAAAAAACGGGTGAACCTGGATTTTGGATCGGCGCTAGTCGAAGAGAAGCAACATCCGCACTATGGGACGGCCCCCGGGTGACCTCTCTTCTGACCCGTCGGGACGCACAGGTAGAACAGTTTTTAGAAGAGCTGGATCACCCTTTTAAATCCACGGTCCTGGCCCTGCGAGAGTGTATCCTGCAGAGCGCTCCCGAGGTGGTGGAGGGCTACAAGTGGAAGTCGCCAAGTTTTCGCGTCACAGACTATTTTGCGACGATCAATCTTCATGATCGGAAGCAGGTTCGACTCATTCTGCACGCAGGCGCCAAAGCGCGTGGACTGGATCTGCAGGGAGGAGTGGGGACGCCGCTGGGACTGAGGTGGCTTGGGGCGGATCGGGCCATGCTGGTTTTTGTAGAGGAGGATGAGCTGCGGGCGCAGTGGCAGCCTCTTCAGGCTCTACTGCGGACCTGGATCTCTCTCCTGTAGGGAAAAGGTCGCAGAAAGCGATTGATGCTCTCGCCTCGTCGTGGCAAAGTGGTGGCCGAGGTAGGCCATGCTCTTTCTGATCTCTTTGCTCGCATGTACCGGGGAAACTGGAGAAACGGACGAAAAGCTGGACGTCGACGGAGATGGCCTGCTGGCGACGGTGGACTGTGATGACAACGACGCCTCTGTGGGCCTTCCGACGCTGTGGTACGGAGACGGGGATACGGATGGGTTTGGGATTGCGACGATTTCCGTGGAAGAGTGTACGGCTCCCTCGGGTTTTGTGGACAATGCCGACGACTGTGATGATGGCGACGTTCTGATCTCCCCGGCGGGCATCGAACATTGCGATGGTGTGGACGAGGACTGCGACGGGGAGGTGGATGAGGAGGCGGTCGACTTCTCCACCTTCCACGCCGATTCCGACGGTGACGGCTACGGGGATCCCAACAGCGGTATCCAGGCCTGCGAAGCGCCCCAAGATGCGGTGGCCGACGCGTCGGACTGCGACGACAGCCTTGCGGATGTCTCGCCCGCCGGCACCGAGCATTGTGATGGCGTGGACGAGGACTGTGATGGGTCCGTGGACGACGATCCTGTGGCTGGGACTGTCTTTTATGAAGATCAGGATGCCGATGGTTGGGGCGGGGCCGAGTGGCGGGCCTGCACCCAGCCCGCCGGCTCGGTGACCGAGTCCGGCGACTGTGACGACACGGCCGACGCCCGCTTTCCGGGTGCGGACGAACGCTGCAACGGTGCCGACGACAATTGCGATGGGACGGTAGATGAGGACAGCGCTGTGGATACCACGGCCTTCTACGCCGACGCGGATGGGGACGGCTATGGGGATGCCGCCGTCGTTCACCTGGCCTGCAGTGCCGGAGCGGGCGATGTGGCGGACGCGACGGACTGCGACGATGGGGTGGCAACGGTCCACCCCTCGGCGGCGGAGCACTGCGATGGCGTGGACGAGGACTGCGACGGGTCCGTGGACGAGCAGGCGGTTGATTTTACCACCTTCTACGCCGATACAGATGGAGATGGCTTTGGCGACGCCTCCGCCACTCTTGCGGCCTGTTCTCTTCCCACCGGCTACAGCACCGACGGCACGGACTGTAACGATGGCAGCGCCGCCGTCTCGCCGACGGCCACCGAGCTGTGCAACACGGTGGATGACGACTGCGACGGTACCATCGATGAAAATGACGCCGCAGATGCGCCCCTCTGGTACACCGATGCCGATGGCGATGGCTACGGGGACGACAACAGTGCCGCGCCCTCCTGCTTGCAGCCTGCGGGCACCGTCGCCCTGGCCGGCGACTGCGCCGACACCGATGCCGCCCACTCCCCGGAAACGCCCGAGACTTGCGACGGTACGGACGAAAACTGTAATAGTTTGGTGGACGACGAACCTGTAGATGGGGTGGTCTTTTACCTGGATAGCGATGGCGACGGCTTCGGCGACACGGCCACCCTGGCCACTGCCTGCTCCGCGCCTGCGGCAAGCAGTCCCGTAGATGGCGACTGCGACGACGGCAATGCCGACATCGCGCCGGGCGCCGCGGAGCACTGTGATGGAGTCGACGAGGACTGCGATGGCACCGCCGACAATGCGGCCGTGGACATGCTGATCTGGTACGCCGACGCGGATGGCGACCTGTACGGGGATGCTGCCAGCTCCCAGTTTTCGTGCAGCCAACCGGTCGGTTTTGTAGTGGACGATACCGATTGTGACGACAGCAATGCCCTCTACACCACCACGTGCCGGGTGGGCTGCACCACCCTCACGCCCTACCGGGGCAGCGTGTACGCCAGCGGCTTTGGAAGTGCGAATTCGCTGTCGGGATTTTGCAGTGCCTACAATGCGATCTCGGGCGATCTCACGCTGGATCGCACCGATCTGGGCGATATGTCGGTCTTCTCCTGTCTCTGCGAGGTGGGGGGCGACGTCACGATCACCGGAAACACGGCCCTTTCCTCTCTTGCCGGCCTGGAACGCCTGGGAACGGTGGGCGGCGACTTGAGTATCGAGAACAACGACTTGCTGCCCGACTACACCGGCCTCTCAAGTCTGGAGACCATTGTCGGCAGCTTCACCGTCGGGACTGGAAATGCGTCTATCACCGATATGATCGGGTTTGACGCGCTGACCAGTGTCGGTGCCTTGAACATCACCAACACCTCCATCACCAGCCTCGATGGCCTGGAGAGCCTGGAGACGGTGGTGGGGGACTTCACGCTCAGCGGCAACGAGAGTCTGGTCTCGGTCGAGGGACTCTCCGGGCTGACCTCGGTGGGTGATGATCTGTATCTGTACAATAATGATTTGCTTTCATCGTTGACCGGATTTGAGCAACTGGCCAGCGTAGGCGGCACGCTGTCCCTCTACGGCGTGGACGGGGTGCCCGACTTTCACCCCTTCTCTGGTCTCCGGTCCTTGGGTGGCCTCTATGTGTACGCCTGCGACCTGAACACCGACTTGGCAGGCTTCGAGGGGCTGACCAGCATCCCGGGCGACGTAAGCGTGATCGCAAACAATGTTCAGACCTCCATGACCGGCTTGGACAACGTGACCAGCATCGGGGGAGACCTGGAGATCAATTCCGTTGGTGTGACCTCTCTTCAGGGGCTCAACAGCCTGGCCACACTGGGCGGTGACTTCTCCTACTACTCGGCCTTCGGGTCGGATCTGGAAGGGCTGAATGCGCTCCAGACCGTGACCGGAAGTGTCGAGCTGGTAGGGGGATTTTCCTCGATGCAAGGGCTTGATTCTCTGAGCTCCATCGGGAATTACTTCAATGTTCAGACCTCGGACAGCACCGCCACTTTTGCTGGAGCGGAAGCCCTCACCACGGTCGGCGGTGGTGTGGATTGGTACGGGATGGGGAGCCTTCAGGGGCTCTCCGGCCTGACCAACATCGGTGGCAACCTGCGGGTGCTCAGCGGGCCGACGGACTACACCGGTCTTTCCTCCCTCACCACGGTCGGCGGCGACGTCACCTCGCTCAATGCAAGCTGCAACGGTCTCTCGGCGTTGAGGACCATCGGCGGCACCCTCAGCCTGCGCTATGACACGGGGGCGGGGCTTCCCGCGCTCCAAAGTGTCGGTGGACTCTATGCTTACGGGTCGGATCCCACCGGGTTGCAGGTCAGCTCCGTCACCGGGGACCTGGTCGTTGCCTATCCGGTCACCCTGACCGGCTTGAACACTGTCCAGAGTGTGGGGGGGAGCCTCCGCGTGACCACCAATTACGGCTACAGTCCGATGACCACCATCAGCGGACTGACCGGCCTGCAGACCGTTGGCAGCTACATGACCATCGACGGCCTGGACTACCTCACCACCATCAGCGGCTTCAGCTCGCTCCGGTCGGTCGCCGGAGAGCTTTTTGTGAGCAGCGCGCGCCTCAGTGCCATCCCGGGCTTCTCCAACCTCCAAAGTGTGGGAGGACTGCGCCTGTGGGGCACCCTGCTGCCCAACCTGGGGGCGTTGAGCAATCTGACCACGATCCAGGGAGATCTGGACCTGACCTACAACTACTTGCTCGTGAATGTGACTGGGCTTTATTCGGTACGCTCAGTGACTGGCGATGTGTACATCGGATCCAACGGGATCAACAACGCCGATGCGAATAACCTGATCAACAGCATCGGGTTGTCCAACATCGGTGGCACGGTGACCAACGCCGAGTAGTCAGCGGCCGTAGAACGTCGCCTACGAAGCAGGTTTCAGCGCCGCTACCAACGCCGGAAGAAGCGCACTTGCGCGCCCTGACAACCAGATCGCCTCGGCCAATGCCTCGGAGGGCGGGTGGGGGTCCACCACGATCACCGGCTTGTGGAGCCGGCATGCGATCATGGGGATTCGAGCCGCGGGAAAGACCAGTCCGGAGGTGCCCACCACGATCATCCCATCGCAGGTGTGCACGGCCTGCTCGGCTGCAGCGAGGGCCTCAGTGGGCAGGGCCTCCCCGAACCACACCACGCCGGGTCGGATGGGGCCCCCGCAGTGGTCGCAGACGGGGGGAGGTAGGCGTCGTCCACCCTCTGGCTCGTCGGGAACCTGATCTTGGGCGAAGGAGCTCCCACAACGGAAGCAGCGCGGTCGGTGCAGGCTGCCGTGCAGGTGGATCACGTCGCGGCTCCCCGCCCGCTCGTGCAGGTCGTCCACATTCTGGGTGACGACAGTCAGGTGAGCCACGTGATGTTGCAATGCAGCAATTGCGAGGTGCCCGGCGTTGGGCTGCGCGCGGAGGGCCTTGCCCCGTCGCCACTCGTACCAGCCCCAAACCAGAGCGGGATCCTGGCGAAAGGCCTCCGGCGTGGCGAGGCGCTCGGCGTCAAAGCGTGCCCACAGTCCGGTGAGGGCGTCCCGAAAGGTGGGGATGCCACTGTCCGCGGACATGCCCGCACCGGTGAAGACGAGGATGCGCTGGGCCGGGCGGAGCGACTCAATTGCCTTTGTAAGTGGATGATCCATGATGATTCTACTGGTCACACCGTAAAAATCCCGCATCTGGGTAGTAGATGCCCACCATCATGCACATCTCCTCCGGTGGGCTCTGCCAGTCCGTGCTCTCATAGACCAGCTCGCCGGGCTCGCCGGATGGGTCCAGGAGGTTGATCTCAAAGCGTGTCCCCCGGCCATGAAAGTGTGAACCCAGCACAAATACATCCATGTCCACGGGGACCGTACATTTCTGTCGGAGCACCACCTTGGTCTTGGGCTCCAGCTCGGCGCCCGGCGACACCGCGACGATGTTGATTTCTCCTCCCAGGGACCCTCCTCCTCCTCAGGCCCGACCACCAGTCCCCACACGTTGTAGTGGTGTGCGCCCGTCGTGACCCGATGTGCAAGGCCAACAACGTCCAATGCAGCAGAGTTCGGTAGGCGCTGGGTTTTGCACCAGTAGATCTCCTGGTGGGCTTCCAGCGTCACCGGGCCGATCGTCATCTGCACGCCGTGCTCCGGCGGCGCCAGCGGCGCATCGGGATCCGCGATCGGAGTAGGTGCTTCGGAGTCGGCGGGGGCGACGGCTGGGCCCGGAGTGGTGCAGGCGAGGATCAGCAGCATCCCGCCATGCTACCGCCTTCGGAGCGCCTCGGGAAATCGCGGACCCGTTGCTGATGCAAAAAAACGGGGATACGATGCGGATATGATTCTGGTATTGAGTCTGGCTGCCGGGGCGCATGTTCCGCACGAGGTGGTCGGGTCCCTTGGTGCGACCTCTGGGCTGGACCCGGGGGACTGGTTTTTGTTGGCCCCCAAGGAGGGGATGCACCTTCTGCACAGCGGAAACCAGGGGCTATCCTGGCAGATGATCGGTGGAGATCCCACGGTAGATGAGCTGTTGCAGGTGGTGCTGGTGGGCCAGCGGGTGGTGGCCCGGTCGGAGAGCCGCCTGTGGTGGAGTGACGATGTCGGTGTGACATGGGAGTCGACGAATCTCCCAGCAACAATCTCGGGAATGTTGGGAGGAGATGAGCTTCTCCTGGTGGGGGATGGCATCTGGTCGGGCGAGCCGGAGGCCCTGGAGCTCGAGGAAGAGGGCTTCTATGTCTCCATCGGGGCCGGGAGGGTCGCGGTGTCCTCGTCAGGCGAGATCTACCGAAAGGACGCGACATGGCGGAAGGTCGCGGAGCTGGGCGGGGCCAAGCAGGCGCTCTGGGACGGGGTGGATCTGTATGTGGTCGGACGTGGCGACGGGCTGTTCCGCTACGACGGCGAATGGACAGACTGTGGTCTGGTCGAAAACGGCGAGGTGTACTCCCTTGCGACGGATGGTGTGGGTGGACTCCTGGCAGGATCCAGAGACTATGCGCCCTACTACTCCAGCGATCGCTGCGAGAGCTGGGAGCTGCGGGCGCCGCCGGATAAGGTGGAGTATCAGAATGAGGGGGCTGCGGAAGGGCCACAGGAGGCCTACCCGGTCTTGGTGGCCGCCGGGGAGCGCTGGGTGGTGGCCGGGTGGTTTGGCTACTGGCACAGTGAAGATGCGGGAAAAACGTGGCTTGATAGTCGCATTTTGCCCCCGGACTTCATCCGTGGACTGGCCTTTTCCGGCCCCGACCGGGTCTACAAAGGGGGCTATTCCTACGGGGTGGCTTGGACAGAGGACGACGGCGGCAGCTTCCGTGCCCCCAACGTGGGATTACCGGCGCCAAACGTACAAGATGTGCTGCCTGGCGCGGGTGACACCGTGTACGCCGTCGTCAACCATCTGGGATGGACATCCTTGGACGGCGGAGAGAGCTGGAGTTCTTGGCGATCCAATACACAAACGGGTGGGGTGGCCCGCGTCGAGGTGCTGCCCGATGGCGGGCTGTGGATTCTGGGGCGCTCGGGCCATTTTATCTCGGACGACAACGGAGAAAGCGCAGCAGCGCTGCCTGCCCTGGCGGCGCTGCTTGGAGACGGCATCACCTCTGGCATGTCCGTCCGGAGCCGTGACGGGGCGGTAGAGCTCTGTCTGGGCAGCCGGTCCCCCGACCGGGTTCTCTGTTCAGAGGACCGTGGATCAACCTGGGGTGTGCGCTTTACCGGTGAGGGAGAGGGCCGGCTTGTGCTCTTTGCGGCCGCTGCCGATGGCCTGTGGCTGAACGACGCCGCAGGCCTGCACCACGTGGGTGATCAGGATCGGTTGGTCCCGCTGCCGGAAGGCACCGATGTAGACTACTTGACGGTTGCCGATGATGGAAGCATCTTTTTCAGCACACTCGATGCCCGCGTGTACGGCATGCTCCCGGGAGCGGCGGACTGGCGCTCCTATGGCGCCATCAACGCGACCATCGATCACATAAGTCCAAGCCCGCAGTTTTCCAAGTACCCCCGTCTGTTGTTGGCCAGCCACGATGGGGTCTGGGAGGTGGAGGATGTGCGGGCGGCAGAGCCGGTCCTGTCGCGTTGGGGACAGTGGGAGCGGGTGGATGCGGGAACCGGCTTCGCCTTCTGGTCTCCGCGAGGTCCGGTGGAGCTTGAAGACCCGGAGGCGGCCTTCGAGGTGCTGCACGAAGTTGGGCGTGGAAACATGGTGCGGGTGTGGGTGCGCGGTAGCAGTCTGGAAGTCCGGGGGCGGGTCGATCGGGGGGCGCAGGTTGTCCTCCGGTTGGACGGAGAAGCGCTCATGCGTCTGGGCGGCGAGCCCTCCAACGGGGTGCATACCCTTTGGGCCGGCTCCGGCCTGGCCGAGGGCTGGCACCTTGTGGAGCTTGTAGGGGTGGAGGACGGCTTCTGGTTGGACACCGTGGATGGCTTCACCGGTGGGGCGTCCAACGCTCCGGAACCCGACGAAGAGAGCTCCTGCGGCTGCAAAAAAGGAGGAGCGGGGCTGCTTCTCTTCGTGGGCGCTCTATGGCGCAGGCGGCGACTGTCTACCATTTGGTAGAGCCTTCTCTACCATGTGGTCGAATGGCTAGCCGTGCAGCCTGGAGTTGAGCCCTCTTCAGCTTCGTCCGGTGGGAGGCCCCCACAGTGGGCGGCGCTCGGGATCTTCCGACCACCAACGTGCAGAGAGTGCGGTGAGTACCACGGTGGAGCCGATCAGACCTACCATCAACACTCCCAGAGCCAGACCCGCTCCGACCATGCTGCACACCAACGTCAGTGCGCCTACCACCGGCCAGATCTTCGCAACGCTGCTGTGCGTGCGTACCCAGGCCAGATCCGAGGCCAGCGTCCAGGGCAGCCGGTAGCCGAGGATCCGGTTCGGCGGTACATCCCGCATCCAGAAGCCCAGCGCGGCGATCAAGGCGCCCAGTGCTGGGATCATCAGGGTTGGAAGGTCCATTTCCAGAACCAGCGCGGTGTGGACCAGGGTCAGGAAGCTGGGGAGCGCGTGCTGGATTCCGGTCCAGGCCCGGCGCCCGGCGCCGGTGGAAAACAGGCCGGGATCCCAGCGGGGACTGAGCTGAAGGAGCAGGCCCAGTCCGGCCGTCAGCGCGGGGGTAAACAAAAGCACCGTGCTGGACGGGGCCCACCCGTCGATCTCGCCGTGGACGTTCCAGTGGATGGGCAGCCGACCGGGAACCAGACCCCACGTGAGCGCGGACAGTCCAAGCTGTGCCAGAAGGTTGAGGAGAAGCGGGAGCATAGCGATCAAATCATAATCGCCGTTGGTGGGCCAGGTGGTGAAAAGCGACATGGATCGCCGTCCGGTGCAGCGATAGGGGCGGGTGGGAGCCGCCATGAATCGCCTGGTCACCATCTCGGTAAGCCACTACTGTGAGAAAGCTCGTTGGGCGCTCCAGAGAGCAGGCATTCCCTTTGAGGAGGACGGACACCTTCCCATCCTTCATGGGCCCGCCGTTCGGCGTATCGGGGGGCGGCGGAGCACCCCCGTGTTGAAGACCTCTGCCGGGACGCTGAGCGATTCTACGGACATTCTGCGCTGGGTGGACCAACAGCGGCCGGGTCTCCTGTTTTCAGAGCAGCGGGGGGAGGAGGAAGCACTGGAGGACCGCTTCGACGAACAATTGGGGCCCGCCACACGGCGGGTGGGGTACTTTCACCTGCTTCCCCAGCGTGGGCTCACACTTCAATTGCTGGATAGCGGAGTTCCGCGCTGGGAGGTCTGGCTTCTACGGGTCTTTTATCCAGTCGCGGCGGGGATGATGCGGCGGGGACTTAAGATTGACGTCGCCGGGGCCGAGCGCTCCCTGAAGAAGGTGCACGGTGTCTTCAGCGAGGTGGACCAGCGGCTCTCCGACGGTCGCCCCTACCTGTGCGGTCAGAAGTTTTCTGCCGCTGACCTCAGCTTTGCTGCGCTCGCCGCACCTTTGATACTCCCGTCCGAGCAGCCCGTCTTCCATCCTGCCCTCGACCTGCTGCCGACCGACTTCCGACAGCTTGTGGAGGAGCTACGGGCGCGCCCCGCTGGGGCCTTTGTCTTGCGCATGTATCGCGAGGAGCGGGATAAAGTTTTATAGGGGAAAACTGCAAAAGGCTGATACATTCAGAAATGTATCAACCTGGTTTCGTCGGCCCTTGATCCCGTATGGGTTGTGATACATGGTTGCATGTATCACAACTACGTTGGTTTATCGACGATTATTTCGATTATCTTCTTCCTCTTCCTCGCGCAGGAGCTGCTCTTTGCTCTTGCCGGTGCGGACAAAGGCGCGGCTCATCTCTTCGGCGGCGACGGTTACGGCTTCCTTGGCGGTGGCATTGGTCTTTCCGCGCTTCCGAAGAAGGAAGAAGCCCAGAATGGCCAGGAAGAGGAGGAAAAAGCCCCCGCAGCAGAGGAGGCTGGTCACGATGCCGATGATGGTGTAGATCATGGGCGCGGTTTAGCCCGAAAAGCGCGAAACTGCACGCGCTAGAGGCCGGTCCCCTGCACCAGCCAGGAAATGCCGCCCAGGTAGGGGCCGCCGTTGTCGGAGTAGGGGCCTCCCACGATGATATCAGCCTTGCCGTCGCCATCGGTGTCGCCTACAACCGACACCGAATTCGCGGCGTAGCCATTGGCTTCTGTGCCCACCATCTTGGCATCGGCGCTGCGCAGCGACAGGGCGGCGGTGGGAGGGCCATAGACCAGATAGGCCGCACCGGCCCCGTTACCACCCGCATCCTCGCGGAAGGCGCCGATGAGCAAGTCGTCCTGGCCATCGCCGTCCATGTCGCCCGCAGAAGCTACCGACCAACCAGCATTATCGTCACTGTCCTCCCCGGTGATCTTGGAGTCCGCGGTCGACAGGGCGATGGTGCCGGTCATCGGTCCATAGACGACGTAGGCCGCTCCCGTATTTGTACCACCATAGTCGTGGAGGTAGGCACCGATAATCACGTCCGCATTGCCGTCCCCGTCGGTGTCTCCGGCGGTGGACACCGAGGCCCCGGCGTTGTCTCCTGCCACTTCGCCGGTGAAGACGGCGGTGGCGCCGCCCAGGCTCATACTGCTCAACGGACCACGCAATAACCAGGCTTTTCCGGCGGCGGCGTTGGCACCGTAGCCGCCGATGATCACGTCGTCGTAGCCGTCCCCATCGGTGTCTCCGGCTGTGGAGACTGAGTAGCCCGCCAGATCCCCCGCCGTAGCACCGGTAAGCTCGGCGTCGGCCGCGCTCAAGGTCAGGTTACCCACGTAGGGGCCACGCACCAGCCAGGCACCGCCCGAAAGGCTGCCGCCACCGTCCGCACCCCAGCCACCAATCAGGATGTCGCCATAGCCATCCCCATCCGTATCTCCGGCAGAGGAGGCTGAAAATCCTGCTTGATCACCGGCCGCCTCTCCCCAGAAAATGCCGTCGGCCACGCTCAGATCCAGCGTGCCCGCATCGCCGCCGTGGACCAGGTACACCGCCCCCGCGTCGGCAGCGGTCGTGTCGTTGGCCCAGGAGCCCACCAGGATATCGTCGCGACCGTCGCCGTTGTAGTCTCCCGCGGTGGACACGGTATAGCCCGCGTTGTCACCGGCTTCCTCGCCCACCAGCACCAGATTCGGTGTAGCGAGGCTGTAGTCGCCTGCGAGTGGCCCATACATCACATAGACCGCCCCCGCCTCTGCTCCTCCGTCGTCATTGCCAAAGGCCCCGATCACCACATCGGCAAAACCGTCCTTGTTGAAATCTCCGCCAGAAACCGAGGTTCCCGAAAAGTCGCTGGCCGCGGCGCCAAAGAAGCGGGCATCGGCGTTGTCCAGGTCCACGATTCCGGAAAGACCACAGGGAACCGATGTTCCATCGCAGTTGTTGTCGAGATCGTCCATGCAGATCTCTGAGGCGGCCGGGCTGATGGCGGCAATTGCGTCGTCACAGTCCGTATCCACGGCCGAGTAGCCGCCCGGGAGAGAGCAATCCTGCGTTACGTCGGTAGCGTCTCCGTAGCCGTCGGCATCCACGTCGCGGTAGTAGGGAATGGTCACCCCCTCGTCCACCACGCCATTGCAGTCATTGTCCAGGTAGTCACAGCTTTCCGGGTTGCCGGGGAACATGGTGGCCCGGGTATCGTCGCAGTCGTCGTCGTTGTCCACACACAGCGGCGGCGGCGCACAGGCCTCCCGACGGGCCAGCGGATCCCCGTAGCCATCGGCATCCAGATCCTTCCAGTAGGAGGTGGTGACATCCTCGTCGATGCGGCCGTCGCAGTCGTTGTCGTGCTCGTCGCAGACCTCTTCGGCCCCCGGGTAGATGTCGGCCCGGCTGTCGTCGCAGTCATCCCCACGGAGACGATAGTTGATGTAGCCATCCCCATCCGCGTCGGGAGCCACCACGGAAAACTCCACGGTAGCTGTACTCTTCTGTCCGGCTGCATCCTCTGCCGTTACGCTCAGGCTATAGTCGCCAAGGGGCAGGGGCTCCAACACAAAATCGATGGTGCCGTCTACGCTGGGGCTGGAAGGAAGCCCAGTGAGATCCGGCACATTGCCATCCCATGTCAACACAAGTGTGGTGAAGTCCGCTTCATCCCCCGCCAGCACATCCCCGTGGATGTCCATTTCGGCCGTAAAAACGTCACCGTTGCGCGGATCCAGAAAATTGACCCCCGGCGGATAGTCCGTGGGCTCGGTGGAGGGCAGCGCCTCTTCTTCCTCCTCCGTCTTCCCGCTATCGTCGGTCTCATCAGGGTCTTTCGCCCCTGTTCCGCCTTCATTGCACCCTGTGAGTAATGGAAAAAGGCTTGGAAAAACCGTCAAAAAAATGATACATCGCATATTGCTCACCCGCCACGCGAGGGTTCAATGTCTCGGCCTTTCTTCCCCAGGGAGAGTCCAGAGAGGGCGCGCAGCCCTCTCTGGAACGGTGGCTCGGAGGATCTCCGCCCACATACCCGCAGCCTTGGCTGCAGCCAAACGGTCGCGCGGAGCAAAGCGCCCGCCGAGGCACCGCCCCGCTCGCACAGACCATCGGAAGTCAGAGGGTGCATCAGTATTCACAGATGTACGTGGTAGTATTCGAACAATTCCAATCGTTCCAGTGGTTCCCGTAGTACAGGATTACACAATCTTCGTTCCCATACAGGTTGTTCGGCTCGCCGCTGTTCCAGTTGGTGTAGCTGCTGCCCCCCTGCACCCAGCCGAAGCTGCCCTCAAAAAGGCCATCGGTGTAGCCGCCCCACCACCAGGCGTCGGCGATGGCATACGAGGCGACCGCCGACTCCAGAAAACTGTCCTCCGCGGCGTCTTCGATGGCCACCAGATCGTAGCCGTAGCTCTGGCAGTCGGTGCGGGCATCGGTCCAGGTGCGGAAGGTGGTACAGAGAAGGTAGGTACTGCCCGCATTCCAGGTCACGTCGCAGGGGCAGGCCCCCGCGTCATCGGCATAGCCCGAGCAATCTTCGTCCTGCCCATTGCATGCTTCCACCAGACCGGGGCTGCGGGTGGCATCCAAATCGTCGCAGTCTCCTCCCACCGAAATGTAGCTTGGAATCGAATTACAGTCCTCGACCACCGTCCCGTCGTCGCCGTAGCCGTCCGCATCCCGGTCCAGGTACCACTGCCGGATGTCCGCAGGGTTGTCGTCGGTCTGGCCGTTGCAGTCGTCGTCGATGCCGTTGCACAGCTCTGTATCATCGGGTGATACATCTGCCGATGTATCATCACAGTCCAGGTTGTTGCTCACATAGTCCGGAGGTGTGTCGCAAGAGGTGAGAGAGGCGGCCGCGTCTCCAAATGTATCACCGTCGCTGTCTGCATAGAGGGTGGACGCACCGACCGCACCGGGCTCGTCGACTTCTCCATCACAATCGTCATCGCGTTGGTTGCAGCTTTCGGTGGCACCGGGAAAGACGGCAGCGTCGGCATCGTTGCAGTCTTCGTCGTCCAGTACATAGCCCGAGGGCAGCGCGCAGCCTACATAGGAAAGTGCCGGATCGCCGTAGCCATCGGCATCGGTGTCGGCGTAAGCGAGCACTTGGCCATCCTCGTCGATGGCGCCGTCGCAGTCGTTGTCGATCTCGTCGCACAGCTCCGGGGCGGAGGGGTAGCTGTCCCGGTCTGCGTCGTCACAGTCGCGATTGTTGGTGGTGGTGCCGGAAGGAGCCTGGCAGGCTGCGGTGGAGGAGTCAGGGTCGCCAAACCCGTCGTCATCGCGGTCGGTGTAGAACAGACTCTGGACACCTTCGTCTGTGGTTCCATCACAGTTATTATCCAGTCCATCACAGACTTCTGTGGAGCCGGGCCAGGTAGTCGGGTCGTTGTCGTTACAGTCGCCCTGCTCGACGGTGTAGCCGTCTTGATCGTCGTCATAGACTTTTGGTTGGTCACTGTCGTACTTCGGGGGTGTACCCGCGCAGCCGATCAACCAGAGCAAAGGGAGGAGCATGGCGGGGAGTGTAGCACAGGATGGGGGGGATGTGGGGCGATGCAGGCGGAAGCGGCGAGAAGGAGAGCCTGTAGAGAGGCCTGTGCGACGGCCGTGCTATTGATGGGCAAAGGTAGAGAACAGGAAATTGTGTGCGGTAGGTGGACACCAGAAATGGTACGGTGTAAGATCAAATAGTCCTGGGGCAGTTTGCTCCGGGGCAGTTTGCTCCGGGGCGGTTTGCTCCGGGGCGGTTTGCTCCGGGGCGGTTTGCTCCGGGGCGGTTTGCTCCGGGGCGGTTTGCTCCGGGGCGGTTGTTTCGGAGCTTCCCATCCCTTACATGAGAGAGATAGGATGTTCTTCCGAAAAATTCAGGGACCCCTGCGCATTGACTCCCCCGACGAAACGGTGGTGGAGTATCCCCTCTCCCCAAGTCGGGGAGGTTCTTCCACAAAAGTGGTGCAGTACATGGTCAAGGTGATCGCCACCAACGCCCCGGGCGACACGAAGGTGGGCATCAAGCTGCATCATGGGCCAGACGGGTCGGTATCGGTGCTCCATTCCACGCCTATCAGCCCCACCGCCCCGGCGACGATTCCGGGGGTGGTGGCAGGCGATGCGGACAGCAGCAAGATCATTGGGGAGTACCTGTTCCCGATCCTGACCATCCAGGGGCCCACGGGGGGACCGCCGGTCTTCGCGATTGTGGAAGTCTACGAAATGCGGAAGCCGTTCTGAGGAGGGGAAGATGAGCTGCGCCTGTCCCTCCAATGCTGTTTCCGACCGCGATCCGATGGTGGCGGCCTTTGAACACTTCTGGCCGAAGGGGATGCCCTTTCCGCCCGCCTTCCCGTGGTTGGGGGTGATGTTCACGCGGCAGAATCTGTTTGCGGGTGCGGTGGGAGGGGGGCAGGCGACGCCGACGCCGGTGGAGGACGGGGTGGTGGTGGAAGAGGAGGATTGGGGTTTGCCGCAGGTGACTCCGGCACAGGAAACGGTTGTGAAGGAGGGAGCCGACATCTTTGGGAATGTGTTGGTGTTTCCCGCACCAGAAATATCGGGAGTGAGGCGGGGTTTGGTTGGCAAACCCAGTATCGTGATAACGCGGGGGGAATTTGACCGTATCGCCGGGGGGAGCCGTGCCTTGGAAGAGAGCCTGTTGGCGGAACGACTGAGGTTGATGGCTCCTGAACTTAATGTCCGCGAAGTTATGAAGCTTGCGAGAGAGCTTGCTCAAGATTTGTATGGTGTCCGGGAGAGGTGGAGTTGGATCATAGTAATTCGGAGCAATGAAAGATATGGAATTAAATTTTATGTGACTCCGTATTCTGAAGGATCGGATCCACCTGCGGGAACAGATCCGTGGTTGCCGCCGGATTCCGAAGATGATTCCGGGCCTACATCCTCCTGGGAGGATGGGACCGGCGGTACCGACGTTGGTAGCTCGGGGGCAACCGGAGGAGAGTTGAACTTTGATGAGGAGGCGGGCAGTTCAGAGGACAGCTATGAGTCTCCGTTCAAGACGGACTGGGGAAAGCAAGGAGAAAACCAGGAGGAACTCGAGGATGACGATGAGGGAGGGGACTCACTTATTGTGGATCCATGTCGCCGATATCCACAAATTTGTCACGGGATTCGATTGCTGTTGTCGAATTATGTGGAATGGTACGGTACGGAGTACAGGTGGCACCCTGTGATGTGAATGCCCAACAGTCTACCGAACAGATCGAGTGGATTCTGGTGGATGTGGTTGGCGAGACGCATACTGAGCTTCGTTACAATATAGATCGGGCCATGTCTGTTGTATGTGGGACCGAAAAGACATCTGCGTGTGTTCATGCCCGGTTGAGCATGTTCCTTGAGCAGGCTCCAGAAATTTCCTTTCAGGTCTATTTCCCCCGATGGATTGCACCATCGGAGGCATCTCCGGACGCAATTTCCTATTGGGCCTATACTGTGGACCGTCTCTGCAAACACGAACTGGGCCATGTGGACATCGGCATTGAATGGCGGAGGTATGTTGCGGAGGAGCTGCTTTCAGAACCGATTCCCCGTAGCCTGCGAGGCAGTTTTGAGTACATCGCAATGCAAGCATATCGCGACGCCCAGGCCACTTATGATGATGTAACGGACAGGGGTACAAGAGTGCCGCCGTGGAAACCATCCACGGTTGTTGCCAAGCCGTAACGGCTTAGGTCCGCCCCTCCACATCCTCCCACAGCAGCGCCAGCTCCAAGGGGAGATCCTCAAAAGGAGGAGCCCGAAGCTGATCCTCTCGCGCACCGGTCAGGATCGAGTCCCAGGCCGTCCCCGTCCAACGCTCAACCTCCAGGCTCTGCCGATCCGGATCCACCAGCCACAGCCACTCCACACCCGCTTCTGCGTAGATCCTCTGCTTCAAGCCCCGATCCAGACCTGCGGTGCCCGGAGAAAGTACCTCGCACACCCAGTCGGGCGCCAGCTCCAGGTAGCCGGTGCGGGGAACATGCGGCAAACGTTCACGCTTCCAACCGGCGAGGTCAGGAATCAGAACGTTCTTATCAAAGAAGATGGAGGGAAGGTGTAGCTGGGTCTCCATCTGAAAGATCCAGCCGCCGGGCCCGCCAGTCCTGCCCGAAGGCCGGTCAAAGGGGGACAAAAGCTGGGCGATGCGGCCGGACGCGAGGTTGTGCGGTGCAAAGGGCCGAGAGGTGGCCACCAGCTCGCCTTCCAGGATTTGACCCCGCAGTCCCTCTGGAAGGGCCTCCAACTGGCGGTAGCGGAGCGCAAAGAGGCTCGAACGACCAGGAATTTTCGGCAATGTCTCAACAGATGCCAAAGTGCTTCCTCCTCCCCCTACCCCATCATCCGCCGCCACTGCATCAGATCCTTGACCCGTAAGTACGGGTTGGTACGCCGCACTTCACCCAGCGGCGCCGACATGCCGCCGTAGGCGTGGCCGGGGTAGAGCATCAGCTCGCCGGGAAGGGAGCCCAGGCGCTGGGTCAGGGTGGTGTACATCTGCTCGGAGTCACCGCCGGGCAGGTCCACGCGGCCGCAGCCCTGCAAAAAGAGTGTATCCCCCGCTACAAGGGCGTCGCGCAGGCGGAAGCAGATGCTGCCGGGGGTATGGCCCGGGGTGTGGAGGATTTCCAGCTCGATCTTGCCGATCTGCACTTTGTCGCCCGAGGAGTGGGTGACCAGATCGCTCTGGGACAGCCCGGTGACCTTGCGGATGCCGGCGGCCTCCTCGCTGTGGCAGTGGAGCTGACAATTGCAGCGGGCGTTGAGACGGGCAGCCCCCTCCAGGGTGAAGCCGAACATACTTCCGCCCACATGATCGGGGTGGTAGTGGGTGGCCAGCGCGCCCATAATCTTCATCCCGTCCGCTTCGGCCACGTCCACGATGTCGTCCACCGCCCAGGCCGGGTCCACCACCATACATTCTTTTGTGTCCCGGTCGCCGATCAGGTACACAAAGTTCTGCATCTGGCCGCAGACAGGGTTGTTGCGCCCGAAGTGCTCGCCGCCAAGGAGCTGCCGAAAGTAGAGGCTCATGGAGTTCCCGGTGTAAAACCCAGCTCGCTCAGGTAATTTTTCTCCAGGCGGCTGTGGCTGCGCGCGAACTGGCTGCGCAGGAACAACAGCACCGCCCAGGTCATGGCAAAGAGGCGGGTGGGCAGCCCGGGTCGCTCGGCGGGCACGATGCCCAGGGCTTGACCCTGCTTCCACAGTTTTTTCTGGACTGCCCCCACAAAAGCAGGGAGACGCTTCAGGATGGGGTGATCCACCCCCATCCGGCCCACGGCCCACGCCACCTGTGGCGCCAGCAGCATCTGCCACTCCAAGATCCCGTAGAAGGGCCAGCGCAGCCATGGCGAGACCTGCATCAGACGCATGGTCTCCTTTTCTCCCCAAGCAATGTGCTCTTCCTCCTCCTTGCACACCACGACCAGCTTCTTCTTGATGTCGGGAATCCGGGGGTCATCGTCGGGAAGCACTTGTAGTAGTACATCTCGGAAGATGTCCAGAACCATCCCCTCGCCGAAGGCATGCTCCATCAGCACTTTTAAGGGGTAGTAGTTGTTATGCGCGGAAAGCAGCTTGATCACCCAATGGGCGGGCATCGGCTGCAATTCCAGGCTTCGAAAGATGTCCGCAAACAGCTCCAGGTGGTTCAGCTCCTGCCGCGCCTGCCGCAGGTAGAAGCGGGCGGCTTCCAGACTCTGGGCGGCGTACAGGGATTTTCCGCAATAAACGCCCGTAGCTTCGCCATAGAGTGCCTGCGACAGCACAAAGCAGAGCAGCTCCCGATCCTTCGGATCCTGGAGGTTGAGCTGTGCGCCGAAGTCAAATCCTTCGCGGGGGGTGATAGTTCCCATCAACAATCCGGTTAAACTCAGCGGGGGGCGGGCAGGTTCAGCCGATCCGCAGGGGCCAGCGGCCGGTTGAAGGCTTCCAGCTCAGCCGCCGTGTAGGGCGTGGCCGAGGTCTGGATCACCGCCGCCATAAAGTTCTCGATGGCCTCCCGTGCCGCATCCCCCTCGGGCGTATCGGTGCGGGTGTCCCACAGCGCCAGGATCCGGTCCTTCCGGGTCTGGATGGGCAGGCTCCCATCGCGCCAGATGCCTTCCAATTGCGCAGGAATATCCCGGCTCAAGCGCTGCTCCATCGCATGGCCCGCGACGGCATTGTTGAGCTGCCGCACCTCGACCTGCGTGGCGTCGAACACCTCCTCTTTGAAGGCTTCCAGCTTGGTCTTGGAGATGAGCTGCCCGCCAGGGGAGATGCAATAGGGCAGTGCGATGATGGTGGCGCACCACAGATATTCGAGAGGAGAACCCTCATTTGCGAAGCGCCTACCAGGGGCGTGAATACGGATACGCTCCCGACGCACCTGAATCCAGCCGTCGTCATGCAGGACCACCTGCGGACGGTAGGGAGCATCGTGGTGGTAGATGGTGTAGCCGTCCTTCCGCTCCGAGCGCCGATAGCCTTCGGCGCGGAGCTGCTGCACCAAGGCATCGCGGGCGCGTGCCACTTCGGGCACGGAGAAGATGGTCACTTCGGCGCCGGGAAGGGGGGCTTCTTCCTCCTCTTCCGCCGCAGGAGCTGCGGGCGGGGCAGGAGAGACAGGGGCAGGCTCCGCCGGAGGGGCGGGGTCCTGGGCCAAGGCCAGCGACGAGAGCAGGAGGAGGAGGTTCACCGCGTCATCGTATCCCCTTTTTGCGCCTCTGCCCTGCGCCAGGTCAGCAGCGGCGGGGGAAAAGGACAATCCGGGAAAGGACAGGCTGCTGTATCACAGGTTGATACATCTGATACATGCCATGTATCATTGATGCTACAATCTTTTTCGTGATACATATCAAATGTATCAGCCCTCTGCTGAGGCGGGGAGGCGTCGGATCAGCAGGCGCCCTGCGGCGCGCAGTCCGGCCGAGGGGCAAAATCCTTCCGGGAGCGCGGCGGCGGCGCGCGCGGGATCCTCGGGCAGGTGTAGCTGTGCGGTATAGAGTGCCAGGACCTGCGACCGGATGGGATGTTGTTTGGGATCCACGGCGGCCATCTGAAAACGTGCCTGTGCGCCCGCTTTATCACCTTGCATCGCCATCCACAGGCCTTCCACGGCCGCGATCTGTTTCAGCAGCCAGGCGTCGGCCAGCTCTACCCCCAGTTGGCGTGCCCGCACCAGACTGCCGGGATGTTGGCCCTGCTCAATCTCCAGCACGGCCAAAGAAAGGAGGGTGCTCGCCAGATTTCCGCGCTCGCCCCGCTGTTCCAACAGGGTGCAGGCCTGCTGGAGCTGCGCTTCCGCCTCCTCCCACCGCCTCTCTTCCTGCAGGATTGCCGCGAGGTTCTGTCGCGCCGCGGCGCCCAGGCCATCGGCCATGGAGGCGCCCGCCAGCCGCAGCGCTTCCTCGGCTTCGGCCCGCGCCTGATCCAGCCTCCCCTCGTCCTGGTGGTAGGTGGCCAGGCCCAGCCTCGCGGCGCCCTCCCGCTGTAGGTCCCCCTGAACCCTGGATAGTTCGGCGGCGCGCAGCAGCAACGGTGCCGCGGCTGCCCCCTCCCCACGGGCCAGCCGCAGGCTCCCCAGGTTTCCCCGAACGATGGCCTCGATCCGGGCGTCGGGCCAGGGGCGTAGCAGCTTGAGGGCCTCCTCAAAATACTCAAGGGCATCCTGCGCTTCCCCCTGTGCTTGGCGCACCAGGCCCAGGTTGCTCATACATTGGATGAGCCCCGGAGGATGCCGGGCGGCGCTCCATTTTCCCAGGGCCTGTCGGTAGAGGTGGTAGGCCTCCTCCAGCTTTCCTGCGTGCAGCGCGCGATCCGCCTGCCAGGCCAGCCGTGCTGCTTCATGTCCGGGATTCATCGGGGTCCCTCTTCAGGATAGATGTAGCCTCTTTGGGGCCTCAGATGCGATGTGTGGTCACCGGTGCGACGGGTCTGGTGGGGGGAAACATGGCGGTAGAGCTGATAAAAGCTGGACATGAGGTGAGCGCTACGCGTCGCGGAAATAGCCGCGTGGAGACGCTGGCAGCGTGGCCCATCCGCTGGGTACAGGCCGATCTGGGCGAGCCGCAGGCGCTGAGGAAGGCCTTTGAGGGGGCGGACTGGGTCTTTCACTGTGCGGCGGCGGTGGGGATCCCCAAGGAGCCTACGCCGGAATTGATCGCCGCCAACGTGCAGGGGACGCTGAATGTCCTGGAGGCGGTGCGGGCCGCCGGGGTGCGCCGCCTCATGCACTGCTCCAGTGTGGTGGCGGTGGGGCTCACCGAGAACGACCAGCCCTGTGATGAAAATGCTACCTGGAACTTTGATAAATATGGCCTGAACGACGGCTATGCCACTACCAAACATTGGGCAGAGCAACGTCTACGCGAGGCGGCTGGCGAGCAGGATTTTGTGATCTGCAATCCGACCTACATGTTCGGGCCCTATGACGCCCGCCCCTCGTCGGGCAGGATGATTGTGGATATCGCCAAGCGCAAGGTTCCCGGATGGACGCCGGGTTTGAACAACTTTGTGGATGTGCGCGATGTGGCGCGGGGGATGATTGCCGCCGTGGAGAAGGGACGCCGCGGGGAGCGCTACATCCTGGGGGGAGAAGAGATGAGCTACAAAGATATTTTTGAGCGGATTGCGGCGGTGGCCCGCGTTCCCGCCCCCACGATCGGCCTGCCTGAGTTTTTGTCGATGGGCGCGGGCTATTTGGGCGATCTGCAGGAGTGGATCACCGGGAAGGAGGCGCTGATCAACAGCGTGGGGGTGCGCTATGGCTACAGCACCCGGTTTCGCTTCCGCTCAGACAAGGCGCGGCGGGAGCTGGGCTATGCGCCCGGTCCCATCGAGCCCGCGATTGAGGATGCGCTGGTCTGGTTCCGGGCGCAGAAGATGCTCTGATCGGGAGGGTTGTGCGTTGCTTCTTCCCGCTGGAGCTGCCGGTGCTTAGCCTTGCCACGCACAGAGGATCGAATGGGCAAGGTGATCGTGTTGACCGGGGCGTCTCGTGGGATCGGCGTGTCCATTGCCGAGGATCTGGCCAAGGATGGTCACCTTCTGGTGCTCGCGGCCCGGGATCGGGCCGGGCTGGAGAAGACTGCGGAAAAAGTACGGGCAGCAGGGGGAAAAGCCATTGTGGTCCCCGGGGACATCGCCAAGGCAGCCGATCAGGACGCGCTGATCGCGGCAGCCGAGGCCGAAGGCCCCATCGACATCCTGATCAACAATGCGGGCGTTGAAATCGCCAAAGCCGTGGCGAGCCAGAGCCCGGCGGAGATCGAGCTGCAGCTCCTCATCGACCTGCACGCGCCCATCCTGCTCACCCGCAAGCTGCTCCCCAAGATGCTCGACCGCAAAGCCGGCGCGGTGGTGATGATCTCGTCGATGAGCGGGAAGTCGCCCACGCCGTACAATGCGATCTACGCTGCCGCAAAACATGGGATCAATGGTTTTGTAAAAAGCCTGCGTCTGGAGCTGGAGGGCAGCGGCGTGCAGGTGGGGGTGGTCTGCCCCAGCTTTGTGGCCGACGCCGGGATGTGGGCGGATACCGGCGTCAAAGCCCCCGCCGCGATGCGCGAGGTGCCCCTGGCCAGAGTGGTGGCGGGCGTACGTCGGGTGATTGCGGGAGAAGGGGAGGTGCTGGTGACCCCCGGTCCAGTCCGCCCCCTGCTCGCCATCTCCGAGCTCTTCCCCGGTCTCAACGGTCCGGTGATGCGGGCCATGGGTGTGGTGGATGCGCTGAAGCAGCGGGATGTGGTGGTGCGGGGTAAAGAGCACTGATACATGAGCAATGTATCACGAAACATCTTGTAGAATGTGTGTTTCTGTGATACCAAGAAAATGTATCAACGTACTGAAGATCGGCCTGCGCCGGCTTGCCAGCGCAGCCGCCGGGCGGGACTCAGGCTGACCTGCACCCCGTGATAGAACTGGTCGGCGCCGGGCACAAAGTGTTGGCCGGTCACATGGTCCAGGGTGTAGGAGACGGATGCCATGCCGCCTTCTGGCAGGTAGTAGCTGCCTTCTACACCCACATGCTGCCGATGCTCCTCCTGCGGGAGCGTGAACAGGCGGTCGTTGAAGGCCTCGACCACCCCCACCCGCCGAAGGCTGCCGCCCCAGAGCCGGACCCGACCCCAGTCCGCTGACCAGCCCACGGCGGCTGTCCAGCTCTCGGAGTCGGGACCGCCCGGATGTCCCAGCACCCGCAATTCCTGCGTGAAGCCATCGTGATACACCCGGTGGCCCACATACCAGCGAAAATAGTCATCCATCAACCTGCTGTATTCCCCCGTCACCGTAACAGGGCCCACCGCGATCTCCGCCCCGAACAGGTTTCCCACACCCGCCAGCGCGGGCAGCTTGACGGAGCCGGTCTGGCGCAGGATCATGTCCTCCCCGCCGTACTCCCACCAGCCCTCCACATAGGAGATCGGGAGCTTGAACCATTTTTTCAGCGGCAGGGTAACGCGCAGGTCCAGAGCGGCCTGCTCGTTCTGGTCCGGACGGAGCTGGTCCGGATCCCCGTAGACGTGGGGCTCGGTGGGCAGCAGGAGCTGCCCCATGTCCACCGCCGGGCGGTCCTGGCCACCGAAGATCGACAGCCGGGAGACGCCAATTTCCACCTGCGGAATCGGAAGGTAGCGAAAGTCCATCATCAGCAGGCCGGGGCTTTGCACGTCGGCGCGGGGTCGATCCAGCAGGCCTACGCCCACTTCTCCCCGAAAACGTCCAAGAATCTTGAGTTTTCCGGGAAGTGCCCCCTCGCCCGATGCAGTCCCCATCCACGGTGCCACCGCGTTGTCACTCAGCAGGAGGTTGCCGAAGCGGCCCGGTCCCACCCAGCGGGACTCCTTGCCAAAACCCAGCCTTGCCTGCCCCACATCCACGCCCACCCAGGCATCGGGAAAGCGCAGATCCGGCTCCACCCCCGGCACCACCCCGATGGCCAGCCGGGGTGTCGCCCGCAGCACAAAGGCGCCCGCATAGAGTGCGACACCCGGCAGCAGCGACAGGTTGACCAAGCCCGGTGCCTCCCAACCCCCCGCCAGATCGGGGATGTCGTTGCCGAGATCCAGGCTTGCGCTGGGAAAAAACTCGACCGCGGGCAGCGGCACACCCTGGTGGGTCTGCTGGCCCGGCATGGTCCACTCCAGGCCCAGGGCACGGGCGCGCATGGTCATGCCCGCCAGTCCGGGCGAGCGGTTCCCGAGGAACAGGGAGACGCCATACTCACGGATGTGGCGGTCCATTTCAAAACTCTGCGGATCTGCCCAAGGAGTCGGGTCGTGCAGGGGCGGCAGCTCGACGGGGGGGAGCGGCATGCCTAGTCCTCCTTCCCGTCCCGTTCCCCCAGACCTCCGCCCAGGACCAACTCGCAGGGGCTTCCCTCCGCCCCTTCGCACTGCACCTTCTCCTCGTCCAGAAAGAAGGTGATGGTCTGGCCCAAAAGGCTGTTCGTTCCTTCTTCCAATTTGGGTTGACCTGTCAAGAGCAGGGTACCCTTCTGAAGGGTTGCCAACGCCGCGGTGACCCGACGCTCTCCCTGCACCACCACCACATCGCCCTCGGCGCGAAGCGCCTCCACCTGCCGGTCCGGGCCGTAGATCGCGGTCAGGCGGCTACAGGTCAGCGTCATGTTTCCCCGCTGTGCACGAACGGCTCCCTCAAAAAGTACACTTCGATCCTTCAGGTTCCAGTCTGAGCGCTGGGCCTGAATGGAGAGCGGGGGCTGTCCGGCGGGGGCCTGCACCACGGTCACTTCGGCCGCCTGCGCGCCGGTGGCCGACAGCTCAATCGCGGTGGCGACAGCTCCCCATTGTGTGGGTCCAAGCTGGGCTCCTGCCTGCACCTGTGTCGCGACCGTCGGCATCGCCTCGGGAAGCGGCAGCGGGGCTGCGCAGGCCCAGAGCCAGATCACGCCGACTTCCGACGAAACTCCACCGCAGCATGGACGAAGGCCGAAAAGAGCGGGTGGGGCGCCAACGGGCGGCTCTTGAATTCAGGATGGAACTGGCAGGCCACGAAGTAGGGGTGCCCGGGCAGCTCCACCATCTCCACCAGCGTGCCATCGGGCGAAGTTCCCGAGATGCGCATTCCCTTTTTTTCCAGCTCTTGGCGGTAGCTGTTGTTCACCTCGTAGCGGTGCCGGTGGCGTTCGGAGATCGTCTCGGTCCCGTAGATCTGCCGCGCCTTCGTTCCCTCGCCGAGTACACAAGGCCAGGCGCCAAGCCGCATGGTACCGCCCTTGTCGGTGATATCCTTCTGGTTTTCCATCAGGTGGACCACCTGGGCGGACGCTTGAGGCGCAAACTCGCTGGAGTGGGCATCGGCCAGCCCCAGCATGTAGCGGGCATACTCCACCACCGCCAACTGCATTCCCAGGCAGATTCCAAAGAAAGGGATTCCCTTTTCCCGCGCGTAGCGGATCGCCAGAATCTTCCCCTCGGTTCCCCGGCTGCCAAAGCCGCCTGGAATCAGCACTGCGTCCACCTTGCCAAGGATATCCCCCAGCTTTTCGGCCTCCAGCTCCTCGGAGTCTACATAGACCAGCTCCACTTTGGCATCGTTGGCCACACCACCGTGGGCCAGCGCCTCGTTGAGGCTTTTGTACGTATCGGTCAGGTGTACATATTTCCCAACAATGGCGATTCGCACCCGGTGGTGCGGGTTCTTGGCGCGGGCCACATACTCTTCCCACTTCTCCATGTGGGGCTGCCCCGCCCAGATGTTCAGGCGCTGAAGAACCCGATCATCCAAATGTTCTTCGCGGAGCACCATCGGGAGCTGATAGATATTGGGGACGTCGGGCGCCGCGATCACATCGTCCACACTCACATTGCAGAAGCCCGCGATCTTTTGGCGGATATCTTTGGGAAGCGCCCGGTCACAGCGGCACAGGAGAATGTCCGGCTGGATCCCGATGGAGAGCAGCTCCTTCACCGAGTGCTGGGTGGGCTTGGTCTTCATCTCGCCCGCGGCGCCAATGAAGGGCACCAGGGTGACATGCAGGTACATCACATTCTGGGGCCCCACATCGGCGCGGAACTGGCGGATCGCCTCCAAAAAGGGCAGGGACTCGATGTCGCCTACGGTGCCCCCGATCTCGATGATCGCCAGATCCACGTCCTCCGTCCCTTCACGGATCAGGCGCTTGATCTCATCGGTGATGTGAGGAATTACCTGCACCGTACGCCCGAGGTACTTGCCCTGGCGCTCCCGTTCGATCACGTTGCGGTAGATCCGCCCCGTCGTGAAGCTATTCCGTTGGGATGTGGGGCGGGCGACAAAACGCTCATAGTGGCCCAGGTCCAGATCCGTCTCTGCACCGTCGTCGGTGACAAAGACTTCGCCATGCTGATAGGGGCTCATGGTTCCTGGATCCACGTTGATATAGGGATCCATCTTCACATTGGCGACCCGTAGGCCGCGCGCCTCCATAATCGCGCCCAGTGCGGCGGCGGAGAGTCCCTTGCCCAAGGAGGAGAGTACCCCGCCCGTCACGAAGATGTACTTGGTGGTTCGCATGGGCCGTTGCCCTATCGCGGCGGCGCGCACCTGCAAGATCTTCGCAACCTTGCCATCAGGACAGGCAATGAGACGGATTTCGGGGTACACTCCTGCGGCATACCGTCCGTTGCGGTGTCGAGGTTTCCGGTGCATCTGTTCCTTTTTGCTCTGGGCTGTGGTCTGACTCCCGTGATCTTTTCGGAGGGGGACGACACAGGTCCACGTCTCGATTCTGAAGAGGAGACCGATACAGATACGGACTCCGATACGGACACGGATACCGATGGCGATACCGATAGCGACAGCGATGCGGATGCGCCCACGGTCACGTCGGTGGATCCGATCTACGGGACCAGCTTGGGTGGAACGCGCGTCACCGTGCGTGGCACCCGCTTCGACTCCGCCACCACCGTCAAATTCGGTACGCGGAACGCCCAGATCGTCAGCCAGACTCCGACTGAAATTGTGGTGACCACCCCTTCACAGTCGTCGGGGGGAACGGTGGATGTGGCGGCGCAGAACCAAGATGGCACCGGCAAGCTGGCGGGCGCCTTCACTTATTTTGATGATGGTACCGGGAAGATTGGCATCATCGGTGAGTTCTACTGGTTTGACTATGTGGGGGTGGGCTGGTCCAACCCGGTGGACGAGGGGGGCGCCTGGCTGTATCAGCTCGATACTCCACAGGAATATGAATTCTGGGAGGCCTACACCCCGCAGATGGAGTCCTGCCGCTCTGAGTACGCCGGTCCGCAGGTCACCGTCTACCCGGCGAGCCGACCGGGTTCCGTGAGCCTTTCGGGTCCAAACTCGGTGAGTATTCCCTGGGTGAGCGCTGATAATTCCTGGGCCACCACCGGGCTGACCGCCAACCAGGTGCAGGCCAGCACCGACTACGACATCGTGATTCCCGACCTTGTTACCTTCCCGGAGACCACCATCGTGGGCGGGGTACGCACAGCGGCGGCATTCTCGGTGACGCGGCCCGACTTTGGCCTCGCCAGTCTGCCCAACGTGAGCAGGTCCAACTTCCAGATCTCCTGGGGGGGCGGGAACAAGGGCGACTACATGGTCGCCATCATCCAGCTCTACGATGCGGCCGGAGCGAATATCGCCGAAACGGTCACCTGCGCATTTTCCGACGATGGGGCCTTCACCGTCCCCAGCAACATCTGGTCCTCCTGGGCAGCCGGTCGGCCGGTGGTTGTGGCGCTGAACCGCATCGAACTGTCAGGTGCCTATATCGAATACAATAATGCCGACTCCGGCATGGTGGGAAGCTACACCGTAGCAGGTGTTGCGCTGACCCAGTGAGCGGGGGCCCCCCGGAGCCGGTAGAGCTGCTCGGGGTGCGCGTTCATCCGGTGGATCTTCGGGGGCTGCTTGATGTGGTCGCCGCGTTTATCGCACAATCTCGGCGCAGTACCATCGCCTATGTGAATGTGCATGTGATGAACCTGGCCACCTCGGATCTTGCGCTGCGGCAGTTTTTGAACGGCGTGGACCTTTGCTATTGCGACGGAGAAGGGGTACGTCTGGGGGCGAGGATCCTCCAGAAGGAGCTTCCGACGCGCATGACCGGCGCCGACTGGATCTGGGAGCTGGCGGCTCGGGCCGAGGCTGAGGGCTGGCGGATCTTTTGGATGGGGGGCGAGCCCGGCGTGACGGAGGCCGCAGCGAAGCGCCTTCAGGAGCGCTATCCTGGCCTTCAAATCGCCAGTGATCATGGCTTTTATCCGCCGGAAGGCCAGGAAGGCCTGCAGAGCCGGATCCACAGCTTTGCCCCCCACATCCTGCTGGTGGGCATGGGGAGCCCGCTTCAGGAGCGGTGGGTGGCGACCTGGCGTGAAAAGCTGGAGGTGCCCGTGGTTTGGGTGTTGGGGGCCACGGCGGATTTTGTGAGTGGGCGGGTGTCGCGCGGGCCGGAATGGCTACACCAGCGCCAGGAGTGGCTGGCCCGCCTGCTTACCGAACCGGGCCGTCTATGGCGACGCTATCTGATTGGTAACAGCCGCTTTCTCCTACAGGTTCTTGCGGAGAGGCTGCGTTCGGAGAGGCAATCAGGTCCTTCGTGAGTACAGAGCCCGGGCGATGAAGATGGGGGCCATCGCCGGAGCCGCTGGATGGTGGTGGTTGGAGCGACTGCTGCTGTGGGTCAACGGTGATACATGGCTCATGTATCACTTCGGGAGACTGATACATCACTTGTGTATCACCACCATTCTGTAGTTTCACATACGGAAGTGTCAACCGGAGACGGGGGATTGGGGATAGAATGGGCACAGGAGGCGGGATGTTTCTGCTGCTTACGGTCGGATGTATCTTTGGGGAAGGTGGTGCGCTGGGTGGGGGAAAGGAGGGTGGAGGAACCGACATTCTGCCTGATCCCGATCCCAACGCGGTGTACTACCTCTACCGGGACGTAAATGGCGACGACATGTCCACCGTCTCAGATCCCGCTGATCTCTGCGGCGACGCCGACTTTTTGGGCGTCTTGTCCGGTGCGGCGGCCTGTCAAGAGAGCGGGCAGCATGGGGTGCTGAGCGTCATCTCGGACAAAAAAGGAAGGACCTGGCCCGAGGATGTGGAGAATGAGGCGGAGCTCTGCCCCTCGGGGTGGGACTATCGGGGCGGCAACGGCTGGACCGCCAATTGTGTAGCTGCGCAAAGCGCCCATGCGGCGATGCTGTACTACAACGCGTCGGGAGACTACTACGAAGATACCGACAAAGCGGGCGATATCTGCCCATCGGGTAGTACCTGGCAGGGCAACAGCTACTACGGTGCGCCGCTGTGTGTGTACGATGGCTGGGGTGCGGTGATGTCCTTCGCCAACGCCGCAGACGGCACGGCGTACTCCGTGGAAGACGATAATGGTCCGGAAGTATGCGGATCCTGGGAGTATGTGGGATCCTGGTACGGCTGGGCCCAGTGCCGGGTGACCACGGGGACGGTGATCGTACTCTATCGAAACATGGACGATGTGGGGTTCGATGGGGATAACGGCAACCGGGTCTGCCCGGAGGGCTGGGACTACTCCGGCTCCTACTACGGCTATGCCCTGTGCTGGAGTGCCGAGAAGCGCGCACAGGTGAGCCTGTATGAAGGGGCAGGTGGCAAGGAATATTCAGGAGATCTGGGCGACGTGGATGGTATCTGTCCGGATGGTTGGACGGCGATGGGTGACGTCGGCGGAACCCTGGTATGTGTCCAATGACGGTCCTCCTCTTCCTGCTCGCCTGCAAAAAAGAACCGATGGAGGTCGAAAAGGCCGATCCCATACAGGAGTCGACGGACGACAGCGGCGCCCCGGCCCATACCTGGACGGTGCTGGTGTACATGGATGGCGATAACGACCTTGAAAGCTATGTGATGCACGATCTGAACGAGCTGGAACAGGGGGGAGAGGGTGGTGGTGTGCGGGTGCTGGTGCAGGCCGACCGCATCGAAGGCTATGCGGACAACGGGGGCGACTGGACGGGAACCCGGCGCTTTGAGATTGTGGGCGATCAAAGCAACAGCATGGTCTCCCCCGTGGTGGAAGACCTCGGCGAGCTGGACATGGGTGACCCGCAGACCCTGGCCGACTTTCTGAGCTGGGCGCGGGCCTATGCACCTGCGGAACACTACGCCTTGTTCCTTTGGAACCACGGCGATAGCTGGACCGCTCGTGCGGACATGATCGCCTCCGATGACACCAGCGGTTCGTGGATGTCCATCGCCGAAGGGGACCTGACGGCGGGACTACAGGCGCACGTGGCCGAGGCGGGCCCCATCGATCTGATCGGCTTTGATGCTTGCTACATGGCAAGTTGGGAGGTTGCGCACTCCTTGAAGGACCAGGGGCGCATCCTGTTGGCTTCGGAGGCATGGGTGGGCGGAGAAGGGGTGTTCTATGCTCCCTTTTTGAAGGGGCTGCGGGCCAATCCCAGCGGCGATGTGGGGGAGATGGCCGTGGCGGCGGCCGCACTCTCCGTGGCCGAGGGCGGGGAGCGTACATTTTCGGCCATAGACCTTACAAAAATCGAGGCGGTCTCGGAGGCTGTGGACGCGCTCGCCGGTTGGGGGCTCGGCTCGGCTGAGACCACAGACCTGCTGAATCAGGCCCGCAGGCGGGCGGAGGGCGCCGATCCGGACTGGCCGAAGTGGTACCTGGATTTGGGCAGCCTCGCCGATTCTGCGGCAGAGGGGGCCCCTCCTGAGGCATCCGGGGCCACCCTGCGCGCCGAGCTGGATGCTGCTGTGCTGGGCCGCTTCGGGGACGAGACCTGGGCTTGGACCTCGGGTCTGAGCATCATGGGGGATGTGCACGATCGGGAGAGTCTGGTCCTGTACCAGCAAGGATCCTGGTCGAAAGAGGGGCGGTGGGACGACTTTTTGATTGCGGCGGGGGAGTCGGTCAACGCCGCTCGCTGAAAATTTCAGCAGCCTATCGATCCAGGATGTTCATTCCGTTGTACCGATCAGGTAATTCCCGGAGTGATCGTGCTACTGCCTTCTGCATTTTTCGTCGCCTGTGTGGTGGAAAAAGAGGGAGACGATTCTGGTATGACCCCGGTGGACGCTGTGCCCCCTATCCTGGAAGTGGCCGAGCCGGTGGCGGTGGTCAGCAGCAGCGACGCTACGCTGGCCTATGTGGGAGATGCAGCCACAGAACGGGTCTTTTCGTCGGACGGGACGGCGGCTGTGGGCAGGGATGGCCCGGGCCTGCAGGCACTGGACCTGTTGGGCAGCGATCTCCACCTCCCGGGTGTCCGCGATGGGAAGAGTGCACTGTATAGACCGGCTCTGAGCGGCGGGAGTCCGTAGATGTTGGGCCAGGGGGAAGCGGAGCTGAGCGGGGTGGTGGTGGCGCAGAGTGGGGTGGCCTACGCCGCCGCCCGCAGTACCGGCGGGGAGGGGGTGGTGTACCGGTACTCGGATGGGGCGGCCTCGGTGCTGCACCCTGGCACCGAGACCGGAGATCCGCCGGGGATTAAACTTACACCTGATGAAAATACACTTTTGGTCTCGGCCTTCAGCCCGGCGGACGACGGGAGCCTGCACAGCAATGTGCTGTTGGTGGATGTGGCATCGGGGGAAGGCTCGCTGTTGAATGATCCGACGTTGGTAGAAAACGTTGGAAGTGGAGGAATCCACCAGTCAAAGGTAGAAGGATGGTTTTATGCTTGGTGCGGCTATGCGGGAAGCGGAAAGGGTGGGGTCTATGGGGTGGGCATGTAGGCTGTCCTGAGATAAGGTTTGGGAATGAAGGAAGGTACGCATCACCGTGGTGTCGTGGCACCATCGCCGGAGAACCGGCGCTGGGTGGAGCGTAATATACGTTGGTTGAAGGGGCTTTTTCGGCTGCTCTTGCGTCCGAAGCTGCAAGTCACCGTAGAGGGCAGCCTGCCCCTGGAGGGACCCCTGCTGGTTATCTCCAACCATGTCCATATGTTGGACCCTATTTTAATGATTATTGTGGCGGGACGCCCGATCCACTTTCTCGCGACTGAGTCACTGTGGCAACGGCGTTTTTCCGCGCTGATCTGTTGGCTTGCCGGCTGTATCCCCCGAAAGAAATTTGTGAACGACAGCCATTCGCTGCGGCAAATGCTTGCCTGGAAACAGCATGGGGCGGCGGTGGGGCTCTTTCCCGAAGGAGAGCGGAGCTGGGATGGGCAGCCGCTTCCCCTGTTGCCGGGCATCGAAAAGCTGGTGCGGCTGATCGATGCACCGGTGGTCTGCTGCCGGATCCACAATGGCCATCGTCAGGGACCACGTTGGGCCAACAGAATGCGCACCGGTCGGATCCATATCGTTTTTGATCCCCCACGCTACTTTCCCAAGAGCACTCCACCCGCGGAGATCCTGGCTTTTTTGGAGGAGAAGATTCGGGTAGATCCCCATCTGGGCGAGGACTGGCCGCTGAGCGGGAGCAACCTGGCCGACGGCTTGTCCAACCTGCTTTTTGCCTGTCCCTCCTGTGGCGCCTTCGACCGGCTGGTGGAGTCGGGGGATACCGTACGCTGTGGGGCCTGCGAGGCGGGCTGGCGGGTGGATACCGCGAATCGCCTTCACCCCCTCGGCGGAGGGCAGGCGCTGGAGCTGGATCAGGCCACGGCGCGGCTGCGGCTCTTGTTGGAGCGGCGGTGGGAGGAGGAGGCGAAGGCGGCCCCCCACACTGTATTGCTCAAAAGCGAAAAGATGACGTTGCTACGTACGGACGGCGAGGTGGTGCAACAGGTCGCGCAGGGGCAGCTCTGCCTGTCCCGCGAAGCGCTGTGGGTGGACGACGCCGGCACGGAGCGCTGGCGCCTGCCCTTTGCCGACTGCACTGCGGTGGCCATCGACCTCAGCCGCCGCCTCTTCTACCGCACCCGCGACCAGCAGAGTTTTGAGGTGGTACTTCCGAAGGAGTCGGTGGTGAAGTGGTGCTGGATCTCCGACCACTGGCGCCGGGCGGCGGAGCCGCCGAAGAGTGATACAGTGGGGTGATACATTTTGGGGGTGTGTCGCCAACCTCCGCCTTCTCCCAAGAACTATCCCCGGCCGCGGCTCCCCGGCGGATTCTGCATGTACACGTCCCCCGCACGGATGGCGGTCCGAACCTTCAGTGACACACGGTTCTTCATGGTTCTCCTCCCGGACTTTGATACATCAGGTCATGTATCAAGCTGATTGATACATGGTGTGGTGTATCGGAATATTCAGCCACATTCCTGCAACACACGGGGTTTCAGCCCCCCAAATTCACCTCATCCACCACCCCCAGCACCACTGCATGGTGGGGATCCGCGTCGCTGCCCAGAATCTGACGTGCGGTGTTGCCTTCGCGCGCACAGAGCACCAGATCGCCCTCGCCCGCCTGAACCGAATCCGCCGCGAGGAAAGACGAGCCTTTCGGGGTCTTGCCATCCGTAGCCACCGGTTGCACCACCAATATCGTGTGGCCCACAAAGGCCGGGTGTTTCACAGTACTCACGGCGTTGCCCAGCACCCTGCACAGGATCATGCCACACCTCCCCGGGTCACCTTCGCGAGGCCCCCTTCCAGATAGCGTCGGTCTCCCCAGGCATGATCACAAATGGCCACGATCGAGCAGTCCACCGGCGCGTAGGTCTGCGGCAGCGCCAACGCCGCCTCGCGCCCGGTCACCCACTCCACCAGCTCGCCCACCCCCGCCTGTAGCGGGTCGGCGGCCACAATGGCGTCCCCGTCGGGAACCCCGTCGTGATCCTGGGGCTGGATCAGGAGCAGCCGCACCCCTACCAGGCTCTCATGCTTGATCGTGGCAACCACCGTGCCGAGCACCCGCGCAAGCTGCATCAGGAACCTCCAAAGGGCGCCGGACGCAGCACCCAGGCCACAAATTCAGGGTGCGGACGCCCGATCCGCTCCACACGCACCAGCTTTTCGCGGGCGCGCAGCAGGGAGCCCGCGGTGTCCAGGGCTGCATCCACGTCGTGTTGCAGGCCTTCGACCACAAAAAATCCCTTTCCACCCAAGGCTTTCGACAGGCGTAGCCCGCACAGCCGCACATCGGCCATCTTCAGACAGGCATCGCAGGCCTCCAGCACTGAAGCCAGCGCCGCCCCCTCGACCACCCCCAGGGTATCGGGCTTCCCCACCGTGGTCTCGCCGCGAATCCCGCGCCAGACACGAGGATCGACAAAGGGAATCATCACCGAGTCCAGCAGGTCGCCCGCAGCTTGGGCCTTCCCCACCAGAAAGGACGACTCCACCTCGGCCACCCCGCCCCCAAACAGGATCAGGAACTTGCCCGGCTCTACAATATTGCTCTCGACGATGTGAACGGGCGCCTCTTTGATCAGCGCGTCCAGCGTCCGCATGCCCACGGCGATCGACGCCACTTCCAACAGGGCCAGTGCGTCGTGTTCCACTGCTACACGATTCGGAAGTAGCCCGCCAGGACACAGCGCCGCTCACGGGTGAAGTGCCGAGCGGTGGTCAGACCTTCGCCGGTGGGCGAGGCGATGGTGAAGGAGGTGTAGCCCTCTCCTCCAAAGCCCAGTCCGGCG
>JBEIQS010000152.1:0-14515 GCA_040376425.1 Alphaproteobacteria bacterium | reverse complement strand
TTTACCCGGATGGTGGACCAGCAGATCGCGCACATCGCTGCCCGTACGACCTCGACGGGCCGGCACGCGCCGCGCCCCTCGCCGCTGGATCGCCTTCGCGGTGATTGGGACCAACTTCTGCTCTTTTTTGCGGAAGCCGGTGAACAACCTCCCCTTCTTCAGTGGGTGGCCCTGCGTGTGGCCACGGGGGAGCGCTTTGAGAGCCTGCTTCGGCCGCCGCGGGAGCTTTGGGCTCGCCCCTCCGAGCATCTGGACATTTCACAGCCTTCAGAGCCGGAATCCTGGGAGGAGGCTCAGGCTCGCTGGGCGGCTTTTGTCCGCCCATCGGACATCGGCCTGACCTGGGGGCGCCACCCCACAGAGCTGCTTCGCCACCAGGGCCTGAGTCTACCGGAACCCCAGGATCTCAAACGGTTCCTGCGAAATCTTCTGAACCGGCCCTTAGGCGGGGTGGAGGCGCTGGCGACAGAGCTTGGGGTAGAACTTCCCCAGGGACGCGGCCGACCTTTTCGGCGCCTGGTCGCACTGGAGGGGGTGCTTCGCGCCACCCTGGAGGGCAGCCTTCTGCCGAAGCGATCCTCCGGCGCACCGCCCGGTCCGCCGCTCGCGGGATAGGTCGAGGGAAGAACGTTCGGGCTACAGGGTTTTTTCAGGGGGAGCTTCGCATGGAATGGGTCTGGATCACAGCGGCGCTCGGCGCCGAGCCCCTGCTCACGGATGTGGTGGCCGCTCCCCACATGGTGCTCGACGAAAAAGCAGCATCGGCCTGTACGTTGCTACCCAAAGGGGCCCTGTCTGGGAAGGCGACCCTTCGGGGTCTTCCTGCGGCATCCCTTCCGCCCGCCAGGCTCTGGGATCTTTCGGTTCCCACCGAGCGGGAGGCCTACTTTGCGCTGTGCCAGAAGATGGTGGGGAGCGACTGTCTGGCCTCTGAGCTGCTTTCTTTGGAGGCAGCCACCTGTCTGGTGGGTGCGGCCCACTTCGTGGGGGCGGTGACGCCACCGGCGCAAGGCGCACCCATTCTGATGGGTGCATCGGATGGATCTCTGTTGTGGATCCAGGACTATCGGGAGCCGGGTGAATGCTGGACCCCGGCCAGCATTCAGGTGGAGGCCCGCACGGGTCGCCTGAGCGGGGAGCCTCCCCTTCACCCGGTGTGCCGATAGGCCTCGGGCTCAGCGACCCGCGGTGAGATAGGCGAGGATCAGCTTCAAATCTTCATCTGAGAGGCGGTCGTCGGGGATGCGCGGCATGCGGCTGTTGGGGGCCTTCACGCCGTCGATGTAGACCCGCCGGATGCGCTGGGCAAATTGTTCCGGAGTCAGCACGGAGATCCCAAAGAACTCCAGCCCTCCCCCCTCGCCGGTGCGGTGGCAGGAGCCGCAGTACTCCTCGGCCAGTGCTTCCCCGTCGGTCACCGAGCCCAGCTCCTCACCCAGTTTTCCTTCGATCGAGGCCAAAAACTCGGCTTGGTTGTGCCATGTGGCATAGTCGGTGCCCAGCGGCTGGGCCCGCGGATCGTCGCCAGGGTCAGCGTCGGCACGGGTCTTCAGGTAGGCTTCCAGATGTGCCGCCTGCTCCGCCGTCATTTGGCTGTCGCCGGGGAAGTAGACGTCTACGCAGATCTGCCCGCCGAAGGCACCCAAGGTATCACTTTCGGCGAGGTTCCATTTTTCGTTGTTCTTCCAGCTTCCCCGCAGCCCGGCATTGTAGACGGTGTGCCCGGGTCGGTTCAGCTCGCCCTCGTCCTGGTAGAGTGTGTCCGCTTCCGAGGCGTTGTGGCACCTGGCGCAGGTCAGGGCGTAGATACTGTCATCCTCCCACTGCTCCTCCAAAAAGATGGTCTCCCCGGCTACCGGGTCAGGAACGCCGTCAAAGCCCTTGGCGAGCGGGCTTCGCCAGGACTCCATGTCGTAGGAGCAGGCCAAGGAGAGAAACAGAAGCATCGCAGCACCTCGCCTCCGTCCTAACCCGGGCCCCCTTGAGCGACCCCGCCAATGGGGCTATGTCACACAAATGCTGCTCCTCCTTGCCTGCACCGCACCCGCACCTCCGCCCGCGGTGTCCGACTCCGATGCCCCCACCTGCGTGGCTCCGGCGGGCGAGCCTGCCCGCAGTGTCTGGGGAGGAGACAGCCGTGTAACGCTCTCTGCGACTTCTTTCTTTCGCCTGGAACAGGTCTGCGGTCGCGACTGGTTGGTGGATCCGGAGGGGCACCCCCTTCGCTCCCTGGGGGTGAACACCCTCGGGCCGCATGGCTCGACGGGACAAGTGACGGGACGCGCCCGCTATGCCGAAGCCGTGGACGCGCTCTATGCCGACGATCAGGCCTGGGCAGCGGCCGAAGTGGCGCGTCTGCGGAGCTGGGGGCTGAACACGGCCGGTGCCTGGTCCAGCACCCCCCTTTTGGTGGAGGCAGGTCTGGCCGTTACGCCGATTCTCTACCTTTCCGGCGGAGACTGGCAGAGTGGCGCGGTGGCAGACTGGTGGGACCCCGCTTGGGAGGTGGCCGTGGCGGCCAAGGTGGAGGCGGAGGTGCGCCCCTATCAAAAATCCCCGGCGGTGATCGGCTGGTTTTTGGACAACGAGATGCGCTGGGGACCGGACTGGCGGGGGCCGGAGACCCTCTTGGAGCTGTACCTGGGGCTGGGGCCAGAGGCGCCCGGCAAGGCGGCCGCGGTGGACCACCTTCTATCGGAGCTTGGGGAGGTGGCAGGGGTGAACACAGTATTGGGGACTACATTTTCCGACCGGCAGGCGATGTTGGCGCAGAGCGACTGGAGCCTTCTGGCCGCGTCCTCTGTGGCCGACGCCCAAACCAGCGCCTTTTTGAGCAAGGCGGCGGCGCGCTATTTTGAGATCACCACCACGGCCATCCGGGCGGCGGATGCCGACCACCTGATCCTGGGCAACCGCGATGTGTCGGTGATGACCCCCGCAGAAGTATACGAGGCTCAAGCGCCTTTCGTAGACGTGGTTTCGATAAACAACTACGTGTTTATGCCCGGAATCGCAGAGCTGGCCCTTCAGCTTTCCGGTGGTCTGGACCCCTCGGATGGTTTTGTAGCCCAGCATACAATCACCAATCGGCCGATCCTGATCTCGGAGTTCGGCTTCCGTGCGGCCGATAGTGGTCTTCCCAACTCCTGGCCGCCGCAGTACCCCACCTATGCCACTCAGGCGGAGCGCAGCCAGGCCGCCCGGGACTACGTGGCCACCTACCGTGCGGTGCCCTGGGTGGTGGGTTGGCATTGGTTTGAGTGGGTGGATCAGCCTGCGGAGGGACGTTTTGATGGGGAGGACAATAATTGGGGCTTGGTGAACGAAGCGGACGTGCCCTACCCCGAGCTGACGGCTGCCCTGACAGAGATGTCAGCAGAGATGACCGAGGACCTTCTGGTAACAGAATAAGGCCAGGATGGTTGCCCACCCTGGCCTTATCAGGCTACCATAGCCGCATTAGTAGCGGTAGTGCTGCGCCTTGTAGGGGCCTTCGACGGTGACGCCGATGTAGGAGGCCTGCTCGGCAGACAACACGGTCAGGTTTGCGCCGAACTTGGCGAGGTGCAGGCGGGCCACCTTCTCGTCCAGGTGCTTGGGCAGGGTGATCACTTCGGGCTTCTTCCCGCCGGGGGTGGCCACCTGGTTGACGCCGTAGGACTCGGCGTTGGCGTGCAGCTCCATCTGCGCGATGGTCTGGTTGGTGAAGCTGGCGCTCATCACCAGGCTGGGGTGGCCGGTGGCGCAGCCCAGGTTCACCAGGCGGCCTTCGGCGAGGATGATGATGGAGTGACCGCCACCCTTGGGGCCGTGGGTGGTGTGCTTGAAGCGCCACTCGTGGACCTGGGGCTTGATCTCGATCTTCTCCACGTCGCCACGGATCGCCAGGGCTTCCAGGCCGGCCATGTCGATCTCGTTGTCGAAGTGGCCGATGTTGCAGACGATGGCGTTGTGCTTCATCTTCGCCATGTCGGCGGCGCTGATGATGGCCTTGTTCCCGGTGGCGGTCACAAAGATATCGTAGCTGGCAACTACATCTTCCAGGCGGACCACTTCCAGGCCCATCATGCAGGCCTGCAGCGCGCAGATGGGGTCGATTTCGGTGACGGCCACGCGGGCGAACTGGCCACGAAGGCTCTCGACCGAGCCCTTGCCCACGTCGCCGTAGCCGAGGACCAGAGCGCGCTTTCCGGAGAGCAGCACGTCGGTGGCGCGCATGATGGCGTCCACAAGGCTGTGGCGGCAGCCGTACACGTTGTCAAACTTGGACTTGGTGACGCTGTCGTTGACGTTGATGCCGGGGAAGAGCAGGCTGTTGGCCTGGGCGCGCTCGTAGAGGCGGTGCACGCCGGTGGTGGTCTCCTCGGAAACACCGCGGATACCGGCGGCAAACTTGTGCCAGTAGCGGTCGCCCTTGGTGTGGCGCACATCCAGCAGAAGCTGGAGGATGATGCTTTCTTCGTGGCTACCGGCCTTGGTGGGGTCGGGAAGCTCGCCCTTCACTTCGAGCTCGTAGCCGAGGTGGACGAGCAGGGTGGCGTCGCCACCGTCGTCGAGGATCAGGTTGGGGCCGGAACCATCGGGCCATACCAGGGCCTGGAGTGTACACCACCAGTACTCTTCGAGGGTCTCGCCCTTCCAGGCGTAGACGGGGACACCCTTGGGCTCATCGGCGGTGCCGTTGGGGCCCACGACAGCGGCGGTGGCGGCATGATCCTGGGTGGAGAAGATGTTGCAGCTTACCCAGCGCACATCGGCGCCCAGCGCGGTCAGGGTCTCGATCAGGGCGGCGGTCTGCACGGTCATGTGCAACGAGCCCATGATCTTGGCGCCCTTCAGGGGCTGAGAGGGACCGAATTCCTCGCGAAGGGAGGCCAGACCGGGCATTTCCACCAGGGCGAGGTCCAGGTCCTTGCGGCCGTAGCGCACGGTGCCGGGGGACATGTCCCGTACCTTGTAGGGCAGCTCGGCGAAGAGGGGCAGGCCGGTGTTCATAAAGATAGGCTGGGTAGCAGAGAAAGTCGCGATCATACGATCCTCGGGGGAAGGGGGAGGAGGAGCGGGGCCCCTCTCGCTCCATTCGTATATCCGTATAGACGAATGGATCGCAAGGGGTTAGAGCAAATTCGTGAGCCAGACCTCTCTTTTTGATCGCCTCTCGGCGCTATCCGAGCCCATCCGGGTGCGGATTCTCCGCGTTCTTTCCTATGAAGAGCTTGCGGTGGGCGAGATCGCGCGGGTGTTGCAGACTTCTCAGCCTACGGTGAGCCGGCACCTGAAATTGCTGGATGGTGGCGGCTGGGTGCTGCGTCGCAAGGTGGGGACGGCGACCTACTACCGTCTGCTTCTGGGGGAGCTGGAGCCGGAATTGGCGCGTCTTTGGGAGGTGGTGTCGGCAGAGGTGGAGGAGGAGGCGGCCGATCCCGCAAGTCTGTACGCAGAGGATCTCCGTCGCCTGGACGGCATTCTGTCGCAACGCACGGGCGATAGCGAGGAGCTTTTCCGTCGCCTGGGTGGGCGCTGGGACAGTGTTCGGCAGGAGCTTTTTGGGGATGGATTTACACTTTGGCTCTTGGGCGCCTTGCTGCCAGAGGGGCAGGTGGTGGCGGATCTGGGCTGTGGGACGGGGGCCTTGTTGCCGGTGTTGGCGGGCAGCGCGGGCTTGGTGATCGGCGTGGATCGCGAGCAGGCGATGTTGGATGTGGCGGCGGAACGGACGGCAAGTCTGCCCAATATCGCACTTCGTCGCGGGCTTTTGGATGCACTGCCGATAGACAGTGGGCAGGTACATCTGGCCATCTGTGGGCTGGTGTTACACCACATCCGTGAGCTTTCTCCGGTGATTTCGGAGGTGGCGCGGGTGTTGGCGCCGGAGGGTCGCTGGGTGATTTTGGATATGGTGGAGCATGATCGTGAGGAGTACCGCAGCACGATGGGGCACCAGCACCTGGGGTTTTCCGAGGATCAGCTTGGGAAGTTGTTGAGAGAGGCGGGGCTGGAGATCCGGAGCTGGCGCTTGTTGCCGCCGGATCCGGTGGCTCAGGGGCCGGGGTTGTTTGTGGGGGTGGTGGGGAGGGGGATGAAGCCTGCGGTCTGATCGCTTGTTGACGCTGCCCTGTTTCGATGATATCGAAACATCATGGTTTTCGAAACATCCCCCAGCGACGAAGCCCCCCTCCAAAAGCTGCTCCCCTGCGGCTGGTCCTGCAGCCGCACCTCCCCCTCCACCTGGGAGCTGTACGCACCAGACGGGCGCTTTGCGCAGCTAAGAGTCGAGCAAAAGGGGCGCCTTCCTCCCGGAGAGGTCTACTGGCTTCGTGAAAAACTGCGCTCCCAGACCGGGCTCCCGCTGCTCGTTGCCGACTGGTTGAGTCCCCTGACCCGGCGGCGGCTCCGAGAGGTGGGGATCGCCTATCTGGACCGCACTGGGAATGCCGAACTTTCCATTTCCGAACCAGGGCTTTTTATACGTAGCAGCGGTGCGCAGAAAGATCCAGACCCGCCCTCCAGTTGGCTGGGCAGCCTTAAAGGAGCAGGTAGCGGCCGGGCCCTGCGGGCGCTGATCGACCACGTTCCCCCCTATGGAATCCGGGCTTTAGCCCAGCGTTCTGGCTCCTCCGCCCCGGTGCTCTCCCGTGTCGCCGGCCTGCTGGCCCAAGAAGGCCTGCTGCAACAGGATGAACGTGGCCATATCCTCCAGTTCTCCTGGGAGGATCTGCTTCGACGCTGGGCGGAAGACTATCGTTTTGGCGAAGGCGCCCGATCCTACCTGGATCCACGCGGGCTTCCGGGCCTCCTCCGTCGTCTGCCCGGCTGGCAGCGGCCCTGGGCAGCCACCGGTAGCCTGGGGGTACCTCCGGGAGCGAGAGTGGCCCCGTTGAGCCTGGCCGGCCTCTATGTAGATTCCCCAGAAGAAACCGCACAGGAGCTGGGTCTTTCCCCGGTGGAAGTGGGTGCCAATGTGCTGCTGATTCCGGTTGGCAGCAGTGGCGCCTTGCTACGCAAGCAGGCGGGAGAAGATGGGATCCAGCGCTGCCACCCCAGCCAGGTGGCCGTGGACCTGCTCTGCGGGCCGGGTCGGGGGGAGGCTGAGGGAGAGGCGCTGATCGCCTGGATGGCCAGAAACATTGAAAAATGGCGGGTTCTGCTATGAACGAGATCGCAGAGTATGTGCTGGCCCGACAGGTGCTCCTGGATGCACTGGAGGGTCTGGGATCGCAGCGAGATGCGTTGGTACTGGTAGGTGCCCAGGCCATCTATGCTCAGGTTGGAGCTGCGGATCTGGCGGTACCTCCGATGACCACCGACGGCGATCTGGCGCTGGACCCTCGCCTGCTGAGCGATCTTCCCTTGTTGGGAGAGGCGATGCAACAGGCAGGCTTTGTGCCGGCGGGGCAGCCCGGTTCCTGGCGGGGACGAGGAAATGTCTGCGTGGACCTTATGGTTCCGGCCGCCCTGGCAGCGGATCATGGGCGTCGGGGTGTGGACCTGGGCGTACACGGGCGCCTGGTTGCCCGCTACACGGCAGGGCTGGAGGCGGCCATGGTGGACCATACGGTACATCAACTCTCTTCTTTGACCGAGGAGGATACGCGCAGCTTCTCGCTCCGTGTGGCAGGTCCGGCAGCGCTATGGGTGGCCAAGCAGCACAAGCTGGGAGAACGGGCCGGCACCCGCCGGATGGGCGACAAGGATGCGCTGGACGTGCTCCGCCTTCTTCGAGGAGCGGAGACCCATATCCTGGCCCAACACCTGCGCGTGCTAGCGGCGGATCCCATCGCCCAGGCGGCCACCCAGTCTGCATTCCAGTATTTTGAAAATGTTTTTGTTCGTCACGGAGCGCCAGGGCCGGAGATGGCGGCTCGGGCAGCGGCCCATGTGGAGTTGCCTACAGTGATCCGAGCATCCACAACGCTGCTATCGCAACAGCTTTGGGAGGCGCTGCGGCTGTGATGGAATTTTCGATGACCGGGAGACAGTTAAGGCCAACCCGAACGGTAGCCCCAAGCTGGAGGACGACGACAACGCGTGTTAAGCCAGTGTCGAGGCACGATGTTCTGTCCGAAGTGTGGAAGTTCCTTGATGATCGGCGTGCGCGGCGACTTGGAGTGCCCGTTGGGGCTGGAGTTCTCCATCAATCTCAGCCGTCAACTGCGAGAGCACTACCCGCACGCCGAGTCCGCCGGCGGGGTCGTGCGACAGATGGACGGCGAGCGCCGTTGGTTCTGCCCGGGCTGCGGGGATGAGACGACCGGGACAGACCGTCCCTGCGACTGCGGCATTCGCATGACTCCGGACATGGTCCACAGCCTCGTTGAGCTCCACCCGCACCCGAACGGGCGCGGTGGCTGGTTCTGAACGCCGCACGACAGGATTCCTGCGCGTGATCAGGGTTGCCCACCCTGCGTGGGGCCGTCAGTACGGACGTGATCGAGCATCCACACGTAGTCCGGACCGGTGGGTCTTCCTTCTCCGCGCCACTTTTGTTGGTAGTGCGCGAGTCCCCTGCGGAACGCATCCCATGTGAACGAGCCCCACCCGTACATCTCCTTTGGGATGTTGTGGAATGCGTTGGCAAGATCCGCTGCCTGCCTTGCCTCACCCGCGTACCCGAGGAGGCGAAGCTCCAGGAACGCGGCGTGGATCATGTCGCACAGCAGTTCTCGCTGCCGTTCCGTGGGTAACGGGTCCCGCGTCATAATTCAGCCTCCAATATATTGAATTCACGCACGAAAGGCCTTTTGGGGGTGGACAAGGCGTGCGGACTGATTCTGGCCAACCGAAACTGAGCCACCAGAGCACTACGCATGGGCACCTCCTATCCCCTTGTCGGTGTCACCCGGATCGGGACTTCACCGATGCACCGGTCCGTCCGCGCGAAGTCGACCTGAATGCGGCTCGGGTGATCGGCGACCAAGCGATCCCATTCGCGCTGCACGTCGGCAAGGTCGGCTGAGCCACCGAGTAGACTGCGATCAGGCAGGAACTCCACGACCGTGTAGTCATGGGACGCGCTGGAGGTCAGCGTGGGCGGGGCGATCAGGCCGCCTCGACCGAAGTACGCGGTCAACTTGCGACCTTCGGCCACGCACCGCACCTCAGCGGTCTCCGAGAGCGCAGTGAGAATCGCGCCACCGCCACCCAAGAACCCGCCCGAACCGCGGTGCGTAAGGCACAACATCTCTCGCAGGATCTCCGGCTGCTCAATCCCGAAATGCCCTTGGGAGGTGCCCATCGGAGCAAGCGCCGCCGCAGTGCGCATAGCGCACGCTCCGTCTGCCAGAAGGTCGAACTCGCAGGACTCAACCTCGTTGCCGCCGATGCCAGCCACGAACGCGCGGAGGCCGAACACTATCAGCCGGACCGTGGAGGCCTCGCCGATGTACATCGCGGGCCGGCGCCGGATCGCTTCGAGACCTTGAAGGACCTGGATGTACTTGGGATCTGGCATCGAAGGGCGCCAGACCGGGTAGTCGGTACCCGCCTGAGGCATGCCCCTCTCCTCCTTGGCCAACTCCGATGGTAGAACCTGCATAATATGGAGTTTGTCTGCACGATTTATGCCCGGCAGGGCCGGATTAAGGTCGTTGGGCACCATGCAAACCTCCGATAGATTGATAGCCCGCTTTCTTGGCGCCCGCAGCAGGTCGGAGCTTTCGTCGCGGCCCCCAGGGGCACCAGTTTTTCGCTTTGGAGGCCCCCACCCTCACCGTCGGTCGGCTTCCACCTCTTCCCGCAGTCGCCACAGCGCACGCGCAAGGGGGTCACACTCCCCAACGCCGATCCATAGCTTCAACCCCTCCTCTTGGGCCAGGTGGTCGGCGGCTTGCGCCACCCGATCCGGTGTGTCGCTGTCCACCACCAGCCAACCACCGGCCACCCGAACCCCGGTGCGTACCTGCACCTGCTCCTCCCGGCAGCCCCGCTGCCGCAGCAGATCCCGGAGTTTGGCAGCCAATGGTTCGGGATCCAGGGGAGGCAGCTTCAGGCGCATTTGGGGGGCGGCGCGGCTGAGCAGCAGATCGACCCGGCAGCGCCGGCTCCTCAAAATCGCCACCCGGGCACCGCGCATACTGGCCCCGACCGCGAGGCGTTTGCCAAAGGGAGGTTCCACCAACAATACCGAGCCCACCCGCAATACCGGGCCGTCCAGCCCAGCGGCAAAGCGGGTCGCATCCGCTTCGGAAGTAGCAACCAGAAAGCGGATAAAAGCCCGCCGGTACTCTTCGGGAGTTTGGTGCTCACGCTGGAGGGCCGCGAGCAGGGCGGCATCGTCGGCCGGGACCGCGAGCAGGGAGAGCGCATGGGGCCGCCCCGCAACAAGCGTCGCAAGTGCGGCGGCATCGGCGGCGAGTCCATCCTCCTTCCGGCCGGGCTCCAGGCCGGCCAGGCTCCCCAGCGGCGCCAGCCCAAAAATCCAGCTTCCATGCCGACGAGCGACCATGTGCGGGGACTGAAATAGCGCGCGCTGCACTTCGGCGTCGTCCCCATCCCGCGCACGAACCGCAAAAACCCACTGGGGGTGGTCATGGAGGTGGAAGCCCCCAGGCTCCACCTCCGCTCCGCGCTTCCAGGCCAGGCTGCGCAGGGGCGCGTAGAGGTCGTCCAGGCCATAGCCCAGGGCAAACACCGACCTTCCCACCGCCACCAGCTCCTGCGGGCACTCCCCGTAGGGCGCGGCCCCCAAGCCCTCGGCGGCAAGAAGCTGCTGCCACTCCGGGGGCATCGCCGCCTCGGGTTGGTAGCCGGGCAGCAGGTCGTTGAGGTAGCGGGCGGCGTCGGCAACCGCCGAAAATCGAGCCACCATCAGACATTCTCCGCTGTTGTTGCCGGAAAAGCTGCGCCAGATCCGCACCCCGCTCAGATCCTCCGGGGGCAGCCGGCCTTCGGCACGTGCACAGCCGGGCCGGAGGGATGCCTCCCCTAATGCCTGCCCTTGGGAGCGCCAAATCTCCAGGATCTCCGCCCCGGATGTCGCGGGAAACTCCCGATCCTGGAAGGAGCATGCCCGCACGCCACCGTTGGCGCTGATGCTCAAAAAGTCGCGTCCGGCGCCGCAGTCTCCGCTGCCGTCGGCCCCGGCAAAGAGCAGCGGGGCATGGAGCTGGGGGCCAAAACAGACGGAGATCCGGGTGGGAAGGGGGCTTTCCGCGATGATCTGGTCCAGCCGACGGTGGTGCTCGGGGCTTAGCCGCAGCCCGGGGTCGGGCCCGACGTAGCGTAGCAGAGAGATATCGCCGCCTCCAAGCTGCTGAAGCTCCGTCAGTAGGTCTGGAAGGGTGGCGAGGCAGGGGCCATCCACCAGCACATTGGCGCCCCAGCCCACACCTGCACGGCTGAGGTGATCTGCGGCTTTCCGCCAGGGATTGTCGGGGTAGATGGAGAGGCGCACCACACCCAGTAGGGGCTTCAACGCGGCGGCCGTGTGAGCGTCGATCCGAGTCCCGTTGGTGGTCACATTCAACGCAAGCTGGGTCTGTTGGTGGAGATCCTGGAGCAGCTCCAGAAATTCAGGAAACAGGAAGGGTTCTCCGCCGCCAAAGGCCACCTCCAGCACCCCCGCCGCGTCCAGCTCCCGCAGCACGGCAAGGGCCCCGGCGCGGGTCCACCGGCTGGGCATGGCCCGATCCCGCGAGCAGAAGTCGCAGCTCAGGTTGCAGCGATTGGTGATGCCGAAAGCGACTACACGCGGGGCGCTGCGCCGCAGGGTGCGCGTGGCCTCGCCGCCGACCCGTACATGGAGCCCGGTGGACGGTTGAAAGAACAACATCGCCCCATCGAGCGGATGTGCTCGCAGGCTGTGGCGATCGGGCAGGGCGCTCATGTGTCGAATGTAGCCGGCTTTGTAGCGCGTGGACACCGCCACCCGACTCCTCCCGGACCGCGGCCTCGCCCGGATGAAGGACGGGGAGGTGAAGCTCTGGGATGCCGGGGGGACCGTAGGGGTTGAAAGTGGTGGGCTGGGTCATGAGTGCGCGCGGCGCCACGCGCGGCTGGCCGAAGATCGCGGCGTGTTGTCCAGCACCTGAACGAGCGGAGCGAGGGGGTGGAGTTGGTGGTGGAAGAGAAGGGCCCTGAGGTGCCCGAGGCCGCGTGCGCACGGATCTTCGAGCGCCTGTACCAGGTCGATCGTGGCGACGGTCGGGCGCAGGAGGGCTCGGGTTGGCGATTGCGACCGAGGTTATGGAGCTTCATGGAGGAGAGGCGGTGGACGAGGCCTGGCTCACCAAGCCCTTTTACATGCCCGAGCTCCGGGCCCATATGCACCGGCTGCTCCAGCGTACCACTCGGTCCGAAATTGCCGCAGAGCCGATACCCGAGGTGGACCGCAGCTTCGCCACGCGCCTGGAGGCACATACGCGGGCGCACCTCTCCGATGAAAGCCCGGGTCTCCCGGAGACCTTGCGCGTGCCGTGGGCATGAGCGAGCGCTCGCTGCAGCGCCGGATGGACGAGGTCTTTGGTGCGCCGGTGTCGGACTGGCTTCGGGAGCTGCGCCTCGCGATGGCCTATGCCCAGCTCAGGCGGGGCCAGGTGACTACGGTGGGCGAGGCCGCCGCGTTCGGTTCCGGCTTGCCACGTTCAGACGGCCTGAGTAAAGAGAATTTTGTATGAACTTCGACCACGACTCCCTCACCCGTGCACTGCTCTCCCTCGATCCAACCGAGTTGTACGCGCTCAGTCGCTCGGCTGCGGACCTGCCGATTGCGGGCGGCAACAACGACGGCCTGTGGAACGAGAAGGGCGGCCCGAGCATGCTCGGGCCCACGGCCCTCCTCGGCATCGAAGCGACCCTCCGCACTGGCCTCTCCAAGACCGACGAGGCGCAATTTATCGCACAGATCCTGGCCAAGAAACAGGCGGAGTGGGGCGACGCTCCGGTGACCACCCTGCCGGCCTCCTCCCTCCCCAACTTCACACTCTTCGCGACGCGGAAGGCGATCGATCTGGCACGCTTCGCGCGTCATCCCGCCGAGGTCACGGAGGGCTTTGTCACGGCCTCTGGAAGCGTAGACGGTGCGACCATCGCCGATCGGGACGTGTTCTTTCAACGCTTTGAACCACGCACGGGTGTGCCCGCCACAGGCAAGGTGATCGTCGTGTCGCCCGGCCTCCAGGAAACGGGCCGGCACTTCCTCGAACAGATCGACGCGATGAACGCCCGGGGCCACACCGTGATCACGCTGGATCACCAGTGGAGCGGCCACAGCAAGGGGGGTACACCGGGCGGGATGGATCGCCTGTTCGGCGCAGCGCGAGACGTCGCCGCCGTGGCAGGCCGGGCCGCGGAGTGGGTGCAGAGCGATCCCACGTTGCAGAGCGGCGAGGTCATCCTGTTTGGCAATGGCATCGGCGCCACGGCGGTGCTCGCGGCCACCACCATGAACGACGCCGATCGTGTGGAGCTTTCCGGTCCAGGGATGCCCAAGGGCCTGAAGATGGTGCTCCAAGCGCCCTTCATGGAGGCCGAGGCTAACCTCGGCAACACACTGCTCCGTGCGGGCGCCCACATCCCCGGCTTCAGCTACGTGCAGCGCCTCGGCGTTGGCGCTCCGGTGATCGCGGCGGACCGGGACGCGAGCGCCAAGACCAAGCAAGAAGCACTGCTTGAAGGGACCGTCGCGCAGCCGGGCACCATGTTCGCCACCGACGCCGACCTGGCGACGCTCAAAAAGGCGATCGCGGGCGGCACCACCCCGCACGGTCCGGCACTCATCGTTCACGCCCGGGGCGACGAGGTGGCCGCGCTTTCAGGATCCGAGTGGCTCGACCTCCAGCTTGGCGGCGCCTCGGAGCTTGTGGTGGTCGACAGTCGGAACCACATGATGGCGCAGAGCGCCACCGATCAGAAGCACGCGATCGACGGCCTTGAGCGCCTGATCAGCGGCGATCTGAAGTCGACCTTCGGCGCGGCCGAGCTTGAGCAGCCCTCCCTCGCCGCGTGGCTGGACGCAACGGCAGAGGACGCGAAGCAGGCGCTCGAGAAGCGCCTCCAACTCGACTCCGTGGGGATGATCGGCTGGCTCTCCTGGAATTCGCCACCGACCACCGATGTGACTGCTCAGTTCAGGGCGTTCCACGGGGCGGCGCGCAACGGGGACAGTCCCCTTCCGGCCAACGCGAACAGCTTTGTATACCTGTTCGTACCCGGCCTGTTCACGGAGCGCTACCCCGGCTACCTCGGCGACAACCTCAGGCGGTTGGAGCAGCGCGGGCTTGATGCGCGGAGGGTCGATGTCGACACCGACGCGAGTGTCAACGTGAACGCCAAGGGCGTCAGATTGGCGGTCGAGGCGGCGGCCACGAGCGGCAAGCAGGTGGTGATACTCGGCCACAGCAAGGGCGGCGTGGATGTGAGTGCGGCGCTGTCCTTGTACCCCGAGCTCAAGGTCCACACGCGTGCGGTCGTCATGATGCAAGCGCCCATCGGAGGCACACCGATTGCGACGGACGTGCTCAGCTCCGAGCGGCTTCGCCCCATCGTCGATCGGCTGATCGTGGGGCTCTTCAAGGGA
>JBEIQS010000373.1:0-3692 GCA_040376425.1 Alphaproteobacteria bacterium | reverse complement strand
GGCATCGTTGCAGTCGTTGGTCACTGAGCTGTAGCCCGCGGGTTCGTCGCAGACTTCCTGCATGATGCTGCTGCCGTAGCCGTCGGCATCGTTGTCCTGATACCAGAACGTTTGCCCGGTGGCGAACATGTCGTCGTCATCGGCGACACTGTCGCAGTCTTCGTCGATGTTGGAGGGGTCGCAGACCTCGGCCGCGGCGGGGTTCACGTCGGCTCGGCTGTCGTCACAGTCTGTAGTGTCTGCTACCATTCCGGTCGGTGCATCGCAGGCGGAAGTGGCGGTACCTGCCCCGTAGCTGTCGGCGTCAGAGTCTGAATACCAGAGGGAGGTGGTAGAAAAATCTACCGAAGAATCGGCATCATCGGCGAGGCTGTCGCAGTCTTCGTCGGTGTCGCTGCTGTCGCAGACCTCAATAGCGGTGGGCTTGATGGAAGAATCACTGTCGTTGCAGTCGTCCCCGTTGCCGACGTAGCCGGCGGGCTGGGGGCAGTCGTTGATGTAGTAGCTGCCTCCAAAAGAGTCTCCGTCGAAGTCCAGCCACCAGGTTGCGGCGCGGTTGGGGTCGGCTTCGTCGATGCTGCCGTCGCAGTCGTTGTCCACGGTGTCGCAGAGTTCAGGTGCATCCTTGTAGATAGAGGCAGCCAGGTCCATACAGGCCACGTCGCTGGTGACGCAGGGGTTCCCGTTGCTGTCCTCTCCGTCGTTGCAGTCGTCGCCGTAAAGTGAGGCACCCTCCACCGGGGCGCAGGGATCGCCGTCGGTGGTGACCTCGGCGTTGCCATCGCCGCGACCGTCGCCGTCGCGGTCGGCGAAGAGCTGCTGATCTCCGACCAGACCGTTGCAGTTGTAGTCCTCCGTGTCGCCACATTTTTCAGGGGCAAAGGGGGCAAAATTGGGGTCCGTGTCTTTGCAGTCCCCGGTGTCCAGGACATAGCCTGCGGGGGCCTGCGATTCACACACGGTGATCGGTACACTTCCCGAAGCACCATAGCCGTCCCCATCGGCGTCGGCGTAGTAGCTCTGTTCTCCCGCTGCACCCGCTTCGTCCACCACCTGATCACAGTTGTTATCCAGGTAGTCACAGATTTCTGGGGCTCCGGGATAGATGCCGGGGTGGCCGTCGTTGCAGTCCGTGTCTGTGGCGGCGTAGTTTGCGGGTGGCAGGCAATCGGTTACACTTTGATCGCTGTTTCCGAAGCCGTCGTCATCCTGATCTTCGTACCAGGTTTGTGCCACGCTGTAGTTGGCGTCGTCCGGCGCGCAGTCCACATCGTCGGCCACCCCGTCTGTATCCCGATCCGTGGCAGTGACAAAAATTTCAAGGGAGGTGTAGCTGTTGGAGCCAGCCGCATCCAGTGCTCCCAGCGTGATCAGGTGTTTGCCGGCGGGAAGGATCAGGGACATCGCACAGCCGCCGGTGGGCGTAAGCGGTGCGGCGTAGACATCCTCGTTGATCTGCCAGGACGCCATCACCCCGGTGATGTCTTCGTCGATCACCTGCCCGGAAAAGAGGATGTTATCCGCCGTGGTAAAGCTCGCCTGGGACTGCGGATCCAGGATCGCTACGATGGGAGGCATGTCCTGTTTGCCCCCGATGCTCACATCGTTGTTACATGCCGTCGTGAGCAGCAGCAGGAGGCTCATCGAAAGGGAGTATACGGCAGGCCGGGAAGGTGCAAGAAACATGGTGGCTCCAGGTGGACAGGGATGCCGGGACTAAATGCAAGAATCATGCCAAAATTTTGTTGAGCTTGATCCTGGATCGGGGGGTGTCGAAACCGTCGAAGTTTCGACACCTTCGTCGACAGCTTCGACAGGGAACGGATGTTCAGGGGGTGGCGGAAGAGGGAAAACGTAGGGATGCCATCCCGTTGGGTACGGTGGGAGCTTTGATGTACTTGAGGGGATCCTGCGGGTTCGGACAGGCTCAGCGGGGGAGAGCCCACCATTTGAGCCACAGCCCGGTGGCGTACAGGCTGATCAGGGCGGCCAGGACAGCGACGACACTTACCACCACGGCGATCTCGGCGCGGCGTTCACTCCAGTATTTTTGTCGCAGGACGCCGGTTTCCTCCGATGGTTCCTGACGAGGGGTCATGTGCTGCACCGGCGTGGGGGCGGGTGCAGGCGCAGGAGGCGGCGGGGCTGCGGGGCTGCGGACGACCTCGGTGGGGCGCTGCTCAAAAGCTTCTGGGTTGCGCAGGAATTCGGTGGTGGCGGGGGTGGAGGCACTTTCCCGGGCGGGCACCGCAGGGTTTTCCAGGATCGGTGGAGGTGGGTGGGAGGAGGGGGCGGTGCTCGGTGCCACAACCGGGCGGGGGCTGGGACGTGGGAGGGGGGAGGCAGCTTTTTCCAATGGGGAGTGACCTTACCCCTTTTTGACGGACCACCCGTGTGAGTTCAGGCGGATTTGGCCGCCTGCTGGTGAAACTGAAGCTCACGATTGATTGGGCTCATGTAGTCATTCGCACTGTGTAGTCGCTTGGAGTTGTAGAAGTCATGGATGTAGTCTCTGATTACCCGGTTCATCGCTTCGAGCGGTAACGAGAGTTCGTCCATCCTCAGCTCCTGCTTGAGGGTGCCGAAGAAGGACTCGGCCACAGCGTTGTCCCAGCAGTCACCCCGACGGCTCATACTGGCGAGAATCCCCCGCCGGGAGAGTTCCTCCCGGTATTCGCGGCTTGTGTACTGGCATCCGCGATCCGAGTGGTGTATCAGGCCGGCCGGCGGCCGCCGGGTCGCCACCGCACTCCGCAAGGCCCGCAGGCAGAGCCCGGTATCGATCACGTTGTCCAGTGCCCATCCGACCACTTTGCGGCTGAACAGATCAATCTGAACCGCCAGATATGCCCAACCGCCCGTGACTGGCAGGTAGGTGATGTCGGCCACCCACGCCCGGTTGGGAGCGGACGCGGTGAACCTGCGTTGCAGCACATTCTCCGTTACGGGATCGGCAGGATCCGCCTTGGTCGTGGCCACGCGGAAGCGGCGCTGCGGGATGCCCCGGAGGCCTTCAAGCCGCATCAGACGGGCCACCCGTTTGTGATTGACTGTAAGTCCCCGCTCCCGGAGTGCGCGCGTGATCCGCGGAGATCCATAGGTGCTACGCATCTCACGGTGGATGCTCCGGATATGTACGCGAAGCTCAAGAGCGCCTGTTCCAGGCTCCCTGGAGCGCCAGGCATAGAACGCTGCTCTGGAAATCTTGAGGACTTCGCAGAGCAGTCGGATGGAGTGATTGGCCTTCTCCGCCTCGATGAACCGGTAAGCGGTCACCGGATCTCCTTGGCGAAGAAGGCTGCGGCTTTTTTTAGGATCTCCCTTTCTTCTCGGAGGATAGCGTTCTCCCTCCTGAGCCGACGGACTTCCTCCTCCAGCCCGGGAGCGGCCACCGGAGGGTTGGGGCTCTCCACGAGCTGACCGGCCTTGGATTTCTCAACCCAAGCGCGTATGAGGCTGCGGTCTATGTTCAGGTCCCTGCCGACCTGCGCCGGCGTAAGTCCCCGTTGTGTGACGAGCTGCGCCGCTTCCTGCTTGAACTCAAGGGCATATCGACGACGTTGACGGGCCATCCGGCCTCCTCTGTCTGGAGTTTAGCCGAGTGGTCTGCCAATTGGGGGTAGGGTCAGACACCTCGGGGTGGGGCATGAAGACGTGCGGGCCAGCGGGCGATGCGTTTAAACCGACGCGGG
>JBEIQS010000359.1:0-3934 GCA_040376425.1 Alphaproteobacteria bacterium | reverse complement strand
CGGGTTTGCTTCTGGCCGAGGAACTACATAGGTCCTTCGATGCGACTTCCCTGGGGTCCCTGCTCGCCACCCCCGGCCGTGAGCTCCAGAGTGGCCTGCGGGCCTGGGCGCTGGAGCAACCGGCCCCCCAGAGCCTCACGAACCTCGAGCACAGCCTTTTCGGCCTTCCCACTTTTGTAACGCTCCGGCAACAGCACCACCACCTGCACCGGGATCTGATCGAGATTACAACCTCGGCCCCGCCCACATCTTCGCTGCTTCTTTGTGTGAATCCAGAAAGGATAGCGCTGCCCGGCGAGCGCCTCGTCGTGGGCGGCGCCCACCACGAGGGGGACACCGTTATCGAGGTGGACCTGCGCGCCCTGATCCAGGGTCGGCAGCAACTCCGGTTGGATCGGGTCGATTGTGTGGTTGTGGACGGCCTTCTGGAGCACCTCCCCGACCGTCTCGTGGTTGCGGCCCTGCAATGGGTCGGCCAACAGAGCAAGCGCGGGGCGACGCTGCTGCAAAGCCAGCTCCCCCCCACCCCCGACGCCGCCTTTGTGGCAGAGGTCCTGGGCTGGCGGAGCATCCGCCGCTCCCCCGAGCAGCTCCAGCGGCTGAACCAGGCGGCAGGACTCCCGGCCGGCCGCTTCCAAAACGGCATTTTCCGAACCATCCTGTAGCTGATCCAAGACTTTTTCAGTCCCCCGGAGACCTGATGCTCCTTCTTGCGCTCCTCGCCTGTAGCCCTGAGGAAAAACCGCCTCCCCCACCCGTGGTTGCCCCGGTGGTCGCCCCCGCCGTGCTGGTCCCTCCGCCCGGCAAGGTCCAAGCCTCCCTGCAACAGGCGGGCATTCAGGCGGACGTCCAAACCATCGTCGGCTCCAAAATCATTCGCCCCACCGCTGAAAGCAGCGATGAAACCGCAGTCCGAACCGGCGTACTCCTTGCTCAGGTGGTGCTCACCATCCGCAGCGCCCCCCGCGCCGACAGCTCCGCGCGCCTGAGCGCCGTGCGCGAGGGACTCAGCGCGCTCGGTGCCACGCCCGCCCTGTTGGAAAGCGTGGATCAGCTCAGCCGAGGCCTGGAAAACGACGCCATCAACGAAGCAGATCGGTCGGTCGAGCTGGAGCGGCTCGCCAAGGTCATCGTGGAGCAGGGCTACACTGCCGGCCCGCGGACCGTGCCGTTGCTCCAGGCCGGTGGCTGGCTGGCCGGAAGCAACGTGGTGGCGGCGGCGGTGCTCAGCAGCGGCAAGCTGGAGGCAGGTGCGCTGCTGCGGCAACCAGAGGTTGCCACGTACTTTCTGAGCTTTGTCCGTCGTGAAGGCGAAAAGACCAACCTGCCACCGGTGATGGGCAAGGTGGAGAGCACCCTGCAGCTCCTCCAGGCCCTCGCCGGAAAGCCCACCATCGGCGCCGAGGAGCTCCAGCAGGTGCAGCAACACACAAATGACCTGCTGAGTCTACTCTGAGCCCGAATCTGAACATCGTCGCCGAAGTCGCCGTTGGGGTGCTGGGGCCACCTGCGCCTGCAGCCATCCCCATTTTTTGTGCGAAGCTGCAAGAGTGGTTTGGGACAGAGCCCCACGCGGCGGCCGCCGCCCTGGAGGAGGCCACCAGCCGCGCCTGGAACCGCCCCCTGAGCGCCGCCGAAAAAAGGGACATGGCGGCCTGGTTTGGCGAGGATCCCCAGACTCAGACCGACACCGGCCCCTCCACGCTGGCGCAGGTGGGCGAAAAGGCCACCACAACCGATCGGTTGCAGCTCTATGCGCTGGTCGTGGCAATGGCGGCCGCACCGGAGGGTTTACAGGCTCCCCAGCTCCGCATTCTCGAAGAAGTCGCGCGCGTGTTGCGTGTGGATCCGGTCGTTTCCGCCGCCATCATCCGGCGGCAGGACCCACGCTACCGAAGCGGGCTGATCCTGCCCCTGGACCGGGATCCCATCGTCCTCGGCAGTGCCGCCTCCTGCGACCTTGTGCTTCCCGATCCGCAGGTCCTCCCCCGACACGCCCGCTTGCAGCGCGCGCGAGAGGGCTGGCGGGTCGTCGGGTTGGGCCAGGGACGCCCACTGCGGGTGAACGGCGAGGTAGTCGGCAGCGCGCCGGTGATGGATGGCTCGGTACTCCAGCTTGGACCTGCCGAGTTGCACCTGGAATCCGGGGGGTTGCGGCTGGAAAATCGTCGTGACTTCTCGGCCCTCTCCGCGCGGAAGCTCTCGCGAAAAATCGGCGATCTCCCGGTGTTGCAGGAGGTGAGCTTCACCGCACTCGCGGGCGAGGTCATCGCCATTGTCGGGCCCAGCGGCGGCGGAAAAACCACCCTGCTACAGGCCCTGCAGGGCACCACCCCCGCCGATCAGGGGTGGGTAGAGCTGGACGGAGCCGACTTCCACCAACAGCTTGTACACAAACCGAGCCTCGCAGGCGACGTCCCCCAGGACGACCTCGTCCTGCCCGAGCTCACGGTCCAGGAGACCCTGGAAGCCGCGGCCGAGCTTCGTTTTGCCAACGACCGCGCCCAAAGGGACCGCGCCGTGGAGCGGGTGCTTCGGGAGCTGGACCTGGGGCACATCCGGTACAGCCGCATCGGCGACGCGCTGCGAAGGGGCATCTCCGGCGGGCAGCGGAAGCGGATCAACCTGGGGCAGGAGCTGCTGGGAGAGGACACGCGGGTGCTGTTTCTGGACGAGCCCACCAGCGGACTGGACCCCCAGGCCTCGCAGGACATCCTCCAAAAAGTCCGTCAGCTCGCCGATCAAGGACGAATTGTATTCCTGGTTACACACGATCTCTCCGCCGAGATCGTGGCGCAGGTGGACCACCTGCTGGTGCTGGCGCGCGGTGGGCATCTGGCCTTTTTCGGGCCACCCAGCGAAGCCTGTGCCTGGTTCAGCGTGGGCACACCGGACGCCATCTTCCACCGGCTGAAGGACCACCCCCCCGCCGAGTGGGCGGCGCGCTACCGCCAGAGCGAGGTGGCCAGGATGTGGGGGGAGACCCGGTCGGCCGCCGTGGATCTGGGTTTTTTGGGCCGTGCTCCCGGCGGAAAGGCAGAGCTCGCCCCCACCCCGCGGCCCGGCCCGCTGCGGCAGCTTCGCACCCTGGTGCAACGGTATACAAAAACGAAGCTCCGGGACTCCACCGGCCTGTTGATCCTGGCGGCGCAGCCGCCGGTGCTGGCCGGCGGCCTGGTGGTCCTGTACCCCGGCGTCGCGGCCGGCTCGATCTTCATCCTGACGCTGAGCTGTATGTGGTTCGGAATGTCCGCAGCGGTACGCGAGCTGATCGCGGATCGGGTGCTGTGGCGGCGGGAGCGTAGACTGGGACTGGGCGTGGGCCCCTACCTGGGCAGCAAGGTGCTGGTGCTGGGGACCATCACCGCGCTGCAGTGCCTGGTCATGCTGGGCCTGTGCTGGGGGCCCAACCACTACGCGGACAACGGCTTTGATCCCGCATCTCTACTGCTGGTCTGCACCTTGACCGGCTGGGCGGGAATGGGGCTGGCTCTGGTGGTCAGCGCCCTGTGGAACAGCTCGGAGGCCGCCGTCGGCTCGCTGCCCATCCTGCTGGTGCCTCAGATCCTGTTCTCTTCCATCCTGGTCAGCCTGCGGAGCATGGATCCATTTTCCAAAGCTCTTTCCTACCTTACCCTGCAACGCTACGCCCTGGACGCCGCGCTGAAGTCGGGAAAGCAGGTACAGCAGGCCTCCACATGGTCCAGCGAGTGGGAAAAGCGGGAGCTGAACGGTGCCCTGTATCAGCTTGGATTAAAGCCGGAAAACCCGGATGACGCCGGGCTGCCCTGGGGCCAGTTGGTGGGAGCACTGGGGGCTTGGGCTACCCTGTTTCTTGGCCTTGCGACGCTGCTGATCTGGTCCAAGGGCAGACCACGTCGGTAGAAGCTCCCCTTTGCCGGGCCCACCCCGAAGCACCGGGCGCGATTTGTGT
>JBEIQS010000156.1:0-14154 GCA_040376425.1 Alphaproteobacteria bacterium | reverse complement strand
GGGGGGATTCCTGTGGGGGGTAGGCCGGGAAGAGGAGGCGCGGACGGTGTTGGCGCCGATCCGCCAGCGCTTCGTGGGCCGGCTTCGCGGACCGATGCGCGCCGAGTGGGCGCTCCTCCATGGGCTCCTGAACGGGGAGGATGTGCAGGCGCTCCTGGAGCCCGGCGGTGGGGTGGAAGAGGTGGTGCGACGCCGGTTGGGGCGGCATCTGGCGGGGCACTGAGTCCTACCGCCGGCTCGCCGGAACCGGCCGACAGCGGGGTGAGGCCCGGCCTTGTTGCTGGATCCCGGGCTGCTCCAATACTCCAGGGGCGCCGGTGGCGTTCCGATGGGGCGCCGCCACGTCCGGACGCCCCCAACTATCAGGGCAGGACCAGGTCGCTGCGGATGCGCTCGGCGGTGGCCAGGATTTCGGGGGTGAAGGTCAGCTCGGGTGGAATGAAGTCGGTCAGCCACTCATCGTCGCTGAAGTAGAATTGGGTGAAAAGGGTCTGGTTGGCTTCGATCTCGTCGTCCCCCACCGACAGGTGGATGTGTGCCGGATTCAAGCCCCCATTTCCATTGAAGTACGGCAGCGGGCGGTTCATCGACACGCAGATCCGCCCTTCCGCGTCGCTGGTCTGATAGCCGTAGCCATTGGCCTCGGCCCCCTCAAAGTCATAGCGGGTGTCCAGGCCCACTGCCCATACGGTCACCCGCTTGTCAGCCAGCGGATTGCCCTCCCTGTCCAGGACACGCAGGCTCAGAATCAGCCGGGTGCCCTCCTCTTCCCACACATTCAGGGCGCTCCGCTCGGGGGTATCCTCCCGCCAATAGGGGCCGGCACCTTGCGGAATTGTCGACCCTCGGGGTTCCACCGCCGGAAAGCTGCCGCCGCACTCGTCCGCGGAGGGGGGGAGGTTCCCCTCCGGAGGATTGGAATCTTGGGAGTCCCCCCCAGAGTCCGATTGGGAGTCAGTCGCGGAGTCGGCCGCGGAGTCGGCCGCAGAGTCGGCCGCTGACTCAGAGGGCGCCGCGCTGTCGTCCGCGGGCTTGGGGGAGGAAGAGGTGCAGGCGAGGAGGAGGAGTAGCGTCATCTGGCAAGGATAACGACCGTAGATCGCTCCCGGCACCCCGTCGGTTGCACAAGATCGGTCACGGTAGCCAAAGCCACAGGGATCCCAGAACCACAGTGCCGTACCGAGGATCCATGGGGTCAAGCCAGGACCTCACCTACCAATTCCCGGACAAGGCCAGTCGCCGGAGGCGATCACTCCAACAGCTCAGCGATCGACCCTTTGGGCCGGGCCACAAAAAACAGACCGGCAAGCACCAGAAGGACCACTCCGGCGATCATTGGCGCTTTGGGGTCGGCGTTGGGGTCCAGCACCCGCGCGGCGATCAGCGCCCCGCAGATCCCTGCCCCGATGATCGGCACGCCCAGCGGTACTTCAAAGCCGCCCTTGGCCTCACCCGGTCGCAGCTTCAGCACCACGAGTGACAGGTTCACCACAACGAAGGCACTCAACAACAGCAGCGAGGTGGCAGCGGCAAGGTGATCGATGTCGGCGGTGAGCATCAGCGTGATCACGATGACCAGCAGCACGCCGATGGCGACGTGCGGCGTCTGACGCTGCGGGTGGATCCGTCCGATCACGGCGGGTAGTAGGCCCTGCTTGGACATGCCATACAACAACCTTGAGCCCATAATCAGGTTCAGAAGTGCGGTATTGGCCACCGCAAAGATGCCGATGCCCGTGAAGAGCTGGGGTGGGATGGCCGGTGCGGCCGCAGCCACCACATCCACCAGGGCCGCCTTGGAGGCCGCCAGGGTCGCCGGTGGCAACACGCTCACCGCGCCGATGGCGACGGCCATGTACATTACCGTAGCGATGGCGATGGCCCCCACCAGGGCCAGAGGCAGGTCGCGCTCCGGATTTTTGGCCTCTTCGGCAACGTTCAGCAGGTCTTCAAAGCCCACAAAGGCGAAAAAGGTCAGCACCGCCCCCTGCATGGTCAGGCGGAAGAGCGCAAAGGCATCCATATCGGGCTGGGGTGCTTGCACCAAGGACACGCTTCCCCAGTAGGGCAGGGTCACGCCGATCACGATCAGAATACCGGTCAGCTCCACCCCCGTACAGATGGCATTCATCCATGTACTTTCCCGGATACCTCGGTAGACCACGCCCGCCACCACCAGCAGCGTGCCGATCGCCAGGGGTGCAGTATCCACCGCAAGCCCGAATTTCTGGAGGTAGCCGGCAATCACCCGTGAGCCGGTGGCCATGGACGTGAGCCCCGACGCGGCCACCGTCAGCCCGACCAACCAGGTGAGGAAGGGCATTCCCCAGGCTCTCCCTGTGATGTAGGCCGCACCGGCCGCACGCGGGTAGCGTGAGCCCAAGCAGGCATAGGACAAACCCGTGAACACTGCCGCCAGCATGGCCCCCAAAAAGCCCAGCCATACGAGGTGCCCCATCAATCCGGCGGCCTTTCCCACCAGACCGTAGATGCCCGCGCCGAGCATGTCGCCCACACCGTAGATCAGCAGGGCGCCGAGGCCCATATGTCGCTTGAGACCGGTCATGGGGTTCCGCTATCCGGCTCCCCGTCCTGGCGCCCCTATTCCGGAGTACGTGCACACTTCTGGTCGGGGAGGACCAGGTCGTTTTGCTGGATTTGGAAGGAAATCTCTTCATCTAAATAGGAAGATTCTTCGTCCGTCGTCTTGCCGTGGCCACCGTACCGACCGGACAGGCAGGAGTATTCACGATGGCCGACCTCTCCATAGGTGGCCACCATGTTCAGGATGCCGTCTCGCTGGGGGTCGTAGAGGGTCGCCGTCGGGGTTCCCAGGCATCCCTCCTGCAGGGGGCGCCCGTCCAGCCCTTCCGGAAGGCTGAGGTTCAGACTCCGAATCAGGGTGGGAAGGACATCCAGGTTGGAGGCCAGGCAGCTCTTCCGGCCACCCACCAGGTCCGGATGGTGGACCAGGAAGGGCACGGCCACCTGCTCGTCCTCCAGACTGGAACCATGGCCAAACTTCCCGTGTTCCCCCAGGGATTCTCCGTGGTCACCGATCAACACCACCAAGGTGTTGCCCCGACCCTTGCGCTCCAACATCTGCAGCAGGCCCGCAATCGACCGGTCCAGCCCCAGGATCTGCTCGTCGTAGAGTGCGTTCACCTCGGTCACCGTGCCTTCTGGGTCCAGCGCATGGAGGGCGCCGAGCTCCTCCTGTTGGGCATAGTCCTCCAGGTCGTTCAGCATGCCGCCGGTAGACCATGTGCCTTCGGTCCCTTCGGGGGAGTAGTAGGGCGCATGGACATCCATGGCGTGCATCATCGCGAAGAAAGGTGCATCTTCAGGGATTTCCTGGAGCCATGTCTCCAGGTGGGTCTGCTGTTGGCCCAGGTTGCTGTAGGGGTACTGTTTGTTGACAAAGATATGGCGTTCAAAGCCTACCTCCATGCCGGTGTCGGGCCCTACATAGGCGTTTCCCGTGATCAGGGCGGTGCGGTAGCCCGCCGACTTGAACACCTCGACCAGAGAAGGAACCTGCAAGGGCTGATTGATCGTCCGTTCTGCTTGTTGCTTGGCATATTGCACCCCATGCCGGTAGGGCTGCACACCGGTCAGAAGGGAGGCGGCCGAGGGAGCTGTCCACGAGGCGGCCGTGGTGAGACCATCGTACGCAAGCCACCCCTTTTCGAGATTGGGACTTGTTTTGCGCTCGTAGCCGTAGACGGAGAGGTGATCCCGCCGGAGCGCGTCCACTTGGATCAACAGCACCGAGGCATCTTCACTGGGGGAAAAGTCGAAGGCTGTGACAGACACTTCCAAATTATCTATGGGGGCAGATTTTGGATTTTCTAACGTTGTACAGCCGAATAACAGGCAGATCGATAGATAGATGGTGCTTCGGCTCATGGTCTGCTCCGGTGTACCGGTGTCGTGTTCTCCCGGTGCACATACCGTAGCCGAAGCCGCTACGGTTCGTCGTCTGCGTGTCGTCAAGGTAAGACTGATGGTTTTCGATAGGTTACGGTGATCCTATGGGATAGTCGAGGGTTGCCGTCACCGGATCGTCCAGTGAAGCCCCCGGCCACCGCAATGCTCCAACCGCTGTATAGGAATTGTCAGAAAAGGCCTACCAGGTGGTGTTCCCAACCAGAATCGGTGGGGCCCAGACGCCGCGTCCCACGATCTGCGTGGAGAGGGCGGTGGTGTAGCCCGAGGCCCCGTCGTGCAGCGTGCCGTAGGCGGTGCTGCTCCAGGACCCGGTGTAGTAGCCGGAAAAGGTCAATTCTGGCCATCCATCGCCGTTGATGTCGCCCATGGCAACGTTCAAGGATCCGTTGCTGCTCATCCCGGTGCGGTTGGCATTGCTCACGCCCGAGCTGGAGCCCCAGTAGACATAGGACGTGGTTCCGTAATTGCTGCCGTCGTAGTGGATTGGTGTGACGATGTCGTCATAGCCGTCATTGTCCAGATCGGCGACCCGGATGAAGTAGGTGCCCCTGGTCCCGGCTTCGTCATAGACCACGTTGGAGAACCCATTGCTGCTGTTGTAGTAGACTCGGGTAGGGGCAGAGCTGGACCAGGAGCCCCCGTAGTAGCCCCCAAAAATCAGGTCCACGAGCCCATCACCGTCGATGTCGCCGGACTGAACAGAAAGTGCGCCATAGCTGGTCAGGCTGCTGCGGTTCGCGGTGCTGTACCCCGTTGCGGAGCCGTAGTAGAGGTAGGAAGATGTAAGGTAGGTTGTTCCATCGTAGTAGTTGGCAATGGCGATGTCTTCGTAGCCATCGGCGTTGAAGTCGGCCACTTCGATGTCGTGAGCGCCATAGGTCGGGAGGTTGGTCCCATTGGAAGCGGTGAAGCCTGCCGCGGCCCCCCACCAGATGCGCGAGTTGCTGGAGTAGCTGCTCCCCGAATAATGACTGGCAAAGATGATATCCAGGTAGCCGTCGTGGTTCAGATCGGCGATCTCGGCATCCCATGCACCCACTGTGGCCATCGCCGTGCGGTTGGCCGTGGAAAAGCCGGTGGAAGAGCCGTAGTACAGGTAGGACGTGGAGCTGTAGGAGGAGCCGCTGTAGTAGGAGGTGAAGAGAATGTCCGTCCACCCATCATTGTTGAAGTCGGCCAACTTGGCCCGTGAGGCCCCGGTCACGCTCAGGCTGCTGCGGTTGGCGGTGGTGTAGCCGGTGGCTGCGCCCCAGTACACATAGCTGGTGGTTGCGATGCCGCTGTCGGTGACGTAGTTTGGCACCACCACATCCTGGTACCCGTCGTCGTTCAGGTCGGCCACTGCCAGATCGTAGGATCCGTAGGCGGGAAGGACGGTCAGACCGGTGGAAAAGTAGCCCGTGCCATTGTTTGTGTAGAGGTAGACGTTGCCTGCGTAGCTGCTGCCGGTGTAGTGCTGGACCTCCGCGAGATCGGGGCGTCCGTCGCAGTTGAGGTCGGTGCAGAGGTCGTTGCCATCACAGTCAGTGTCCACCCCGTCGAAGGGGACCTCGGTGCTGGTGGAGCCGGGGTAGGCCGCAGCCACGGCGTCGTCGCAGTCACTGGCGTCGCTGATGGCACCGACCGGTTGGCTACAGGCTGCCAGGGCGGTACCGGGATCGCCGTAGCCATCGCCGTCGGCATCGGTGTACCAGGTCTGCCCATCCACGGGGTTGTCGTCGACCGTGCCATCGCAGTCTTCGTCGATGCTATTGCAATACTCTGAGGCGCCAGGGTGAATGTTGGTAGCCGCGTCGTTACAGTCTGTATTCTGGCTTACATAGCCTACGGGCGCGCTGCAGGCGGAGAGCGCACTTCCGGCACCATAGCCGTCCGCATCCGCGTCGCGATACCAGGCGGTCGCGTCTACCGCCCCGGCCTCGTCCACCTGACCGTCACAGTCGTTGTCGTCGCCGTCGCAGTATTCGGAGGCCAGCGGATAGACGCCGGAATCGGAGTCGTCGCAGTCATCCGCGAGCGCGCTGTAGCCCGCGGGCTGGGTGCATGCCCGACGGGTGGAGGAGGCGGCGCCGTGTTGGCCCCCGTCCGCATCCAGATACCAGGTGGAGGCATCCACGGCGCTGTCTTCGTCGATGCTGCCATCGCAGTTGTCGTCGCGTTGGTTGCAGCTCTCCGAGGCTGCCGGATTCACGGCGCTTCGGCTGTCATCGCAGTCGGTGCCCGCGGCCGAATAGCCCACGGACAGGCTACAGGTCTCGCTGGAGCCGCTCGGGTCCCCATAGCCATCTGCGTCGGCATCGCGATACTGCTGAAAGCTACCTGTCGCACCGACTTCGTCGACGGTGCCGTCGCAGTTGTCGTCGGCGCCGTTGCATGCCTCGGTGGCAGCCGGGTTTATGTCAAAGTTCTGATCGTCGCAGTCGGTGTCGTCTTGTACCGCGCCGGTGGGCGCCTCGCAGGAGAGGGTGCCGCTGCCGGCGTCACCGTAGCCGTCGCCGTCGCCGTCCAGGTACCACAAGCTGGCATCCAAGGCGTTGTCGTCGGCGGTGCCGTTGCAGTTCTGGTCCAGACCATCACAAAGCTCGATGGCGCCCGGGGAGAGGTCCGAGTTGGCATCGTCGCAGTCCCCACCCTGGCTCACATAGCCGGAAGGAGCTATACAATTTCCGGTGAGCACCACATCCCCGTAGCCGTCCCCATCGGCGTCCAGGTACCAGGTGGGGGCGTCCACCGCGCCAACCTCGTCCACCGTGCCGTCGCAGCTATCGTCCAGGCCATTGCAGGTCTCGGGGGCACCCGGGTACACGGCCGCGTCCACGTCGCTACAATCGGTAGCATCCGCTACAAAATTGGCCGGGGCGGCGCAGGCAGACTGGGCGACCGTCGTATCGCCGAAGCCATCGCCATCCCCATCCTGGTACCAGATAGCGGCATCCACAGAGCTATCTTCATCGATGGTGCCATCGCAGTTGTCGTCCAGACCGTTGCAGCTCTCCACCCCAGAAGGACTCACCGTGGCGGCGCTGTCGTCGCAGTCTGAACAGGCGGGGAAGCCGTCGCCGTCCGCATCGGCATAGCCGACGCTACCGTCGCAATTGTAGTCATTCGGATCGGTACAATCTACTTCCGCAGCGCCGGGACTATAGAGGAAGTCGCTGTCGTTACAGTCGCCCGCGCGCGCAGCCGTGTTCGCTGGAGCGTCGCAAGCGGCCACCGCCGACCCGTCCACACCAAAGCCGTCTCCATCGGCGTCCACATACCAAAGTGTGGCGTCCACGGCGTCCGCGCCGTCGGTGCTGCCGTCGCAATTGTCGTCCGTATCGTTGCACCGCTCGGTCGCGTCTGGATTTATGTCCGTGTCTGCGTCGTTGCAGTCGCGGCATGCGGGGAAACCGTCGGCATCAGCGTCGGCATAGGCCACCGATCCGTCGCAATTGTAGTCGTTTGGATCTTCGCAGTCGAACTCGGAAGCACCTGGAAAAAAGGCGGAATCGCCATCGTTACAATCACCATCCTGTTCCACATAGGCCCCGTCCGGACGGCAGCCCTCCACCGCCCCGCTCCCATCGCCGTAGCCGTCGGCATCCGCGTCGGGGTACCAAAGCCCCGTCAGCCCGTCGTCCACCACCCCGTTGCAGTCCTGATCCACCCCATCGCAGAGCTCGGTGGCGCCGGGGTACACCGCCGGGTCTTCCGCAGCGCAGTCGGAGTCGTCGGGGGTGCCATCGCCATCGGCATCCACAGGTAGCGGATTTTTTCCAGAATCTACGGAATCTTTGGCGGGACCACCGGGGCAGGCAAGAAGAATGGTGAGCGGGAGGAGAAGGAGGCAGCGCATGGGCGAGTCCGGTGAGGCCGGGATTCTACACCAAGGGAAAGGGAGGTGTAAAGGGGGATTCGCCCTAGCCGCCGTCACCGGGACAATCACGCGGGTCTTCATAGGCGGCGATACAGGCCTGCATCCAATCGTGGCGCTCGTGAAACCACGCCTTCAGTTCTGCGATTTCGCTGGTGAACTCGGCCTGACCCCAACGGTCGGCATCGCGGCCGGCCGGCTCCTCCAGACCCTCCGCCAGACCGTCGATCAGGGCATCCATGGCATCGTTGCTCAGGTCACCCTGGAGGAGGCTGTCCAGCCGGTCCCAATACCGCGCCGACCACACCGGGTCGTCAAAGAGAGCATTGTACCAACCAAAAGCGAAGACATCCGTGCAGTCCGAGGTGTAATTCTGGGCATCCCACCACGTGGGGTCCCAGGAGCGGTCATCCTGCGAGCTGGCCGCCCGATCAAAATCCCAGACCGGACCCGCGACGATCAGACCCTCGCGGTCCTGGTACATGTAGGCGGAGAGTCGGAAGGAGTCCGGGTTCTTCATGACCACATTGATGATATGATGGTCAATAAAGGAGTCCGAATCCATGATTTCGTCGTAGTGCAGGCCGGTCCCCGGATCGATACCGTCAGGGTCCGCCAGCGCCTCCCCCAGGGAGTCCAGACGATTTTCGAGGTAGTTCTTCTGGACGGGCACCAGCTCGGCCTCGGAGGGCTCCACGGCCACAAAACCCTGCTCGAACTCCCACAGACCACCGGCGGTCCCCGTGCTGCCTGCCAGTCCATTTTCCCCATCGGCGGTGCGGTCGATCTTGAAAAGATAGCCGCCGCTGAGTGCGGGGAGGGTGGTATCTGTAGGTAGAAGTTCGGTAATATTCACCCGATCGGGGGCCCGCTCCACCTCTTCCATCAGCACATACACCCCCTGATAGTCCTCCTCGCGGATCGGTCGGCCCTGTTCGGCCAGAAAGACCTCGACAAACCGCGTGCGCGGCGCATAGCGACCCACGGTTTCGCTGACGGAAAATGCAAGTGGATTGCGGATCAGTGCTTCATCAAAATAGTACGGAGCGTATAGGATCCAGTCGCCGTTGGCGGGCATCCCCAGCAGTGCATCGCTGCGGTCCGCATCGGAGTCGTTCTCCCACAACTCCACGTCCCAGCTCTTTTTATCGAGGCCAGAGCTGGAGGATCCCCGTACGCGCAGGCGAACGCGGCCATCGTTGGCCACATTTTCAGTCAGTCCAGACATCCCGCCTGCCGGCGGCTCCACCAGCACCATCCCCAGAGCCCGGTCGCTATCGGTATCGGGCGCAGAGCCGGGCGAGGAGAGGAGCAATACCGGCAAGTTGGATTGAAAGCTGGAAAGGGCTGAAGCAACCTCGACAAAAGTTCCGGCCACGGGGTCGGAGTACTGCTGCTCCTGCACCGCTTCTGCCCGGATCACGCCGGACTCCTCCACCAGGATCGGCCCGGTGTAGGGCTGCATGTCGCAAGTGGTCTGCGATGGCGCGGAAAGGCACCAGTAGAGTTCCCCGGCACCATCCTTGACTTCCAGCACCACCTCCTGCTGCGTGACGAAACTGCCACCCTTGGGGCTCATCTCGACGCGGCCCACGGTGGGGTCGATGATCGGGGTGCTCTCACCGGTATCGACCGGTTGGCTCTCCACGACCGGGCTGTCGTCCTTTGCGGAGTCCAGGATGATCGGGGCGGTGGGGGCGCAGGCGGCAAGAAGCAGGAGCATGGGGTGTTTTACACCAGCGTCGCGGGGGCGTCTACGGCGATTCGGCCTCCGCGGCCGGCCTGTTGCTACATTTGCCGGTCGTATGGCCCTTTCCCATGCGATAGGGGAGACCTTAGGCTACTGAAAATACCGGCAATGTACCCATCCCTTGCCTCGCTCCAGCTCCTCCCCACAAAGACTGAGGTCCGTTCCCACTACAAAAAGGGAGGAGGGAGTCGGAACGCGGCCCGGGACGTAGCCGCTCAGGTGGAGAGGGCCGTCCGAAAAGCAGGGTGTGTTCGACGGGCAGGAGGCAGGGGCGGGGAGCCGGCCGAGGATCGTGTGTGCCAACGCGGGGACCACATGGGCCGGGTACACCCAAACCCGGTCCGTCGGCGGCTGTGTTCGTAGGCGGGTGGACAGGTCCAAGGCCGAGTCCGCAAGCGTTGCTTCCCGAATCAGCGAGAGACAAAAAAATAATTGAATAAATATAAATCCGTAGATGGAGTATCGGATAGCTCTGTTTTCCGGATGGTGCCCCCAGGCATCAGCCATAAGAAGGAGCAGGCCGGGGAGTGCAAAGGTGGTGGCCGATCGGGTGAAGAGGGCCACCGGGGTCACCACCAGGACCGTGGCGCCCACTGCAAAAAGGGGGAGTAAATCCTTCCGATCCCGGCCGCGCCAGGCGGTCCAGGCGAGCCAACCCACCACGGGCAAGCCCAGCCAAGTGCCACCGGAGAGAATCTGGAGGAGGCTGGTCGGAAGGTAGCCTGGCCCACCCGGTGTGCGCAGCGGGGCATCGCCAAAAATGAAGGGAAGAAGAGGAAGAAGACTGACCACGGCGGGGAGGTGGGCGACGAGTATCCGCGGATTTCCTGTGATCGCCGACCAAGAACCGCCCAGAAAAAGCAGATAAAGCGGCGCACTGTAGTGCAATTGCACCATCAGGATGGCCGAGATGGAGAGCTGCCAGAACTTCGTGCGCAGCAGTCCGTCCAGGTGGAGGAGTGCCAGGGGCAGCCACAGTCCATAGGAGCGGTACATGGTCCCCGCTTCCAGTGCGGCCGGGCTGGTGGCCAGCAGCGCCAGCGCCACCATCGCTGGAACTTCTCCACGTGGGCGCAGGATTTTCCAGCCCAGGTAGAGGGAGAGCAAGGAGCCCAGAAAGGAAAGCGCGCGGCCGAGCGCGACCTCCAGGCCGGGGGGTGCGAGGGTGGTGATAAGAAGCCGATGAAGCGGAGGATTCTGGCCGGATTCCATGCTCCACCAGATCTCAGACCAGGTAGAGCCGGGCACCAAGGCCAGCTCGTTCTGGTCGGGAGCGTGGTGCAGGTTGGCGAGACGAAGGAGGAGCGCCACGCTGAGGAGTGGCCAGATACGCATAGACATCGACCCCCGTGTCACCCCGAATTGTCGCTCAAATCCACTCGAATCCGCAGTCCGCGGTGGTCCGAAAGGCGCAGCTTGCCCTCGCTCCATTCCTCACAGCGCACCTCGACCGGGTGGGCATCCATCGCCGGGTTTGTGCCCACCCGGTCCAAGGCGGCTCCGCCCAAAGGGTGGGTCATTTTTTGATTCGATCGCAGGGAACCCAGCCAGGTGGGACAGTCCCGGCGCAAGCGGATCCCCCCTTCCGCCAACATCTCTACCGAGGCGCGGTCAACCTCGCCGGCGGTGCCGGTCACGCCGTCCTGAAGGTTCAGGTCGCCCGTCAGCAGCGCTGGACGCGGCTCGTTCTCCAGGATTTTCGCCAGCTCTCCCAACTGTCCGGCGCGCCCGACACCGGGGACCCCGTCTGTTCCGAACCGGCCCGCCCCCCGCTCCGGCCGCTGATCGTAGCTGGCCTGAGTGTGGGTCCACAAAAGCCGCAGGCCGGCAACCTCCACAGAAGCCCACCCCTTGATGAAGCCCACAAGGCGGCCCAGAACACCTTCCGCAAAGGAGACCGGACGGGAGCGAAAAGCCGCGCCCGCCGTGCCTTCCAGCGGCCAGGTGCGACCCTCCGCGCGGCGACGCACCCCCAAAACCAGCCCTCCAGGGGAGCTGCGACCATCGGCCTCCCGCCAATGGTAGCTGTGAGCGGGGCCGTCCTGGCGATACAGACACCACTCTGGAAGAGCATCTTGGAGTGCTTTAATTTGTCGGGCTTCACTCAAAAGTAACAGGTCCAGCTCCGGGTCCGCCTCCAGGCGACGAGCGAGGATGTTTGCCCGGGCTGCCTTTTGCCCGCCCGTTGCGATAAATTTCACGTTTTGAGAGAGAACAACAAGGGCCTCGTCGTCGTTGCGGAGCGAGGGAGAAGGGCTACAATCGGCCCGGCCCAGGGTGGCAAGCAGCAGAAGCATATAGAGAGCATGCGCTGAGATTGGCGGAGGGTCAACCCTGACGATGTCGATGGGTTGGTTGCAAGGCGATCGCCGGCGGCCACTGGCCCATGCCGCTGGTGAGCAGAAGCCTACTCCACCACCACATTCCGGTGGGCGATCATCTGGGCGTCCCGACGGACCACCACGGAGTAGCTGCCAGGTGCCGGAGCCGGCAGCGTCACTGTGCGGGTAGAGCCGGAGATGGTCTGGGACACGATGGGTTCGCCATCGTAGGTGGAGGCGATCGCCACTTCGTAGCTGTGCCCCGCGTCCTCCTTCAGGTAGAGAATCTCCACCTCGACCGGTTCACCTTCGGTAAAGGTGGTTTTTTCAAGATCAAAGGCCACGCGCGATCCAAAGGGATCCACCCCGCCGCAGGTGCAGGCCAACCCAAAAATGACGAATAATGCCAGGAAGCTACGCAAGGTTCACCGGGAGACCGTGGGTGCCACAAGGCTGACCTGTTCGGTGTAGACGCCGGAAAGATCCCCGGCGGCACGCAGCGCGGGTTCGATGTCCTCCTCGCTGCAGCTTCGCCAAAGGCAGAGTCCCCAGGCCGGAAAACGCCAGGTGGTCGGGTATTCCGCGTGGGCAGAGTCTACCGGCGTGTAGACGGAGATGGCCTTGGACATTTCTGCAAATGGTGTGGAGAACAACGAACGCTCTTCCCAGAGCAGGTCAAAGGGGCCGCCTCGGTTTGCGCCGATGAAGTCCGCTCGATGGTCTGCGTAGGTGATCTGGAGGCTGTTCTCCCAGAAATAGTCAGTTTCCGGGATGGAGATTCCCCACTCCTCGCGGGCGGCGTGGACGGCAGAGGGTACCCCCAGGATCTTGCGTACCTGTTCCCGCTTCATGCGGAGGCAGATGGGGCCGATCGCTTCCCCTGGAATAAAGCGCCAGATTCTCATGGGCGCTTCAGTCCTCCTCGGCTTCGAAGATGTCGGTGGTCCCATCGACGGGGGTGCTACTCCGGGTGAACCACTTGCTGCGCACGGAGCGGTCCTGGTTGTAGCCCGGAGTGAAGACATCCAATAGCTCGGTGCGGGAAATGGCACGGAGGGAGTGGATGTTTCCGCGGTTGGCGGTGAGGGTGGCATGGACCCCCGGGGTCACATTGCTGACTGCAAGCCGCTGAAGCTGGAGGGCACCGGAGGCGCTCAGCTCCGGGAGGAGGTTGAAGCTCTGGATCTCCACTTCGCCGGTCAGCCCGAGGATCACCCCAGTCATATCGGGGTGGTCGTGCAGGGGGATCTCCTCTCCCTCTTCAAAAACGACGATAGCAACGTCATAGCTGTGGTCCGGCCCTTCCACCAGGGTGACGATGTCTGGGAAGTTGCGGATGGCACCCACGGCGTCGGCCAGCTCTTCGAGAAGGATAGGGTCTTGCGGGGAAAGTCGCCGCATCAGCGTCGCCATCTCCTCCACATAGGCTTCCTGCTCCCAGGCACCCGAAAACTGCTCCAGGGCGAGCTGGTCCACGCCCGCGAGGAAGGTTGTCCAGTCCAGGGGCTCGGCGGCAGAATCTTCGCCTTGGGGCTGGTTTTTTGCGGGATTCGCGGGGCTGCCGCAGGCCTTCAGTAAGGGCAGGAGACCGCAGAGGGCGGCGAGACCGTGGGCGGAGAGTCCGACGAAGATGCGGCGGGTGAGCATGGGAAGACCATAGCCCGGAGGTCGATCAAGGGGAAGCCCTCAGCTGATCTCCACCGTCCCCTTCGCATCCGGATGCCCCAGCGGCAGATAGATCGTCCGCGGGAAATTTCCCACCAATTTCGGGCGCTTACCCAAGGGCCCCAGCCCGCGCGCCAGGGCTACTGAAAGCTGCACACACTCCATCCAGGCCACATGGTAGCCCAGGCAGAAGTGCGGCCCACCCCCGAAGGCGATGGTTTCCACCGCACCCGGCGGCTCGGGGCGGCGTATCCAACGATCCGGGTCAAAACGTTCGGGATCCGGGTAGCGCTCAGGATCCCGACTGAGCGTGTAGATGGGTGTTCCAAGCTGAATTCCCGCCGGGATCGTCTGGTCGCCGACCTGGTAGGGCGCGGTGGTGAGCCGTGTGACCATCGCCACCGGCGGATGCAGACGCAGGGCCTCCCGAAACACCCCTTCGGCCAGCGGAAAAGCCCGCAGCTCCTTGGGGCTGTTCGGCACGCCCGGTGCGGCCAAGGACTCGGCCACAACCCGCTCCCACAGAGCCGGATCCTGGCCCAGATAGAAGAGAATCCACGCCATGGTGGAGGCGGTGGTCTCGTGGCCGGCCAGACAGAGTAACCTCAGAT
>JBEIQS010000256.1:0-7523 GCA_040376425.1 Alphaproteobacteria bacterium | reverse complement strand
CCCTTCAGGCCCACCATCAGGTTCAGGAAGTCCATCGAGTCGATGTCCAGCTCCTCCCGGAAGGGGCCGTTGGGATCGATGTTCTCCAGGCTGGCTTCGGGAGCAATTCCCGCCAGGACATCGGCGATGATCGTACGTAGTTCGGCTGTATTGGGTGTGCTCATGGGATCTGAAGCTCCTGCAGGGTACGGTCCACTGCGGCAAGAAATAACGAACCTCGGTGGCCGTCACTGGCGCGGTGGTCTCCGGCCAGCGTGGCGTGGATCAGGGGTCGGATGGCCAGCATGCCCTGGACCGCCCACGGCCGCTCCATCACCTTTCCAAAGCCGATCAGCGCGGCCTGGCCGGGGTAGATGACCCCGTGGACACTCTCCACCCCTTGATCGCCCAGGTTGGTGACCGTGATCGTGCCCTCAGAGAGGTCGGAGGCGCGCAGCTTTCCCGCCCTGGCCCGGGCTACGAGGTCCCGCAAGGCATCCATGATGCCCACCAGATCCAGCTGGTCGGCGTGCTGGAGCGCGGGAACCACGAGGCCGCCACCCCGTAGGGAGACGGCCACGCCGATGTTGATGGCGGTAGCCGGGACAAAAGCCTGGTCCACCCAGGCTCCGTTCAGATCGGGGAAGCGGGGCAGGCAGCGGGACACCGCGTAGAGGAGCAAAGCGGCGGGCAGCACCCTCGTCTCCACCGGCCGCTGCTCGTTGAAGCGGGCCAGCACGGTCTGCGCATGGTGCAGATCGATGGTATGGCCCAGGTAGTAGTGCGGGATCTCCCGGTTGGACTTCGACATGGCGGCGGCGATGGCGGCGCGCATGGCCTGCCCCGGATTCGCACGTTTTTCCGGAGCGGAGGGGGCGGAGGGAGGAGTAGGCGGCGCAAGGGGAGACGGTGCGGGGTGGGGGAGACCGCCGGCCCGCTCCACATCCTCCCGGGTGATCGCCCCGTGGGGTCCGCTGCCCTTCACGGTGGCCAGATCGATGCCCAGCTCCTGCGCGCGGTGCCGGGCGGAGGGAGAGGAGCGGATCCAGTTGTGGTCCACGGACCAGGGGCGGGGGGAGGCGGTCGGCATCGGCGAAGCCGACGCGGCAGGGGGTGCCGAGGGGGGCTGTACCGGTTGGGGGGCGCGAGGGGAGGGGAGCGGAGGATCAGCGGGGGTGGCGACCACGGGCACCGCCCCGGAAGCGTGACTCGGTTGTGAGTCACGAGCGGTGGGGGCAGAAAGGTCCGGCATGGTGGGGAGGACCGGTGCTGCGGGTGCGGCGGGGACCGCAGGCGTCGCGGCGGCTTCTCCGATCACGGCCAAGACCGTGCCCACGGGAACCTGCTGTCCGGGCTCCACCCGCAGCTCGGCTATCGTTCCTGTCTCAAAACTCTCAATTTCAATGGCTCCCTTCTGGGTTTCCACCACGGCGATGATGTCCCCACGGCGCACCGGTTGGCCCACCTGCACCAGCCACTGCACCAGCGTTCCCGCCTCCATGTCCGCCCCCAGCGAGGGCATCCGGAACTCAGCCATTGCGCACCCCGCGCCCCATCGTCTCCCGCGCCGCCTTCAGGATGTCGGCGACCTGCGGAAGGGCGGCATCTTCGAGGTGTTTTGGATAGGGTATGGGCACTTCTATGGTGCAGACCCGGCGGATGGGCGCATCCAGATCCCAGAAGGCCTCCTCCTGCACGATGGCCGCGATCTCCCCGGAAAAACTCCCGGTCCGCCACATCTCGTCCACCACCACCATCCGGCGGGTGCGCCGCACCGAGCCTAGAAGGGTGGCGGTGTCCAGCGGGCGCAGAACGCGGAGATCGATGACTTCGGCCTCGATCCCCTCGGCGGCGAGCTGCTCGGCCGCGGCCATGGCCTTGGGCAGCGACCCGCCCCAGGCCACAAGGCTCAGGTCTCTACCGGCGCGCCGGACCGCCGCGTGACGGATGTCCACAATTCCGGCATCTTCCGCCAATTCTCCCTCCTGGTTGTAGAGCTGCACATGCTCAAAAATGATCACCGGATCGGGAGATTGGAGTGCCGCCAGGAGCATGCCTCGGGCGTCCTGCAGCGTACTCGGCACCAATACTTGGAGCCCGGGAATGTGGGCATACCAGCCCTCCAGGCTGTGGCTGTGTTGGGCCGCAAGCTGGCGGCCGGCCCCCATGGCCATCCGGATCACCACCGGCACCGAGAGCTTGCCCCCGCTCATATGCCGCAGGGTGGCCGCATTGTTCAGGATCTGATCCAGGGCCAACATGGAGAAGTTGACTGTCATCACCTCGACAATCGGCCGGAGGCCGTTCATGGCCGCCCCAATCCCCGCCCCGACGAAGGCCGACTCGGACAAGGGCGTGTCGCGGATCCGTTCCTCGCCGAAGTCCTGGAGCAGGCCTTTGGAGACCGCATAGCAGCCGCCGTAGTGCGCCACGTCCTCTCCCATCAGAAAGACGCGAGGATCAGCCTGTAAAGCCTCTTTCAGGGCAGAGCGCAGGGCTTCACGGTTGCTGCTCTTGACCATGGCACCCTGCGTGGCCTTGGTGGCTGGCGGGCTCCAGGGGGTGGTCACCCCTTCGGTAAGCTGGGCTACAGCCTCCCAGTGGCCTGCTTCGGCGAAGGCCACCGCCTGCTCCACCTCGGCCAGGGCTTCGGCGTCCAGGGCGTCATAGCGCCCGGTGGCGAGCAGTCCTTCGGCCTCCAGGGCTTCTCGGAAGCGGCGAATCGGACAGCTCTCCATCCACTCCTGCACTTCTGCCTTGCTACGGTAGAGCTGGGCGTCGAACATGGAGTGGGCGCGAAAACGGTAGGTCTTGAACTCCAGGAGGCGGGGCCCCCCACCCTGGCGCGCGGCCTCGACATGCCGTCGCATCGCAGCTTCCACCGCCAGAACATCCATGCCGTCCACCTCTTCCGAAGGCATGTGGTAGGCAGCGGCTTTTGCGGCGATGCTGGTTTCGGCCTCGGTGTAGGCCAGGGCGGTGCCCATGGCGTAGAGGTTGTTTTCACAGGCGAAGATCACCGGCAACTTCCAGAGGGCGGCGAGGTTCAGGGCCTCGTGGAACTCGCCCTCGGCCACCGCCCCCTCGCCGAAAAAGCAGACGGTCACGGCGGGGCGCTTCAGGACCTGGTCGGCCAGCGCGATCCCGGCGGCAACCGGCAGGTGGCTTGCGACGATCGCGTTCCCACCAAAAAAGCGGTAGCGGGGGTCGAAAATGTGCATCGACCCTCCTCTTCCTCCACTGGATCCCTCCGCTTTCCCATACATCTCCGCCATCACCTCGCCCATGGGAAGGCCGCGGGCCAGGGCATGGCCGTGCTCGCGGTAGGTGGCGAGGATGGCATCGTCCGCACTCAGTGCGCGCATGGCGCCTACGGCTATGGCCTCTTCGCCAATATAGAGGTGGAGAAAACCGCGGATTTTTCCTGAGGAGTACAGCTCGGCGCAGCGCTCCTCAAAGCGCCGAATCCGTAGCATCTGGTGCAGGAGCGCTTCGGCATGGGCCGGTCCGACGGTGAAGGGCCGGCTCATCGGGACTCTCCTTCGAGTGTGGACAGGTCGCCCTCGGGAAGGCCCAGCTCCCGGGCCTTCAGCAGGCGCCGGAGGATTTTTCCGGAGCGGGTCTTGGGCAGAGAGGGAAGAACGTCGATCTCTCGCGGAGCCACCGCCGGCCCCAGGCGGCTGCGGGTGAGCAGAAGCAGCTCGCGGCGCAGGCTCTCGCTGGGCTCAAAGCCGGCCTTCAGGGCTACAAAAGCCTTGATCACCTCCATCGCCACCGGATCAGGCTTTCCGATCACCGCCGCTTCGGCCACGGCGGGGTGCTCCATCAGCACACTCTCTACCTCGAAAGGACCGATCAGGTGACCCGCCGTCTTGATGACATCGTCGCTTCGGCCCACAAACCAGAAGTAGCCGTCCTCATCCATCCTCCCCAGGTCGCCGGAGAGGTACCAGCCCCCGGAAAAGCACTTGGCAGTGCGCTCGGGCTCGCCGATGTATTCCCGGAATTGGCTGGGCCATCCGGCGCGAATGGCGATCTCGCCCTCCTCGCCCACCGGCGCAACCTCGATGCCCGAGGGTCCACGCTTGATCACCGCTGCTTCAATACCCGGCAAAGGACGCCCCATGGAGCCGGGTTTGATATCCATCGCGGCGGTGTTGGCGATCATGATGCCGCCGGTTTCGGTCTGCCACCAGTTGTCGTGGATGGGCAGTCCGAAGGCCTGCTGGCCCCAGATCACGCCCTCCGGATTCAGAGGCTCCCCGACGGATGCGATAAAACGAAGCTTGGGCAAGGCATGTTCCCGCGCCAGATCCACGCCGGCCTTCATCATCATGCGTACGGCGGTGGGCGCGGTGTACCAGACGGTCACGCCCTCCTCCCGAAGCACGTTGTACCAGGAGGAAGCGTCAAAATCCCCCTCGTAGACGATCAGGGTGACCCCATGGGTCAACGGCGCCACAATGCCATAGGAGGTGCCGGTGACCCAGCCGGGATCGGCGGTACACCAGTAGACATCGTCCGGGTGAAGATCCAGGGCATAGGCGGCACTCTGCCGGTGATGCAGCACCGCGCCATGCACATGCAAGGCACCCTTCGGCTTTCCCGTGGTGCCGCTGGTGAAGTGGAGGAGGGCCGGATCCTCAGGGGAGGTGGAGGGAATGGAGCCCGAAGGCACTGTATCCTGGAGCAGCGGGCCCAGATCCAGGGTCCCTGCGGGCAGCTCCTCCGGGGTCAAGGCCGCTCCGCGCCCCACCACCAGCACCTGGCGCAGATGGGGAAGTTGTGCGCGGATCCCCTCGATCTTCTTCCGGTAGAGCGCCGGTGTGGTGATCAGCAGGGCGCCATGGCCGATACTCATCCGCTGCAGGATGGGCTCGGGCCCGAAGGCCGAGAAGAGTGTACAGACCACGTTGCGATGGCGCAGCGCCCCGAGCACCGCGATGTACAGCTCGGGAAGCCGAGGAAGGAGGAGAAAGATCCGCTCCCCTGGCTGAATGCCAAGCCCATCCAGGACGGCAGAGAAGCGGGCGGAGAGCTCGGAGAGCTCGTCATAGCGCAGGTCCCGGCGCTCGCCCCGGCTGCCCATCCATCGTAAGGCTACCTTGTTGGCGATGGGGGTGCCCAGGTGGCGATCCAGGGCTTCATGGGCGATGTTAATGCCTCCATCCGGCAGGCCCGAGAGGCGGGAACGGGCGGTCTCCCAGCGGAACTGCGTACGTTCGGCGTCGGTGAGGTTGGGGGGGACCGCAGAGGGCCCCTTGTGGATGACAGCGTAGCCGGAAAAAGTCTGGGACATGCGGGGGGAGAAGCAAGAATCGGGCCAGGGGAGGTGGCGTCGGATGGACAGGAATTCCTGCGGTTTTTCCGAGGTGGATCGCCGATGGAGGGCCGATGGAGGCGGTGGAGATCAGGGGGAAAACACACAGGTGTTGGGGGGAAGGGCCCACCTGTTTTGGGGGGTGTGTTGGAGGCACTGACCCTCCCCCCAACCTGCGGTTCGTCCGCGATACCACCAGCCTGCCGTCTTCAACGGAAGGAACCTCTGGTGGCTGGAAGGGGGGTCGGGTTGTGCTGTGCCTTTTCTCCATCGGCATCGCCGGTTTTTCGAGGGCCGTCCACCCTGAACGCGTTCTTCCGCCGCGCTCCATGAAAGCCCCCGGGCCACTCGCGCCGCCGCCGGGCCAGTGCGGCCAGGCCTAAGAGGCCCGCGAGACCGGCGGTAGAGCCGCTGTCGCAACCACAACCACCGTCGTACTTCGGCCCTCCGGTGTCGAGACCGGCAGTATCATCACCCAGGATCTCGGAGTCCAACTTGCTGTCGGTGGGCGAGTCCTTGGAGTCAGTACCGCCGCTGTCCCCGCTGTCTCCCGAATCCCCGGAGTCGCTCCCGCAGCCTTCATCCACTGTTCCGTCACAGTTGTTATCCAGGTTGTCGCAGAGTTCAGCCGCGCCGGGGTAGCTTTGGTTATCCATATCTCTACAGTCGCGACCGTCGGTGACGTAGCCGGCGGGTTGCCCACAGGAGAGAAGTAGCGTGCCGGCGTCTCCGTAGCCATCCCCATCCTGGTCCAGGTACCAGGTGCCTACGTCCACGGCGCTGTCGTCGGCTGTACCGTTGCAGTCCTGATCCACCCCGTCACAGACTTCCATGGCGCCGGGGTATACAGTGTTATTGTTATCGTCACACTCCTCGCAGGCGGCGTAGCCATCCAAATCCGAATCGGTATAGCCCAGAGTACCATCACAGTTGTAGTCCACCAGATCGGTGCAGGTCTCAGGTGCCCCGGGGTAGCTGTTTGCATCCGCATCATTACAGTCGCTGCTGTCGGCGACCGTACCGGCAGGGGCCGTACAGGCGAGGGTGCTGCTGGCGGCGTCTCCGTAGCCATCCGTGTCGGCGTCGTTGTACCAGCTCTGGGCATCCACCGCAGCGGTGTCTACCGCTCCATCACAGTCATTGTCCAGGCCGTCACAGACTTCCGTTGCGCCGGGATAGGAGGCTGCATTGCTATCGTCACACTCTTCGCAGGCGGCATAGCCGTCGGCGTCGGCGTCGGCGTAGCCGATAGAGCCATCACAGTTGTAGTCCAGAGAATCCGTACAGCTTTCGGTGGCGGCGGGATTATAGAGGACGTCACTGTCGTCGCAGTCGCCCCCAAGGGAAACATAGCCCGAGGGTTGGTTGCAGTCCGGGGTACTGCTGATGCTTCCATAGCCGTCCCCGTCCAGATCGGCGTACCAAACGACCGCGTCGGTGGCACTGTCATCCACCAGACCATTGCAGTCATTGTCCACACCATCGCAGATCTCCACACCTCCAGGGAAGCTGCTGCTATCTCCGTCATTGCAGTCGCTGCTGTCCGCTACAAATCCTGAGGGCTGCGTACATTCAAGCGTTGCGATGGAACCATCGCCATAGCCATCGCCATCGGCGTCGGCATACCAGGTCGCGGAGCCCACCGCATCTTCGTCCACTGCGGTGTCACAGTCATCGTCGATACCGTTGCAGTACTCCGTCGCTCCGACGTAGACTCCGGCATCGGCATCATCACAATCACTGCTGTCCGACACGTAGCCGGCTGGAATCGTACAGGAGAGGATGAAGCCGGAGGAATCCCCGTAGCCATCCCCGTCCGAGTCGGAATGCCAGAGGCCGGCGTCGGCCGCATTGTTGTCTACACTGCCGTCACAGTCGTCATCGCGACCATTGCAGACTTCGGTGGCGCCAGGGTAGACCGCGCTGTCGGCATCGTTGCACTCCGCGCAGGCCGCGACGCCGTCCCCATCCGCATCCACAAAGCCCACAGAACCGTCGCAGTTGTAGTCCACCGTGTCGGTGCAGCTCTCGGTGACACCGGGATTGTAGGCTGCGTCCGCATCGTTGCAGTCGCTGCTGGTGGCCTCGTAGCCGGCCGGCTGGCTGCAGGCGGATTGTCTGCTTCCCGAGCTTCCGTAGCCGTCTGCGTCGCCGTCCTGGTGCCAGATCACCGCATCTGTTGCCCCGATATCCACGCTGACATCACAGTCATCGTCGCGACCAT
>JBEIQS010000113.1:0-19078 GCA_040376425.1 Alphaproteobacteria bacterium | reverse complement strand
TTGCTGCCATCGCTCCACACCATGCCCGAGCCATCGCCGCGCCACACCTGAATCTCGCCCGCACCGGCAAAGATATTGGTCTGGATGTTGGCGATCACTTCCGGCATGCCGTCGCCGTCCAGGTCTGCAACCGTGGGCAAGGCATCGGAGACGCCCGGGATCTCCCACTCCACGATCGGCTCAAAGCCACCGATCGCAAAATCGCATGCGTCCGACACGCCACAGCTCACCGACGGCGCCACAAGATTGTCACATGCAGAGCTGTTTAGCCCGGTATCATCAATGATGCCGCCTCCCGAGTCGTCCATACCACCAGGATTATTGTCTTTCCCCGGAAGGTTATACTCAGAACAGGCAATAAGGAGGAAGAAGGTGACCATACAAACCTCGGCGCGGCTATCATACCGCAGCTCCGCCCCGATCGGGATAGAATCTGGTAGGATTTGGACATGCAGTCAGGCGAACATCCATCCCTTCTTCGCGGCAGGCTCTCAGAGCAGGCGGGGAGCTGGGTTCTCATCAGCCCCCACGGCGCAACCGCTCCCGTACAGGATTGGCTGGATCCAGAAGCGTTGCCTCAATTTTTGGAGGCGATAAAGCAGCCTTTTGCCACGATGGAGGCCCGTTGCCAACGGGACGGCGTCTGGCGTTGGTTTCGCCTGCACCTGATCAACAGCGAGCAGGGTGCGGAACTGCTGGCGATGGACACCGAGACAGATCATGCTTTGGCAGCCCAGAATGCCATGATCCACGCGGCAACACGGGTGGGTGCCTGGGAGTACCAGCTCGACCCACCTGCGCTGCACTGGAGCAAGGAAGCCTGGCGCCTGCACGACATGGAGCCGCGCGCGGGCGCCTTGCCGCTGGAGGAAGCGCGCGCCATGTACGCCCCCCACAGCCGCGAGCTGATCGCGGAGGCCTTCCGGCGCAGCCTGCTGAGCGGGCAGAATTGCACTCTGGATGTGGAAGCCCAAACCCCCAAAGGCCGACGGGTGTTCCTCCACCTCACCGCCGAGGTAGTGAAGGAGGGGGGGGTTCCGGTGCGGCTGCGCGGCTCCCTGCAGGACGTGACCTCCCGGCAGGAGGTGGAAGCAGCCCTTCGGGAGAGTGAAGAGCGCCTCCAAATGGCTCTTTCCGCTTCCGACCTCTCCTTCTGGGAGTGGAACATCCCCACTGATCAGGCCATGCAGGATCTGACCTGGCTGCGAAAGGTGGGATGGGATGGAGATACCCCGGTTAAAGGGATTATTCACGAGATTCTGTCTCGCACCTTCCCAGAGGATCGCCCCCGCTTCAGTCGGGCGCTCTCCGAGCACCTGGAGGGCAGAAGTCCCAACTTTGACGTGGAGTATCGCCTGATCATCGACGAGGACTCGGGCGAGTGGGTTTGGCTGCAGTCCCGTGGCAAGGTGGTGGAGTGGGACCCGGAGGGGCGCCCACTGCGGATGACAGGCACGGTACAGGACATCTCTCTCCTCAAAAAAGTCCGGGATGCCCTGGAGGATATGGAAGGGCGTTGGCGCACGCTGGTCATGACCTCGCCGGACTCCATCCTGCTGACGGATACCAAGGGCATCATCGCCTTTGTGAACCGCCAAGATCTGCTGTCCCAGTCCGTCGGAAAGCACGTGGCAGATTTTGTGGCACCGTCCAGCCGTGCCGCGGTGTACAAGGCTATCCAGAGCGTGCTCTCCGGCGAGCCCTTCGTCGAATATGAAGTCGAAACCACATTTTCAAGCGTGGTGAGCTCTTGGCTCGTGCGCCTGGTGCGTGTGGGCGACCAGCTCATGTTTGTGTCTCGTGACATTACTGAACGCCTGGAGGTGGATCGGGCGCTGCGAGAGAGCGAAGCCCGCCACCGCACCGTGCTGGAGGCAGCCCCAGACGGAATCATCACGGCGGATGGAAAAGGGACGATTCTCTCCTTTAATCAGGCCGCCGAGCGCATGTTTGGCTTCCGACGCGAGCAAGCGATTTCGATGACCCTGTCGCACCTGCTGCCCGACGTTCCGGCTGGGGTTCTGCTCTCCGGGGCCGGTCCGCTGTTTGGACGACGTGCAGACGGCACCCGCTTCCCGGTCGAGCTTTCCGCAGCCGAAGCGCGGGTGGACCAGAACCTGCTGCACACGGTGGTGGTCAAGGACGCCACCGAGCGGCAGCACGAAAAAGCACGGTTGATGTTGACAGACCGGCTTGCTTCTTTGGGAATGCTCTCCGCGTCCGTGGTGCATGAGCTCTCCAGTCCCCTCACGGCGATCCTCACCAACGTCGGCTTCCTCCAGGGTCAGGCGCTGCTGAACCGCCTTGGTACCGACCCGCGCAGCGAAGAACAGGCACTGGAGGAGTGCGCCACTGCTGGTGGGCAGATCCGAGCCTTGCTTCAGGATCTTCGTCTGTTCTCACGCATGGACGCACCCGTGGGCGCCACCTCGGATCTGGCGCGGGTGGTGAACTGGGTCAGCCGCATTCTACGCCTGGAAGTCCAACGTAAAGGCCGCCTGATCGTGAAGGTGGAGCCGGTCCCGGCAGTGGTGGGTGCCGATCTGCGGCTGGGCCAGGTGTTCACCAACCTCGTGGTGAACGCCGTGCAGGCGCTTCCGGCGGATCGTCGGGAGCAAAACGAGATTCGGATTCGGGTGTACCAGCGGGATGGGGATCAGGTCTGCGTGGAGGTGGCGGACAACGGACAGGGCATTCCCAAGGAGGTGCTGAACCGCATCTTTGAGCCCTTCTTTACGACCAAACCCGTGGGAGAAGGTACAGGTCTGGGACTGTCGATCTGCCAGGATCTGGTGCGGGCCTGCGGCGGCAGTATCGAGGTTGAGTCCGAGCCCACCAGGGGATCGACCTTCCGCGTGCTGCTGCCGGTGGCATCGGGCAACCTGCCTGTGGAGCTGCCGGTGCTGTTGGTGGTGGACCCCGATCCGGGCATCTCCAAAGCCCTGCAGCGGGGCCTGGAGGGACGCCTGCGGGTGGTGCCGGAACACGACGGGCGGGAGGCGCTGCGCAAGATCAAGGGAGGCACCCCCTTTGCAGGTGTACTCTACGATCTGGGTACGCCCGGCCTGGGGGCTCAGGTCTTCCTGGAGGCGCTGAGTCACCTTGCCCCCAGCCTTGCTGCGCGCTGCCTGTTCTCCGCCTCCGCCTGGGATGCGGAGGCGCGGCTCCTGGCCGACCGGGTGGGCGCGGAGCGCATTCTGGAAAAGCCCTACGACGTGCAGGACCTCCCCAACCGACTGCAATAAAAAAGGGAGGGCATAGCCCTCCCTTGCCGAACGCACCCGCGTTCAGCTCAGTTCGGTCGCCGCGAAGAAGTAGGCGATCTCGCGGGCAGCAGAGGCCGGAGAGTCAGAGCCGTGCACCGCATTCTCGCCGACCGACGCGGCGTAGAGCTTGCGCAGCGTGCCTTCGGCCGCATTCGCGGGGTTGGTCGCGCCCATGATCTCGCGGTTGCGCAGGATGGCGTTCTCGCCTTCGAGCACCATCACCACCACCGGACCGGAGGTCATGAAGTCCACCAGCTCCCCAAAGAAGCCACGGCCCTTGTGCTCGGCATAGAAGCCTTCGGCGACGGCGCGGCTCAGAAGCACCTTCCGAGCGGCGGCGATCCGCAGACCTTCCTTCTCAAAACGGCCGATGATAGCGCCGATGTGGTTCTTCTTGACTGCGTCGGGCTTGATGATCGAAAGCGTGCGTTCCATCTGTGCTCCAGGATTGGACGCGCGGCTAACCGGATTTGGTCCGCCCCGCCACCTCTGGCGCCAGACCATCCAGGAAGGCTCTCAGGCGCGAGACAAAATGCCCGGGCCGGTCCATGAAGGGCGAGTGACCATAGCCATCGGGCAACTCGACCACAGCATGTGGCGGAAGATGATCCCGATACCATTGTAACTGCGCCGCATCCAGTATGCCATCTGCATTTCCCCAGAACAACCATATAGGCATTGTCAAACCATTAATATCTTCCGGCTTTAATAGATGTTCATTATTGACATTGTGCAACAGGTGAGCCACAGAAGGTCGTCGTAAGCGTGCGATGGTTCCCAAAACCAGCAGCGGCCATATCCGGGGCCGCACCGCCAGCAGCTTCCCAACAAAATTCCGGCCCTGAGCAAAGGTGTTGATGATAAAGAGCCGCCTGAGCTCGCTGACCTGCGTTTCATCCATCGGTGCACCGCCGGGAGAGAGCAGAATCAGCGCACGAACCTGCTGCGGGCTGTGCAGCGCCACCCGCACCGCGATCAGGCCACCCAGGGAATTACCCAGCACATAGGCGGGCTCTGGCACAAGAAGATGCAGCGCCTCTTCCAGCACTGCACGCAGGTCGTCCGGGTCGGGTGCCTCACGATGTGACCAGCCATGTCCAGGAAGATCGGGCAAAATCAGCCGACGCGTGAGGGGACGCAAACGACGCACCAAGAAGGCGTAGTCGGCGGCCCGACTGCCCAGGCCGTGAATCAGGAGGAACGGAGGTCCATCACCGGTCCCCGCTACCTCAAAATGGTGGAGTGTCCCGCGGGAGGTCTCCACGTAGCGGGACTTCCAGCCAAGAAAGCGCAGGGCCAGCGGCAGGCGCTCATCACCCCAGCCGATCAATTTTGCGAGAGGCATTCCGGGAATCTAATCTGTGGATAGAAAGACGGGATGCTAGGCTACGCCCGTATCAGCGCCGCGATCCCCGCCTGCCGTGTGGCAGATCTGCACCACAACCACCAGGAGAGCCTGGCTCTTTGGAAGCAGGCGGAAGATCAAGGAACTTCGCTCGTGGTCTTCCCGGAGCTGGGGCTTTCCTCCTATACGGCAAGGGACCTTTTTCTCGATCGCCACTTGCAGGATGGGGTGATCCAATCCCTGCTGAACCTGGCGGAGGAGGGCCGGAATTTCAAGGCGGCCGCGGTGTTCGGTCTGCCGCTGCGGGTGGGCGGGGCCCTGTTCAACGTCGCGGCCTTTGTGCAGGGGGGGCGGGTGCTGGGCCTGGTGCCCAAGGCCTACCTGCCCAACTATCGGGAATTCGAGGAAGCACGCTGGTTCCGGCCAGGTACCGAAGTCGCACCGGGGACCGAGATCCTCCTGGGAGGGGTCCCCACTCCCTTCGGGATGGACCTCCTCTTTTCTGCAGGTTCCGACTTCGTGGTCGGCCTGGAGATTTGCGAGGACTATTGGGTACACGTCCCCCCCCACACGGCAGCCGTTTCGGCGGGGGCGACCATAATCGCCAATCTTTCAGCCTCTAACTTTGTTATTGGCAAGGCCGAGCTGCGGCGGATGCTGGCGCGTTCTGCCTCGGACCGGGGAAAGTGTGCCTACCTGTATGTAGCGGCCGGCCCCGGAGAGTCCTCCACAGACCTTGCTTTTGACGCAGACGCCTTCCTTTTTGAAAACGGCACCGAGCTGGCCTCCTCCCGGCGCTTCTCCCGCCAAAGCCAGCTTTTCAGTTGTGATGTGGACCTGGAGTTGCTCCAACACGAGCGACTTCAGACCAGCAGCTTCGGAGATTGTTCTCGTGAGCACCGGCGGCCCTTTCGTGTTTTGCAATTTGTTGCAACTACCAACCCTCCCGGCTTCCGACGAACGGTGAATCCGCACCCCTTCCTCCCCCGCGACCCGGCGACCCTGGCCACCCGCTGCTGGGAGATGTTCGAGATCCAGACCAACGCGCTGGCCACGCGTATGCAAGCGGCGGGCTCTCCGAGGTTGGTGCTCGGACTTTCTGGGGGACTGGACTCCACCCAGGCCGCACTGGTCGCGGCGCAGGCCCTGGACCTTCTGGGCCGCCCGCGCTCCGAGCTGCATTGCATCACGATGCCGGGCCTGGGCACAACGGTGGGGACCCGCAGCAATGCCGAGCAGCTTGCCACCGCATTGGGTGCCACTTTTCGGGAGATCTCGGTTTCGGAATCCACTCGGATGATCCTCTCGGACATCCACCATCCGGCGGCTGCGGCGACGGTGTCCGAGCTGCTGCAGAAGCTCAGGGAGAATCCGAAACTAGGGGATGTCTCCCTGGAGAATACCCAAGCCCGACTGCGCACGCTGCTGCTGATGACGCTGGCCAATTCGTTGGGGGGCCTGGTGGTGGGAACGGGCGACCTTTCAGAAAAAGCGCTGGGCTGGTGTACCTATTCCGGGGATCACATCTCGATGTATGATGTGAACGCAGGCATCCCAAAGACCCTGATGCAATTTGTAGTGCGCTGGGTGGCGGCCGAGCGCTGCGCACAATGGAGTAGCGGCGATCCAGCGGCACTTCAGCGCACCCTGGGCGCCATCCTGGACACCCCCATCTCGCCCGAGCTACTGCCCGCGGATGTGGACGGGAAGATCGCCCAGCTCACCGAAGGAGCCATCGGCCCCTACGAATTGCATGACTTCTTCCTCTACCATCTGGTCCGACAGGGAGCCCGGCCCGGACGCATCCTGGATCTGGCCAGGGTGGCCTTCGGGGGGCGCTACAGTCTGGAGGAGCTGAAGAAGTGGTTGACCCTGTTCTACCGCCGCTTTTTCCAACACCAGTTCAAGCGCTCCTGCGCCACGGACGGTCCCAAAGTGGGCATGGTGGCGCTGTCCCCCCGGGGCGACTGGCGCATGCCCTCTGATGCCGTGGTGACCGGCTGGCTGGAGGCGGTGGCCGCCTACGCGCCTGCGTGAACAGAAGCGGAACCTTCATGCCTATGGGATTGTTGTATGTCTGACAAAATCGACGACGATCGCGCCGACCTTCCCTTTGACCTGGGACCCGACCCCAACGAGGTGGCGGTGCGCAACCACCGTCCGGGGGAGGTGGTGCGTGACGCCGAAAAGCTCGCTAAGCGGATGGGCTACGACTACCACAAATTGGAAGCCCGGGACCGGGCCCTTCTGCGCCGTTGGGTTGCGATGTTCCCCGCACAGATCCGCTGGTACACCGCCAAGCGAGACGAGCTGGTCGCCCGCCAGGAGCGCCAGAACTGGTGGCTGGGGTTGCTACTGGTGGCGACCGTGCTGTTGATGATCGGGCCAGGGCTGATCCAGCTCTTTGTTGCGGACTCCGAGCTGCCAGACCTGTGGGCCTCCACTGCAGGCGTGCTGATTTCCAGCATGTTCGGTAGCTGGAAGTTGTTGTTGGGATTGCGAGACGTGCGCGCGCAGCTAAAGGCGTTCTGGCAAGCCAGAACCGCCCTCACTGACCGAATGTATGAGGTTTTAAGCGACCTTTCCGAAGGACCACCTCCCGCGCCTGACATCCTGGATTCCGTCGTGCATCGGACACTCGAGCAGAGCTTGCGAGACGGGCGCCTGATCGCTGAGGAAGAGCGCCGCGCCTTCTTCGAGGCGCTCGCAGCGCCGCAGGACGCGCTGAAGCTGGTGCAGGACAATGTGACCGCGTTGGGAACGGGGCTGGAGAAGCTGCGTGGGGCCGTGAAGGACAGCCGGCACGAGCTTCGGGAAAGCCAGAATTGGATCAAAAACACCCGCTTGGAGCTTCAGGTGGCGGTCGAAGCACTTGCGCTGGATCGCAGCCTGACCGGAGATGCGCGGGCGGTTGCGCTCGCGGAATTGAAGCGCAAGATCGACTGGCTCGACACCATCGAAAGCAAGCTGGAGACAGGTGAGCTGGAGTACCTTCCCGCGAGCACAAGGCGCCTGCCCGGGGACTGAATGAAGCTTCATTCAGTAAACACCAGCCTCATCCCACCCGATTCCGCATGTGGTCTGCCACACCTGCCAGCGCCGTGTGGATGTGGCGGCGGAAGCTCTCCTCCTCCACCACTTCGGCCAGGGCGCGGTCCATACACAACATCCACTGGTCGCGCTCGGCGATCCCGATGGGAAAGGGCATGTGCCGGGCCCGCAGGCGCGGATGGCCATACTTTTCGATGTACAGCGACGGCCCCCCCAACCAGCCGCTCAGAAACTCAAAGAGTTTTTGTCGGGCGGAGCCAAGATCCGGCTGGTGCATCGCCCGGATGCCGGCGGCCTCGGGAAGCTGGTCCATGTGGTCGTAGAAGCGGTCCACAAGTCGGCGGACCCCCGCCTCCTCGCCCATTAACACATAGGGATTCACGATGGCTCCAACAGGTTTCCGCGCCCCAAAATCCCGTTCGGATCGGCCGCCTTTCTCATCGCCGCCCAGCCCTCCCGCACCTCGGGTGGCACCATCAGCGCGAGGTGGGTGCGCTTGAGTTTTCCGATTCCATGCTCCGCGCTCACGGTTCCCCCCAAAGAAACCGCCTTCTTGGCAAGCTCCATATAGATGGCCTTGGCCCGCAGCAGCTCGGTGGCATCCTTGGGCAGCAGGTTCAGGTGCAGGTGGTTGTTGCCCAGGTGCCCGAAGCAGACCGCCGCCATTTCCACCGCATCATAGGCACGGAGCATTTCCGGGAAAGCTGAATCGGGAACGGCAAAATCTGTACCCACCTTCTGCACACCGTTCCGGGAAATGATCTCGTTGACCGCCGCAGGCAGTGCATGGCGGATGGCATGCAATTTCGCACGCCCCCGCTCATCTTCGGCGATGATCGTATGATCCAGCAGCGCATCATGCGCGGTGAGCAGATCGAACCAGGGCTCCAGCGGCGCCTCGCCGTCGTGCTCGATCTCCAGGAGCAGCGCTGAGTGGGCATTCGGCAGCTCGGGCAGCCGTGCCTGGATCAGCTCCAGGCTGCGCCGGTCAAAATACTCGATACAACGCGGCGCATGTGGTGCGGGCTCCCCGCCATCCGGGTAGCGGCCCCCCAGCGCACGCGCTGCATCCAGGAAGGCCAGCGTCGTGGCCTCGGTGGGAAAATAGGCGAAGATGGTCAATACACCCGCAGGCAGTGGTCGCAGGCGCACCTTGGCCGAGAGTATCACCCCCAGGGTTCCCTCCTGGCCAATCATCAGGTCCAACAGGTTGTTCGCAGGGAAATAGCCGGCCGCGGTCTTGATGGCCGGCTCCGCCCATGCGGTGGTGGGCCAGGGGATAGGCGTGCTTCGATCAGCCTCTTTCAGCTCCCCCGTGGGCGTGACAAAGCGGATGCTCTCCACCCACCTGCGGGTGGGGCCATAGCGATAGGTGCGCGCCCCCGAGGCATTGCAGGCCAGCGCCCCGCCCACCGAGCACTCGTTGCGCGATGTGGGATCAGGCGGAAACATCCACCCTTTTTCTTCGGTCCAGCTCTGGTACTCGCCCAAGAGCACGCCCCCTTCCACCTCGTCGATCGCCAGGATCCGGTTCAGTTTTTCGGTGGAGAGCAGTGCGCCCCCCATCGGAACTGAAGCGCCGGTGGTGGAGCTGCGCCGGGCCGTCACTGTGAGTGGAGTGCCCTCCTGCTGGCAAAGGGCCACGATCTCCGCCACTTCTTCGGCAGAGCTTGGCCGATACAGGCGCTCGGCGTGGCCGGGCAGGTTGGAGGCATCCCGCAGGTAGGCTTCAAGAATGGAGGGGTCGGTGATCGCGTTCACCACATCCTCCTATCCGAATTTTTCGGCGAATGCCCGAAAGCCCTGCCGTTGGCAGCGCCCGCTCACCCCTTGCGCACCCCTAAAACTTCTGAAGCTTTATCGCCTACTTTCTCCCACTTCCCCTTGCCCGGGCTATTCCATGCGTCCGCATCCGGTAGGGGCTGCTTTTGCTTGGTAATCGATGGCCAACTCTTCGCCATGTCTGCATTGAATTTCAGGAAGGGAGCCCACTGTCCAGGCAGGTCTTCGTCCAAGAAGATCGCCTTCGCCGGACAGGCGGGGACACAGGCGTTGCAGTCGATGCACTCGGTGGGATCGATCACCAACATGGTCGGCCCTTCTTTGAAGCAGTCCACCGGGCAAACGGCTACGCAGTCCGTATACTTGCACTTCACACAGGGTTCAGCCACAACAAAAGCCATCTGACACCTCTCTCTTAAAAATCAGCCATCACACGCAGCGAAGCCGCCCGGATCGACGCCTCCGCCAGATGCCTGCCGTCCGCCACCACCTGCCGTCCGCCCACCCACACATCCTGGACAAAGCTGGGGTTTCCGCTGAAGACGATACCGGGCAGGGGGCGGGCCCCCACCAGCTCCAGCCGCTCCCGATCCAGGGCCACCAGGTCGGCGTACATACCCGCTTCCAGTCGCCCCGTCGGCAGATGCAGCGCGTCTGCCCCGCCCTCAGAGCCGATCTTCCACAGGGCCGCCGCCAAGGCGTCCGGCTGATCGTGCGGCACTAGGACATTGCGCCGTCCGGTGCGGGCGCGGGTGTTCCACTCCAACGAGCGCAGCTCGGTGAAGGGATCGATCATCGCATGGGAGTCAGTACCGATGCATAGCGGAACACCCCCAAGGTTCTCCGCCGGGAACAGGCCATCCCCCAGGTCCAGCTCGGTGGTCGGACACACGCAGACCCGCGCACCCCGCTCCCTCAGCAGGCGGCTCTCCCCCTCTGAGGGGTGGGTGAAGTGGACCGCCGTGAAATTCCGACTCAACAGACCCGCTTGTCCGTAGACTTCCAAGGGTGGAATGCCATATTCCTTTTGGCTGGCCTGGATCTCTGCGGGCTGTTCGTCCACATGGGCGTGAACCGGCCCCTCAAAAATCGCCAATTCCCGGAGCCAATCCAGCGTACAGGCACGTGTGGAATGCGGCGCAATCCCGACGGAGAGCCCCTGCGCACGGAGCCGCTGGGCGGCAGCCAACACATCCTCCGGCCCGCGGTCGTAGAAGCGACGTTGCAGCGGGTTGGGCGGCAAGCCATGACCGGCCCGCCCGTAGGCCACCCGCAGCAATACCAGGCGAATCCCCACCTTTTCGGCGGCGGCCGCCACCCGAAGCGCCAGCTCGTCGGGATCGGCATAGGCGCTGCCATCGGGCTGGTGTTGGAGATAGTGAAACTCCCCTACCGTCGTAAATCCAGCGCGTACCATTTCTAAAAAGCACAGCGCGCTGATCGCCTCCACCCCATCGGGATCCAGGCGGTTGGCCAGGGCGTACATGCGGTCCCGCCAGGCCCAGAAGCTGTCCTGGCCCTGCGACCACTGCACATGCCCGCGCAGCCCGCGTTGAAAGGCATGAGAGTGTGCATTTACCAGGCCAGGAAGAAGCACTTTCCCGCGAAGATAGACGGGATGGTCATCGGGCCCCAGCTCAGAGACCGGGGCAACACGCAGGATCCGCTCGCCCGCAATCCAGAGGGCAAAGCCGGGAAGAAGGGAATTTTGTGACCAGATCAGGTCGGGAACCAGCACAGGCATCCGCAATAGGCTATCATCCTAGGAGCTTCCTTGCGGAGAGCCCATGGCTGCGCGTACCCCTAAAAGTGAGTCCTCTTCCATCTCCCGCATCGCCTCGCGGGCCGCCAAAGACGGCCTGCAACGCCGCTCCATGTCCGGCGGCGGCGAGGTTTTTTCGGGCGATCTGGCGAGTCGGGCGCTCAAGAGCCTGGGTGCCCGCGCCATGACCGTGGACCGCAGCATCATCGTGTCGGACGACTTCGACCCGAACAAGGCGGAAGATCAGGCACTCTACGCTCACGAGCAGTACCACCTGGAACACTCCGGTGGGGAAGGCTTCAACCACGGGCGCGATGGCGAAGAAATTGCCGCCCGCCAGGTGGAGCGTATGGTGTTGCACCGCGCCAAAGCGGGTGGTGTGGAAAGCCACGAGGCCACGCAGACGCAGGCCGGTGGATTCGGGACCGGTAACGGGCAGAATCCGGCCGAAATGCGGGGGCGTGCGGAGGGACAGCGGGACGCGGAGCGCGGCTACTGGGACCTGCGGGCCCAAGGGCTCAGCCACGAAGGCATCGTGCAGAAGCTGGCGGAAGAGACTATCCGGACCATGGACCGGGCCCGTGAGACGAAGAACGACCGCTGGGGCGACAAGAAAGGCTGGATGTAATAGGAGTGTGGCTTGGCCAACGTATTTGAGGAGCTGTCCAGGCGGCTGCGTCGAACGGATCTGCTCTTGCTACGCGCGGTGCGGCGGCAGCGGGCCCGACCGGCGATGCGCGCCAAGGGGCAGTTCTGGGGCTCGGTGATCACCGACGACGAGGTGGATGCACTGCTGCGTCAACATGGGGAGATCGACTGGCCCACCGGCCCCGATGGTCTGGACGATGCGGTCAATGCCTCGATGAACCTTCGGGATGCCACCGATGGACGCTTTCCGCGCTTGCGACGCGCCTTCGACTTGGATGGCGAGGATGCGGACCTTCTGTTGATGGCCATCGCGCCGGAGATCAGCTCGGGCTACGGCAAAATCTTCGCCTACCTGAACGATAACTTGAACCAGGCCTACCTTACGGTGGACATGGCCACGCGCGTCCTGCGCGCCGAGCGTCGGGAGCGGTTGGGTCTTCAGGCACGCCTGATGTCCAATGCGCCCCTGATCAAGTATCGCCTGCTGCTGTTGCACCCGGCCGAGGGCCAGGACACCCACACCGCCCGCCGCGTGATGCCCGCCGCCCGACTGATGCGGTGGCTGTTGGAGGAGGAGGAGCTTCCGCCATCCGCGGGCTTTTATCCGGTGGATACCTCGCAGGAAGTGTTCATTCCGGTGCCGACCCGCAAGCGCATCGAGGGGCTGGGCGACGCGCTGGACGCGGCGGTGAGTGTGGCGGTCGTGGGCAGCACCATCGGCATGCGGGAAGGTACGGCGCAGGCCATCGCGCGGCAGGTGGGACGGCCCCTGGTGCGTGTGGATCTGGAGCGTGCCCGCGCCTTTTTGGAGGAGCCCTACGATCTGATCCGCGAGCTGCGCATGACCGGTGCGCTGCCCTACCTGATCAACGTGGCAGCGGCGCAGGAGGACCCGGCACTACGCACGCAGATGAACGCGTTGGGTGCGGCACTTGCGCAGCTTCCATATCCTGTTCTGGTGAGTGGTGCCGATCGCCGGGCGGTGGGCTCGCTGCTGGGCAGCGAGCGGCCATCGGTGACGGTACAGGTGGGCCGCTCCACGCTGGACGAGCGCAACCATGCCTGGGAAAGCGCTATGGAACGCCGGGGATGGAGCAAATCCCTGGCTGCGGACGTCGCCGAGCGCTTCTACTCGGTAGGAGGGACCACCATCGAGCGGGTGCTGGAGCGCGCCGAGGCGGAGTGTGGCAACAAGGAGCCGACCATCGAGGCCATCTGGGCCGCAGCCCGGGAAGGCAGCCGTCCGGAGTTCCGGGGGCTCGCCTTGCACATCGTGCCGCAATTCACTTGGAAAGACCTTATCATCTCGGAGAAGATCGAAAAACAGCTCCAACATCTGGTCCACTATCTGTCCGAACAGGAGAATGTGTACCACCGCTGGGGTGCCAACAAGATCCGTCCACGCGGCTACGGCATTAAAGCACTGTTTTCCGGTGGTCCCGGAACCGGAAAGACCATGGCCGCCGAGGTGATCGCAGGCACCCTGGGTCTGGACCTGTTCCGCGTGGATCTGTCCTCCGTCATCTCCAGGTGGGTGGGTGAGACCGAAAAGAACCTGCGGGAAATCTTCGATGCGGCAGAGGGCGGCACCGCGGTGCTGCTGTTCGACGAAGCGGACGCACTGTTCGGCTCACGCGGCGAGGTGAAGCAGGCGCAAGACCGCTTTGCCAACCAGGAAGTCAGCTTTTTGCTGCAACGCCTGGAAGTCTTTGAAGGCTGCGCCATCCTGACGACCAACTTGCAGGAGAACATCGACGAAGCCTTCCTTCGCCGCTTTGGCGCCGTGGTCGAGTTCCCCATGCCCTCGCCCGATCAGCGCCTGCGCCTGTGGGAGCGGGCTTTCCCACCGGGGGCGCCTCGTGGGGCCGATCTGGACCTGAACTACCTGTCCAACCAGTTTATTTTGGCAGGTGGTGCCATCATCAATGCGTCCATCAATGCCTGTATTCTGGCGTCCTCTCGTCGGGAGCCGGTGTGTATGCGGCACGCCATCGAGGCCATTGCCCGCGAGCTGATCAAGAACGGCAAGCAGGTGAACCGGGTTCACTTCGGCGACTGGGTGGACATCGTCAAGGATCTTTGACCGGTTGGCGATATTGCTTGAATAAGGCCATAAATCAATGGTAGACATCTCTCTACCATGCGGTAGAGAGATGTCTACCGTGGCAAAGATCGGCGGCGGGTGAGCCCGAAAATCCCCAACGAAAGCCAGGCTCCCACGCCACGTTGACAACCGCAGTTCTCCTCGCTGAGGGGAGGCTCGGACACCTCGGGAGGCTCCGGAGCATCCGGCGTGCAGGCCACCCACGAATCGCCGCTGCAGCCGTCCAGGCTGTCGATCGCAACTCCCCCCTCGACCCCCACCAGCTCCACCATGTGCCAGCCTTCCGCAAGCACCTCGGAGCTCCAAAGCACCCGCAGCTCCCGGTCTCCGGTGTGCCCCAGCGTGGCCACCGGCTCGCCGTCCAGCCGCAGCAGCACCTGCGCCCCCGCCCGGCTGCGGCCTCGGATCTGCAAGCGGGAGCCCCGCAGCCAACCGCGCAGCTCGGTGCCGGGGCGCAGGGGGTGAACCGCGCCGAAGTCCGCCGCCTCCTCCACCTCCGCTCCCGGTTTTTCCGGAAACCACCTCAAAAAATCGCTGCTCCCATCGATGCGCCCCCAGGTCCCCCAGGGCAGGATCGTGGGCTGTTCTTCCGAGAGCCCGTCCATCCGCCAGATCCCGTTGTGGGTGCCAACCAACAAAGAAGCGTCCGCCAACTCCACGATCTCGGCGATCGGGGCGGTCATCTGAGCCAACCGCCGCCAGTCCGCTCCATCAAGCTGGTACACCTCGGCCGCTGCGGTGGCCAGGTACACCGTTCCGCTCCTGTTTACAAAAATCCTCTCCGGCGCAACCGGCGCCATCACATCTCCACTCCCGACGCTATCCACCCGATGCAGACCCGCCGGTCCGCCTACCCACACGCCGTCCAGACCCGCCGCCGGCGCGCAGAGCGGTCCTTCACTCTGATAGCGTAGACGGTAGCTGTCCTCGCCCGCATTACGGCACAGCAGGCGGGTTGCAGTCCCCACACAATCAAAAGAGGTGGCCCCTACCACCACCCCGGAAAAGGAGGCCACCCCCACCACCGCCTCGCCATCCAGCAGCGCGTCCAGCGCGGGATCGGACTGAATTGTGGCCCCTTCATCACTGGTAAACCAGACTCCGGTGTTCGAATTCACCAGCAGTGTCCGGTCCTCCAAAATCGCCCAGCTTCGGATGTGGTCCAGGGCATCGCTGGTGGGCCACGCTCTCCAGCTCACCCCCGCATCCTGCGAGGTCCAACCCCGATGGTTCACCACCGCATGAAGGGTCTCCGACTCCGGAACCGGCAAGATGATCTGAGCGTTGGATGGCAGAAGCCCCAGGTTTGGAGACGAAAATGTCTGACCATCGTCGTCGGAGTAGGCCACCCCAAAGCCGTAGCACCCTTTGTAGACCCGGCTCCCCACCACCGCCAGGCCCCGCAGATAGTCGGGCGGCACGGTTGGACCATCCAACCATTGTCTACCTTGGTCGTAGCTATTCCACAAACCGAACCAGCCGGCAACCACCCAGCGACTGCCGGCCGCCAACAGCACGGGATAGGCCTGACTGGGATCGTGGGCCCCACCTTCGACGCCGTAGACCACGGACTCCGGCGGGTCGCGTAGCTCCCAGCTCCGGCAGGCATCGTCGGAATAGTACGGAGCAACGTCCGCTCCGCTCACCAACAGGCCCCCCTGCCCGTCGGTGGCCATCGCGTAGATCCCGCGCACCTCCACCTCGCCGCAGGCCGTCCAACCGTCCTCCCAGCGGAACAGGCGGCGCTCCTCGTTCAAACCAAAGAGCTGCTCCCCCTCCCCCAGCGCCCCCACAGCGCCCGGCATCATCGCCACCTGCGTCCACTCGGGGAGCCCCCGCCAGATCCCGCCATCCGCCGCCGTCACCACCTCGCCCGCGCCAACACTTACAAAAATGCCATCGGCCTCTTTGCTCAGTTGCCCTGGTGTTCCTGCCCAAATGCCATCCCCCACCAGGACCAGACGCGCACCGCCTTGCATATCCACAATCTCTGCGGGTAACGCCTGTTTCTGCCAGGTCTCACCCTGATCCACCGTCCACCACAGGGTACTTTGGGAGCGGGCCACCACCGCACCGCCTACCTCAGCCAGCTCTACCAGCGCATCCCCCGCCGGGTCTCCGCCCACCATTTCCCAGCTCCGCCCCTGATCCTGGCTGCGCAGCAGGTGGACGCCCTCATAGGCTCTCAACAGAAACCAACTGCCTTCTCCCAGGTCTGGCGGCGCTGCCACCGAATGCACCACCTCATGCGGGACATGGGCCAGGGCCGCTGGAACCAGAAGCACCTAGCCCACCCGCACCAGTGCAGCATTTGCCTCGGCCACCCGATTCTGAAAACCGAGCGACAACCACTGGCTCCTGGCCATCTCCCATGCGGCGACGGCGCGGCGAGAATCCCGAAGGCGACGGGCACTGAGTGTCAGAGACTCGGCGATATCCGGATCGACGGTGTCGGTATCCTCTGCAAGGCGTGATGCACGGAGAAAATGCTGGTCCCAGGCCACCCAATCCTCGCGCGCGCTCAGGGCCGGCAACAGCATCGCGTGGACGGCCGCCTCCAGCACCAGGCGCCCCTGGTGCTGCAAAACATTCAGCGCTTGGAGCAACAACTCTTCGCTTTTTTCAAAGCGTTCAAGCTGTGCATAGATTAAACCGAGGCTACACAGCGGGAAGACCACCTGCCGGGAGTCCAGCGCCTCGAACATCTGGAGCGAGCGTAAAGCGAGGGACTCCGCCTGGAAAAGCCGCCCTCCCTGCCGGTGGATCGCCGCTTGGATGTTGGTGGCCGAGGCCAGCCCGCTGGGCACCGTCGGGTTCCGGTACAACAGCAGCGCCTCCTCCACCCAGCCCGCCGCCTGATCCAGTTTTCCGGCCCGCCGTGCGGTATCGGCCAGCTCCCGAAGGGTGTCCGCCTGCTTCCGCCGCTGCCCCAGGTCGGAGAATATCGTGAGCGCCTGCTGCAACAGGCGCAGCGCTTGCCCCAGCTCGCCGAATTGGCTGGCCAGCTCGCCCAAGCCTACCAGACATACGCCCAGCCCCATGCGGTCGCCGCTGCGCTTGTGCAGCTCGTGGGCCTCCTGAAACAGCTCCAGCGCCAGCGATGGGCTGCCCCGATGGCGGGTCAAATCAGCCAGCTCGGTCAGTGACGCAGACAGCAGCTCCGACCAGCCCCGCTCGCGCGCCAGTGTTGCCGCTTTGTCCGCCGAAAGTCTGGCCTCTTCGTAGCGCCCCTCCGAGTGCAACAGCCGCGCCCGCAGCAGCTCCCCCTCGGCATGCCGCGAATCTTCTGGCGGAACATTGGGCAACAAGGCTGTGGCACGATCCAGCAGGTTGATCGCCGTGCCCCGGTCTCCGAGGCGCAGGTATTGGTGCGCCGCTTGCAACAATGCCCGCTGCGCTTCGCCCTCCAGCCCCAGCGCGATGAGCTGCGATGCGAGCCGCTCGGGAAAACCCGGCTGGCTGACATGCCTTTGGAGCCGCTGCACCACGGCCAGCCGCAGCGAACGCAGCCGCCCGGCCTCTTCCGCCTCGCGCTCCAGGCACTCCCGCAGCATGGGGTGTACGAAAGCAAAGGAACCATCCTGCCGCTTCACCACCTTTGCCGCCAAGAGTCTGGGAAGGAGCTGCTCGTCCACCGGCAGATCCAGCGCACCGGCTGTGGAGAGCCAGTCCTCCTCCGGAACCGTCTCGCCGAAGATCGCCGCCAGCTCCAGCACCCGTCGGGAGCCATAGACATCCAGATGTGCTGCTTCCAGAATCCGATCCAGCCTTGCAGCCCAGACCGCCTGCATGTCATCCGGGAGGCTGGCCACGGCCCCCGGCTTCAGGACCAAGCCCGAAGGCTGGGGCTCCAGGATACCCCGCTGCACCCAATCGTTGACCACCTGCACCGCAAAAGAGGGATTTCCATTTGCCCGCTGGCGAAGCTTCTGGGCCAAATCCGGACTGATGCGTAGATGTTCGGTGAGCAACCAGTCCATCTCCGGATTGGAGAGGCCGGGCACTTCCAGCCAGATACAGCGAAAACCACGGGTTACCGCCGTCAATCGGGCCGCGGCGCTTTGGTTTTCCAGCAAAGCCTCGCGCTCGGCGGTGATCAGCACCAGCACCGGCAGCGCCTCCTCCGCCTGCAGCAGTCGCTCCACCAGATCCAGCGCGTCGGGCGTGGTCCAGGCATCCTCCATCCACAAAATCAGCGGGATCCTGCAAAGTCGGGCCAGAAACCGTCGCAATACGGCGTAGCGTTCGGAAGCCGAAACCTCGTCGCCGCAAAGGATCGCAGCGAGAATCTCCTGTTCGTAGGGATCAACACCGGGAAGATGCTGTGACAGGCGCGCCGTGACTGCATCCCGCTCCAACCCCTCGCAGCGGAAATGGCGAGCGAGCATGCCCGGAATTCCGCCCTCGGCATCCAACTGCAGGTGGGTGGACGCCCCCATCTCCGCCGATCGCTCACACAGCCAGCTTACTAAGCGACTTTTTCCCACACCCGAGTGCCCGTGCAAAACGACCACCGCCGGCTGCCCGCTGCTCTCCACCCGCCGAAGTTGATCCCAAAGCTCCTGCCGCTCGTTCACCCTGCCGGCAACTGGCAAGGAGCGAAGCCCATACATGGACAGGGAAAGCAGCCGCAGGTCCGGGCGCGGCTCCACCTGCCAACGCTCCGGCACCCGGTTGGGGGCCACCCGATCGCCGTCGGCCCGGTGCAGCTCCATCAACGCATCCCAGGCGGTGGGAAAACGATGCTCGGGCTTCTTTTCCAGCAGCCGCCGCAGCCAGCGCTCCACGCCCTCCGGCACGGCAATCCTCGGCTTCAGCCGCGGCGGAGGCAGCTCCTCGTGGGCCATCATCAGCACTTCGGGGGGCCGGTTCAGGCCAAAGGGGGGCTGCCCGGTACACAGGGCCCAGCCCACGCAGCCCAGCGCATACAGATCGGTCCAGGGCCCATAGTCGCGCCATTGCCGTCGGAACTGCTCCGGCGCCATGTAAGCGGGGGTTCCGAGTACGGCCGCATCGTCATCGGTCTGCTGCGCAAAGGAGAGGCCAAAGTCGGTGAGCTTTCGACCGGGGCGCAGATCGGTGTTGTTGGAGATCAGCACATTTTCCGGCTTCAGGTCACG
>JBEIQS010000305.1:0-5532 GCA_040376425.1 Alphaproteobacteria bacterium | reverse complement strand
GGGGCGGGGTTGGGGGTGGTGCGGAGGCATGTGGTGGAGCCTCCGTCGCCTGTAGAGCTGGAAGAGGAGTTGGAAGGCGCCTTTATGGACTGCACGCGCGGCGATCCGCCCGGCCCGCTGCTGGGCAAACGCCTGGAGCGGGTGGCGCGGGAGATCCTGCTGCGTCGTGGGCTGGGGTCGGCAAAAGTGATGGTTGCATCCAGTCCTGCGGGAACCTCCGTGCGGATTTTGCTTGCGCCGGATGGACCGACGGTGGGGGAAATCAAGCTGACGATCGGTTAGAAGCCGCGCCAGGAGTACCCCATGGCCTCGATCAGCCCCATCAAAGGATTTCCGGAATGGCTGCCGCCGCAGCGGATGGTGGAGCAGCAGCTTCTGGACCGGATCCGCCGCCGCTACGAGCTGTTCGGCTACGTTCCGGTAGAAACACGCGCGGTGGAGCCCATTGAATATCTCGCCTCTAAAGGCGGAGATGCGGACAAGGAAATCTATGTTCTGCGCCGTCTCCACGCCGATGCAGAGGACCGGGAAGGCGCCGGGCTGGGCCTGCACTTTGACCTGACCGTGCCCTTTGCGCGCTATGTGGTCCAGAATCGCGGGCGGCTCTCCTTTCCCTTCCGTCGCTACCAGATTCAAAAGGTGTGGAGAGGGGAGAGGCCGCAGGATGGCCGCTTTCGGGAGTTTTATCAATGTGATGCAGACGTCATCGCGCCCGAAAAACTGTCCTTGCAATACGACGTGGAGATCGCGCAGTTGCTCTTTGAGGTGGTCTCCGATCTGCCGGTGCCCACCCCCACCATCCAGGTAAACAACCGGAAGATCCTGGAGGGTTTCTACCGGGCGCTCGGTCTGGAAGAGATCACGCCCACCCTGCGGATAGTGGACAAGCTGGACAAGATCGGGCCGGCGGCCGTGCGGCAGCTCTTGCAGGATCAGCTTGGCATGCGCGAGGATGCGTCGGCCAAGGTGCTGCAGCTCTCGGAAATTTCCGGGTCGGGTCTTGGGGTGCTGGATCAGGTGCGTGCCTTGGGTGTGCAGCACCCGCTCCTCGAAGAAGGCTTGTCTGAGCTGGAATTTGTGATGCGCGGTGCAAGCGACATTCCCGATGGTCGGCTGCGCGCGAACCTGAAAATCGCCCGCGGCCTGGACTACTACACCGGCATCGTCTTTGAGGGGCAGTTGGATGGCCACGAAGACCTGGGCTCGGTGTGCTCGGGCGGCCGCTACGAAAACCTGGCTGCGGCTCTCGGTTCTCCGGTAAAACTGCCGGGAATCGGGGTGTCCGTGGGATTGTCGCGTATTCTTGCGCGTATGTTCGGAAAGGAACTTCTGGCGCCCAGCCGCCAGACCCCGACCTGTGTCCTGGTGGCACTGGCCTCCGAAGAAGCCCGGCCGGTAGCCCTGGCCACCGCCCAGCGCCTGCGCCGCCGGGGCATTCCCACCGAGGTCTACGACCGCGCCAAGACGTGGGGTGAGCAGATCAAATACGCATCCAATCTCGGGATTCCCTATGTGTGGTTCCCGGCAGATGGCAGCCGCCCCGACCACGAGCTGCGGGATCTGCGCTCGGGCGAGCAGAAGGCGGCCGACCCCGAGCAGTGGATGCCGCCCGACGCGGATTTGCACGTCGGAATTCTGCGCAAAGGGGGTTAAGCAGGGGGCTCTTTTGAGGGCCCATGCACCGCCTCCTCCTCCTGCCGCTCCTCACCGGCTGTGCCCTGACAGCGATCGCCACGCGCAAAGCCTCCTGGCCAGAGGTGAATGCGGAGCTCGCGGCACCGGGAATCTCCGCTACGGCTACCGTGGCGCGGGATGAACATGGGGTTCCGCATATCCGCGCGCAGGACACCAAGGATCTGTTTTACAGTATTGGTTTTATGCACGCTCAGGATCGCCTGTTCCAGGCAGATTTGACCCGGCGCCTGGCTTTCGGGAGGTTGGGCGAGTGGCGGGGCGAGGATGTGCGCGACCTGGACCGCTTTATGGCGGGATTGGAGCTGCGCGCCCGCGCACAGTCTTTTTATGACAAGGCATCGCCTGAAGTTCGGGCAGAGCTGGATGCCTACACCCGTGGTTTGAATGCAGGTGCGGCTGCCCTCCCGACGCTGCCGGTGGAGTATCGCCTGATCGGGGCGGAGTTTGAGGAGTGGATGCCCTGGGACGCGATGGGGGCGGTGTGGCTGAACTCCTGGGCCTTGGCCGAAAACCCCTCCGTGGAAGTAGCGGCGATGAACCTGCGCGCTGTCCCCGCGGCGGACATGGATCTGCTGTTCCGCTTCGACCCCACCGAGCCCGCGGTGGGCGCAGGCTGGGATCAGGCGCGCAGCTTGGAAGTGGGTGGTTGGACGCCAGAATACCAGTTTTTCGAGCGGGTTCTGGGGGGAGGGGATGCGTCCAAGCAGAAGGCCATGCCCACCAGTGCCCTTTCCGCGGCGCCCGAAGTGACGGCGATGCTGGACGCCTATGTGTCCATTTTAGGAGGTTCCAACAACTGGATCATCGGCCCCACACGCAGCGCGGACGGCAAGGCCATCGTCGTGAATGATCCGCACCTGGGGCAGCGGGTACCTTCGCTGTGGTATCCGGTGGAAGGCAAGGCGGGAGGTGTGGAATTGGCCGGGATGACCATCCCGGGGGCCCCCTTCATCGTCCTGGGGCACAACCAGTCGGTGGCCTGGGCCTTCACGAATGTGATGGCTGATTTTGTTGATCTTGCCATCCTACAGCGTGATGGTGAGGGCTATCTTTTGGATGGAGTCCACAAAGATTTCCGCCGCGTGGATGTGAGCGTCCGCCTGAAGGGGCAGGAGGAGCCCGATCGCAGCGTGACCACCTGGACCGAGCTGGGGCCGGTGATCTCCGATCTGAACGCGCCGCATGTGGTGGTGTTGCAATGGCACGCCTTGAAGGTAGAGGATCGCAGCCTGGACCTGTTCATCGGCCTGAACATGGCCAAGAACGTGGACGAGGCGCTGGCGGCCGTGTCGGTGCCCACAGTGATCTCTCAGAACCTCCTGGTGGCCGACACCAACAACTTTGCCTGGCAACCTTTTGGTCGTTTTCCCAACCGGGTGGGTTGGGATGGGCGCCTGCCCTATGCCGCGTCGGCGCCGGGCGTGGGCGTGCAGGGCTGGCTGCCGGCGATGCCGGGCGAGCGTGACCCCGAGCGCGGCTATGTGGTGACGGCAAACTCCCGGCCCCTGGCGATGCCGGACGCATGGCGGGTCAGTACGCACTACATCGACGATGCCCGCTTCCGCCGCATCTCGGAGTTGATTGAAAGCCGGGAAAAGCACGACGTTCAGTCTGTTCAAGACATTCAGTACGATCGGAAGGATCTGAATGCCGCCCGCGTCCTGCCGGTGCTCCTCGCCGACGTGCAGACGCCCGATCCCGACGCCGCTCGCTGCCTCCAGATCCTGCGCGACTGGGACTACGTCGCATCGCCGGAGAGTTCGGGAGCGACGGTGTGGGCGGTGTTCCATGTGGAGTACATGCGGGAGGGCTTGCAGAATAGCTTGGGAGAGAGCGGATTTTCAAGCTACCTCTCCGCGGCGGTGCCGGGCTGGTCGATCCTGGACCGCGTTCAGCCCGCCTGGGGAAGCGGGGGAGGATTGGAGCGTTACTACCCGGATCGTCCGCAGGCGGTGGCAGCGGCCCTGGGTCGGACCTGCACGCTTTTGGCTGAGCGGATGGGAGGTGATTCTACAGCTTGGACCTGGGGACTGGCCCATCCGCTTCGGCTGAAGCACCCCTTCGGCGGTGCCTCCGCCCTGCTGAAGAAGTGGAATGTAGAGGACCTGGCCATTGGCGGAACGCCCAATACCATCAACGCCGCCAGCTACGACTCCCGGGACTGGCCCTTTGTGGTGGGAAGTGTAGCGTCCATGCGGTTGATTCAGCCGCTCTCCGATCTGAGCCAGACCCGCTTTTCCCATCCGGGTGGATCTTCCGGCCACCCCCGCCACCCGCACAATGTGGACCTGCTGCCCGCCTGGGTCTCTGGCTCCACCGTGCCCTTCTGGTCGGCGGAGGCCGATGTGCAGGCGCACACCGAGAGCCTGTTGACACTGCTGCCCGCCGCCGAATAGCGACCGCAGAAGTCGGTCATTCAATCGGCTTCCCCTTGCCGGTCGGAACCGGGCGGGGCAAATTGGCGATCGGAGCTGTGATGTTCCTACTCCTCTCCATCTGCCAGGCAGCAGAGCACTACAATGGGTGGAGCTACTACCTGGGAGATCCCCATTCGCATACCGGTCTATCTGGCGATGGGAGCTTCTACGATCCGGAGAGCTGTGCGACCTGTTCACGGCGGGAGGACATTTTTCAACGCGCCCGCAACAACGGAAGCTGTGAGAACCTACGGATCTGGGCCGCATCCTTGTCCGATCGCTTTGGACCTATGCTTTTGATGCCGCATCATCCGGGTGTGATGCGTCCTTCCCCGGTAGAGTGGGAATGCCAGCACTCCGCCTATGAGCCGGTGGTTGAGGTGTACTCCCAACACGGAAACAGCATGTACGATGAATTTGCCCGGGACCCTCCCGCCACCGGGGTGGTACCGGAAGGCTCGGTCGAGGCGGCGCTGGACCCGGATCGCTTTGGGCTGAAGACGGCTTTACAGCAGGCACGGACAGCCACGACAGCGACCCCGGAGATGCCTGTCGTCTGGACGCGATCGGGTTTGTGCCGAAGACCGGAGGGGGTTGACCGTGGTGGTGCTCCCCGAGACCGAGACGCTGAGTCGCGCCTCGCTCTATGCGGCCTTTCAGCGTCGTTCCACCTATGCCACCACCGGCCCGATGATGCCGATACAGGTGGCGTTCGAAAGCCTGGGATTTGAGCTGGGGCGGATGGGGGAGGACCTCTCCCTTCCCGAGGGGCAGCGATGTGGGCGGTGACGGGTGGTCCTGGACCGAGGGGGACTGCGGAGAGGGAGATCCGACCATCGCACCGGATAAAGACGAGCAATGGTACGACGGCGTGGACCAGAACTGTGATGGTCGGGACGACGATCGGGACGGCGACGGGCTGCTCGCATCGGCCGACTGTGACGACCAGAATCCCGCGCCCTGCTGTGGCAGCCAGAGCTCCTCGTCCATGTCCCCACTTTGGGGCCTGTTCCTTATGGGGGCTTGGAGAAGAAGAAAAACTGAATGAGGCCTCATTCAGGGAATTCGCTACCCGAGGTCCACGTCGAAGCGTGCCGCAGGCAATTTCCCGTTACATTCCCCGTTGAGGTCGGATGAGCCGGGGACACTCCGTCGATTCATCGATACGTCTGTATCTGGAGCACCTGCCCCAGATCCGTACGCTCCTGGATCGGCTCCAAATGCCTTACTATTACCATAATCCGTTGTTTTATATTTCCCATTTTGCCACCGATCCGTCCTGGTTTGTAGAGCCATTTTTTGGTTGTCTTCGGGTAAATACGCCGGATTGGACCTCTATCCTACCCCTCAGCGAGGACCGCGCCGTCCTGACGCGTGCGGTAGGGCTCTCCGTTCGGGACGGTCGCCCGGTGCTGCGCCT
>JBEIQS010000172.1:0-12672 GCA_040376425.1 Alphaproteobacteria bacterium | reverse complement strand
TGGATCCGCGCAAGGCCGCGCGCGCGGCATTTACCCGCACCCTCACCGATGATCGGGATTTACAGCGCACCATCGACGAGATTGTGGCGGACTTTTTCTGATGAAGCCCCCGGCGGCCTCCTTCTGGGATCGGCCTGTTGCGATCGCATTTGTAGTGGTGGGCACGCTGCTTGCGCTGGGTCTTTTTTCTTTGGTACGCCTGGACAGTACGGGGGAGGAGGCTCAGTCGCTGGTCCTGGTGGGGGTGGGGCTCTTGTCGCTCTGGCTCTTCCCGGAGTACCGCATCGCCGCCATGTTGATCTCGGCGGCGGGCTCCACCCGCTACTACCTGTGGCGCCTGACCGACACCCTGGTCTTGGAGGGTATCCCCAGGTTCAACGCGGAGGGTCGCCTTCAGTGGGCCACATCGGAGCTGCCGGACACCCTGATCTCCATCGCCCTGCTCCTCGCCGAAGGCTATGCCTTCTTTGTGTTGATGGGTGGTTATTTTCAGACGGCGGTCCATCGTGAACGCAGTCCTGTTCCCATCGACATCCACGATCCGGCGCTGCCGACGGTAGACATCCTGGTGCCCTGCTACACGGAGGGGACGGAGATCCTGCGCCGCACCCTGATCGGGGCGCTACAGATCCGCTACCCGAATAAAAAAGTGTTTTTGTTGGACGACAGCCGGGTGGAGGAGGAGGATCATCCTGGCCATCCCGAGGAGGCGGAGCGGCACCAGGCCCTGCGCCGGGAGCGCGAGCAGCTCTGCCGCGAGCTTGGGGTCACCCGGATTTGCCGGGATCTTCACCCCCATGCCAAAGCTGGTAACCTGAACTACGCTTTGCGCCGGACGCAGGGGGAGCTTGTCGCTTTTTTTGATGCGGACCATGTGCCCGTGTCGTCGTTTTTACAAAGCACGGTCGGCTTTTTCCAGGACCCGAAGGTGGCCCTGGTGCAGACGCCCCACCACTTCTACAATGCCGACGCCTTCGAGCGGAACCTCTACCTGGAGGGCCGTGCGCCCGCCGAGCAGATGTTGTTTTATCACCTGATCCAGAAGGGCAACGACTTCTGGAACAGCGCCTTCTTCTGCGGCTCCTGCGCGGTGATCCGTCGGAAGGCGCTGGAGTCGGTGGGCGGCATCGCCACTGAGACGGTCACCGAGGATGCACACACCTCGCTCAAGATGCACGCCAAGGGATGGAAGTCGATCTACCTGGATATTCCCCAGGCGGCCGGCCTCGCCACCGAGAGTTTTGCGGCACATTTGACCCAGCGCAGCCGTTGGGCCGTCGGCATGACCCAGATCCTCCGGCTGGACAACCCGCTGTTCAAGCGGGGCCTCAGTCTGGCCCAGCGCATCAACTATACACTTTCAGCCTCCCATTTTCTCTTTGGAGTCCCATGCATCATCTACCTGCTCGCACCGGTGGCCTACCTGCTGTTCGGGCTGAACCCGCTGCTATGCTCCTCGCGCGACATTCTGGTTTTTGCAGGTCCGCATCTGGTTTTGTCGCTGATGACTGCCTCGGTCACCCACCGGAACACCCGCCACTCCTTCTGGCCGGAGGTGCACCAGACCGCCCTGGCCGCCTGGACCGCCGTGGTGACCACCGCCGCTCTGGTCGGCGTTCCCTTCCGTTTTCATGTCACACCCAAGGGCCTGCACCGAGAGCATCGCTCCTTTGATTGGCGATCCTCGGCTCCAGTCCTCTTTTTTCTGGCGCTGTCGGTGACGTCGCTGGCGATTTTCCCCTACCTGGTCCTGAGTCGCCCGGAACAGCTCGACACCATCCTCATCGCCGAGGCCTGGAACCTGTACAACCTCGCGCTCTTGGGGGCTGCGGTCACCGTGGGCCTGGAGCGTCCGGAGCGCCGCGCCACTGTGCGCCTCGCCATCCAGGCCCGGGGCTGGGTGCGGGCCGAGGAGCGTCCCGATCCGCCGAGCACGCCGGGCCTTCCCGACGCGCCGGCCCGCCTGTACCCCTGGGTTCCCTTTGAAGAAGGTGAGGCATTCTCCGATCATGGTGCCGAAGAATCCCCCGCCGCCACCTCCAGCCTGCCGGTGCGGGTGGAGGATCTGTCCGAGGGGGGTGCACGTCTGCACTTCCCGACGGTGACTGAGCTACCCCGCAGGATCTGGCTGACCATTTCCACGCCCGATGGCCTGGAAGTCACTCTGCCCGCCACCCTGCGCATCCGCTATCCCACCCACGAAGGTATGGCGGTGGGCGTGGCTTTTGACGCGCTGGAGCCCACTGCGCAGCGCGTCGTGATTGCGATGATGTTTACGGATCCCCGCCGGTGGCTGGAGACACGCTTTGAGCGCGACCATGTGCTCGAGTCGGCCGTGCGGGTGGTCACCGCACCTTTTGTCAGCTTCTTCTTCCATCGTTGGGCGGCGCGGCGGCAGCAGCAGTTGGGGTCGGCGCTGGTCGATCCCGCCTCCCTCGGCCCATCCTCCTCCAAAATTCCCCCTCTGATAGGCCCCAATCGGCCCGGCTTGGGGGTGGCAGGTCTGGGGCTTTCCTGCCTGATCGGCGGCATGGCCCTGCAGGGGGGCTGGGTGGGCCAGGATTCGGCGGCTGTGGGCTGGACCATCCGCGATGGGCAGCAGGTGGCATCCCTTTCCCGGAAAGAAGAGCTTCGTGCTGCCTATGAGGGGCTTCGCGAGCTGCGTTGGCAGGCCTGGACGGCCACCTTGCCCCTGTCGCGTGGGCTGCCGGGAAGCTGGGAAAAGCACCTGTGGTCCATCCGCTTTCACCTGGGGCTGCGGGCGGATGCGCCGCTTCCGGCCGAGCCGCTGCTCTACGAGATCACCGGGCGTCTCTTCCAGATCCGCCAGGCAATGGATGCGGGTGCGTCGGGACAGGAGCTGCGTTCGTCGCTCGCAGAGGTGCAGGAAGCGCTGGATCGGGTAGAAGAGTTTTTGGGGGAGGGAGACTGAATGTTGGCTCTGGTTCTGGGCACGGTGCTGGCGCAAGAGCCCCCCCGTCACTTTCAAGTGGAGTTTGAACGCGATCTCTACCAGGATCGCGACCTGAGTCTCCAGGGCGTGTCCGCGGTGCAGACCGTGGAGTTCCCCTTGCCCCGTCGCTGGAACCTGACCGAAGATCCAGTGTTGAACCTTTCTTTTGGCCACTCCAACACGCTGTTGGAGGACCGCAGCACCCTGACGCTGCGCCTCAACGATCAGGGGTTGGGCAGCGTGGCCTTGGGGCCCCTCAACGCGACCGACGGGCGCATGGAGCTTCGCATTCCGCGGCACCTGCTGCGGGACCACAACCGCCTGACCATGCTGGTGGACCAGCACTACACGCGTGACTGCGAAGACCCCTTTGATCCCAGTCTTTGGACGCGAATCTCCCGCCTCAGTACCATAGATTTTTCCTATGAGTCTGTGCCTATCATCGGAGATTTGCGCGATTTTCCTTATCCGCTTTTTGATCGTCAAGGCTACGGTCCGCTGCGCCTCACCCTGGTCCATCCGGGCCCGGTGAGCGCGAGCACGGCGGAGGCGGCGGGGCTGTTGACCTATGCCTTGGGGCGTCTTGTGGACTATCGGGGGGTGGAATTGCGCCCTTCGGTGCCGACGCTGGAGCTGGCGGGGGGGCCGGCGCTGCTCATCGGTACGCCCGAGGAGCTTCCCGAACTTGCGGCCTATGTGGCGGATCTTCCGACGGAAGGGGATGTGGGGCTGCTGGCCATCACCACAAACCCCGCCGATTCCAGTCTGCCGGTGCTGGTGGTTACCGGTCGGACGCCCGCCGCAGTGCGAAACGCCGCCCAGGCATTGGCGGCCAATGACCGTTTTCAGGTCTTGACAGGTCAACGGGCCATCGTGACGTCAATGGCAACGGGTGAGCCTCCCACGTCGCGGCAGCGGCCCATTCCCGCTCCCGCCGAGCACAGCTTCAAACTGAGTGAGCTGGGCTTCGAGGACGCGAGTGTGCGCGGCTTCTATGCCCCGCCGATCACCGTGCCGCTGATGTTGGAGGGGGATGCCCGCCTTCGCCCGCGGGGCGGACAGGTGCGGGTGAATTACTCCTACGCCGCTCAGCTTCAGAACGGATTTTCTTCCTTGGAAGTGCTGCTGAACAATGTGTCGCTGCGCTCGGTGCCCCTGGACCGGCCAGAGGGAGAGGAGCGGGCGTCGATCCTCATCGATCTCCCCGCAGAGGTGATGAGCCCCTACTCGGAGCTGCGCTTCCTCTTCCACCTCTACCATCGCGACTTCGGCGCCTGCGTGCGGGTGTCGGATCGGCACATCTGGGGCACGCTCTGGTCGGACAGCGAGGTCATACTTCCCCGCGATCGCTATGCTTTTCTCCCCGATCTTTCGCTCTTGCGCTTCCAGCTCTGGCCCTTCGGCGAGCAGGGCACGGAAATCCTGCTTCCCGACGAGCCCACCGCGGCCGAGGTGGCGGCGGGCCTGCAGTTGATGGCCGATCTGGGGCGGCGCTCCGTCGGGAGTGAGTGGTCCGCACGATTGACCACCTCTGCAGCTTCAAAAAATGCGAAGAACCGGATCCTCTTGCTGCCGTGGGACAGTCCCCACGCGGTCTACCAACAGATGGAGCAACAGGGGCAGATCACCAGCTCCGGCGCGATGGCCTCTCGTCTTTCGTCTGGGGGAACCACCCTGATTGCGGCCCAGGTGGAGAGTGGCTACCGCACGGTCGAGGCGACGTTGGACACCTCCGACGGCTCGACGTTGGTGGTGCGGGCGCCGGATGCGCTGGAGCTGCTCTTGACGACCCAACAGTTAGGGGACCCGGAGGAGCTGACCAAGCTGGCGGGTAACCTTGCGATTTTGGGGTCCGAGGGCGAAGTGCGCACCGTCAACGTGGTGCCCCAGCGCCTGGTGGGACAGCTACCGCCGCCCGCGTCCGGGCGGGTGTGGCTGCAACAACGCTGGATCTTCCTGGCTCCATTGGCGCTGCTTGCAGTGGTGGCCGCGGTGCTCCTCGGTCGGGTGGCGCGCCGGCGGGGCGGGCAGGTGTGATGGCACCGGCGCCCTTTGGCGGATAGAGGGCGGTTACTTTGGGGAACGAGCGGATGTTGGCCTTCTGGATCGGGTGGGCACTGGCACAGGAGGTGGAGGATCCGACGGGACCTGCGGCGCGTTTGCAGCAGGCAGAAAAGCTGCTTGAGGAAGGCACTGCCGAGGAAGAAGCTCGGGATGTTCTGCTGGCCCTTCTGATGGTGCCAGAGCTGCGTGCGGTGGCCCGAGAGCAGCTTTTGACGCTGCTGTTGGAAGAGCCGGCGCGGGTGGGCTGGTCGGACAACTACCGCTATCTTCGGGGTGATCGCCAGCTTTCGCAGGAACAACGCGATCTGTTTACGCTTCGCTATGCCGAGGCGCCTCCGTGGAATGGGCCGGACCGTCGGCGGGCCATCAGCTACCTGAACGGCGCAAAATCCAGGTTGTCGGACAATCCGTCGGTCTGGGTGGCCTTCGGTCACCTCTACCTGCTGGAAGGAAATGCCGGTCGGGCCTTGGCCTTTTTCCGGCAGGCGGGCTCCAACGAGGGTGCCCTGGGCGAGGCCTACGCGCTTTTGGCGCTGGGCAAACCCGAAGAGATCCAGGGGGAAATCCGCGATCCAGGCATCATGTTGGAAGCTGCGCTCTCCAATCCGACGCCCGCCAACCGTGCCCGGGCGCTCTTTGACGGCGGCTACGGCTACCTCGCCCGGAAGGTGGCGGGTTCCTCCGGCTCCTGCAAAGACGACGCCTGTGTGGCGCTTGCGGAAATCCAGGATGCAAAGGGGGACTATCGGCAGGAGGTGAGCGCCTGGCGGGCCTGGCTGCGTCAGAAGCCGGGGGACGAGGGTGCGCGTTTGGAGCTGCTGCAAGCGCTGCTCGATGCGCGGGATCTGCGGGGAGCCCGCAACCTTGCCGGTCAGGACGAGGCGATGAAAGCCATCGTTCAGGCGGTGACCATCGTCACTACGATGCGTTCCACTCTGCCCCTGGAGGAGCGCGACCGCCTGACGGAGGAGGCGCTGGCCCTCTCGGGGCTGCCCTGGCAGGTGCGTCTCGCGCGTGCCCGTGTGCTCACCGAGCAGAAGCGCTATGACGAAGCGGTGAATCTTCTCCTTCCGGTCACGGATCGGCGGGGAGGGGATCCGGCGGTGCTCTGGGCCTATGCCGAGGCGGGTATCCGTCTGGGCGAAGAGCGCGAGGTGCTGGATCTGTGGAGAACGGCGACGCGGCGGGCAATCTCGGTGGAGCGCCGTCGGCAGCTTGGGGTGGATCTGGCGGTGATTCATGCCATCATCGGGGAGTGGCACAAGGGGGAGGGGAGGCTTGGAGATGCCCTTTCTTCCTACCAGACTGCGGTGGCGATGCAGCCGGGGCGTGCCTCCTTCTACAGCGGGGTGGGCGGCGTGCTTTGGCAGGGGCGGCGCCAGCAAGAGGCCCGCAAAGCCTATTTGACTGCTTTGTCCCTTGATCCTTCGGACCACGATGCACTTGCGGCGGCGGCCACCCTCTCCGTGCTTCTGGCTGACCCGGAGAGCGCAGAAAACCTGATAAAACGTGCCAAAATCACCACTCCGGCCATTGCCAGGGCGCGCGAGCTGGTGCGCAGTGCCCGCGCCATCGCCGAAGCCCACGCCGCCACCCGCGCCGAACGGGGCGAGGCGCTGGCCCGGCTGGCGCGTCTTCGGGAGAACAACGCCGATAATCCCGATGTCCTACAGGCCATCGGCAACAGCTACCTGGAGCTGCAGGCCGCCCGTGAGGCTTTGGCCGTGTTCCGTCAGGCGCAGCGCTATCGGCAGGATGATCCCTGGCTTCGTGTCGGCGAGCTCTCTGCGCTGATCGCCATCCCCGACCTGGACGCGGCCGAGGCGCTGCTGGCGGAGCTGGAAGGGACCGACATGGACGCAGAGGTGCTGCGCGGCGCACGGATCGCTCTGTTGCGGGCCCGGGGGAACGAGGCGGCGCTTGCCGGAAACGCAGCCTTGGCGCTGGAGTTCTATCAGCAGGTGTTGGAGCTGGATCGGCGCGATGGCTGGACCTGGGTCGCGCTGGGCGACCTGTATCTGGCGCAGGAGCGCCCGGCCACAGCCATGGCCTACTACAATGTGGCGTTCGACCTGGATCAACCCCGCGACCCCCAGCGCGAACTGGCGGCCCAGAAGGGGGTGTTGCGCTGCTATGTCGCGCTGGGTCGGCTGTCGGAGGCGCAGGAGTGGATCGCTTTGCCGTGGGCAAACAGCCTGGAGGCGGCCGAGAAGTCGGTGTTGGAGCGGGAGATCAGACTGGCCCTGCTGGGGCAACAGCTTGCCCAAAAGGACTATGCGGGGGCACGGAGCACCTTGCGCAAGGCGGAGCAAACGGAGCCCGGAAGCGCCTTTGTGTTCCTCCTGCGCGGACGGATCTCTCTGGCAGAAGAGGACCCCGAGCAGGCCTGGACGGCCGCGCTGGCGGCCTTGGGCCTGGATCCAGGCATGGTGGCTGCGGCAGATCTGCTGTTGGAAAGTGCGCCATTGCTGGATCGGGAGTCCCGAGCGGTGGAGGCGCTGCGCACCGCCTGGCAGTTGAGCGATAGCGAAGAAATCCGCGTTCGGATGGAGGATGCGCGCTTCAACCTTGCCGAGCGGAAAATCTACGGGCACCTGTCCAAGGGCAACCTCGCTGCAGCACTCGCACTGCTGGAGGAGCTGGAGGGGGAAGGCGATCCGGGTCGGGAAACGCGGATCGCGTCGATGTACACGGCCTTGGGGCGCGGGAAAATCGCGCAGGAAATCCTGGATGGTGCGCTGGAGGAGGCGCCCGACTTTGCGCCGGCGCTGTTGGGGCGCGCGGAGCTGCTGCGGTGGCAGGGCCGGCCCGGGCAGGCGGAAGCATGGCTGGCCGGCTCCTTTGAGCGGACGGGTTCGGCCGAGCTGGGCCTGCGGAGGGTGGAGCTCTTGCTGGAACTGCGCCGGGTGAAGGCGGCGAAAGAGCAGCTTGAGGCTGTGGAAAGACTGGCACCGAGCGAGGACTGGAACAACCGCCTGCCGCTGACCCCGCTGCCGGATGGCAGCCGCCCGCCGGTGGAGCCGATCACCGGACTCCCCAAGGAGGACGGGGGCATCCTTCGTAGGATTGAAGCGCTGAAAGAACGTATGGATGCGCCCGTGCGTCCCGACGTCGCCGCGGGCTACCGCTTTATGCACCAGAGTGGCTCCATCGGGAGTACGCGTTTGTTCGGTCACGCACTGCCCGTGTCGCTGCAGCGACTGCCGGTGGGTCCGGTGGACCTTCGGGTGGACCTGCTGCCGGTGTGGTTGGGCGATGGGGAGTTCCAGAACCTGGGGATGGGCCTGGATGCCGGAGTCAGCTTCGATCGCGGTCCAGTGGGCGCCAGCGGGGTGTTGGGTATTTCTCCCCTGGGTTTCCTGGGGGGCGCAACGCTGGTGTGGGACGGGCGCGCCTGGTATGAGGCGCGCGGGGTGGTGGCCGGTCTGCGCACGGGCCGAAGCCCACTTACCGACTCCCTTTCTTCTTGGGGAGGAGGGCTCGCGGAAGACGGAACACTCTTCGGCCTGGTGAGCTGGACCTGGCTGGGCGCGTGGGGAAGTTTTCAGGCTCCTTCTGGATTTTTGGGCGGCGCATGGCTGAAGGTGGGCTGGCTGGACGGGCTGCAACTGGAGCCGCTGGGTCGGCAGGAGCTGGGTCTTTGGGGCAGCCGGCGCCTCGGCACGCAGGAGCGCCACATCGATATCTACGCAGCAGTAGATTATATGGCCCACGATCGGCAGGTGGACGCCTTTGATGCGGGGGAGGCGGGAGCCTTTACGCCCTCGGACTTCTCTTCCGTTCGCGGCGGAGCGGCGGGAAGTGTAGATTCCTTGGGGGGAGTTTCTCTCTGTGGTGGGGCTTCCCTGGGAATGCAGGCGACGGCGGGAACCGACACGGCCTACCTGGGCACGGGAATCTACCCAGCAGTAGATATTGGAGCCGGCGTCACCGTTCCGATCGGGGACTGGTTCTGGCTGGGGGCCGGAGCGGGCTGGCAGGCCCTGGGTTCGGGCTGGACGCAGGAAACCGCGTCGCTTTCTGTGGGCTACGCAGCAGAGGGGGAGAAGGCCGCTCCATTGTCGGTTTCTGAGGCACAGGGCAGCCGACCGGCACGCGGAGATTGCAGATAAAAGCGGTGGCGAGGCGTGTGGATCCCCGATAGATTGCAGCCTCTTTTGGAGACACCGTGGCCCTTTCCGCCGATTTCAGCACTGACGTAGAGTCCATTCACACCCGCTATCGCCAGGGCTTCGTAAACCGCTCCCGGGGTACACGTGATCTGGGCCTGCTGGATCAGATCATCACCGACGCACAGAATCTGGTGGAGCGAATTCCTGCCGGTTCTGCCGTGCGCCCCAGTGCCGAAGCCAACCTGAAGCTGTACCAGGACGAGCGCGGGCTGATCGCCGCCTCCCAGCAGGGCGGCCAGGCGGTGCTGGACGGCTGGGCCGCGCTGGAGCGGGCCGAGCTGGTGGATCTGCGCTACCGCCGTGACTTTGCGGGCCAGGATCGCACCACCCGTGACGGCACGCTGCTGCAAGAGCTGGCCGATCTCGCCCAGGCTGCGCTGGACCGCTCGGCAGCCGGTGGCAAGCTGAACAGCACCCTGGCCGAGGCGCGTCGCCCCATCGAGTCCGCGGTTGAGCTGTACCGCCGCGAAGTGGCCGCGATCGCCACCTCCCGCTCCACCCTCGCAGCGGGCCGGCACGCCCAGGTGCTTGCCACCTTGGCGAACCGGGTCTTCGGCTACTACCGCAACCACTTCTCCGGCAAGGCCCGCGCCTCCCGCCGTATCGGCCTGCTTCGTCGCATGATCCGCTCCCTGGAGGGCATCCTCGCCGGAATGGAGGCGGTTCGTGCGCTCGGCGTCACCACACCTGTGCACCAGGAGAACGTGGGCAAGGTGCAGGCGCAGCTTCAGCTCTACCGCACCGAGCTGTCCCAGGTGGAAGCCGAGCGCGGCCGCACCGACGTGACCCGTCTGGCCGCCATGTTGGGTGACGAGGCCAATCAGGTCTTTGCAGCCTACCGCGCTGAGTTTGCCAACCGCAAGCGCAGCGAAGTCAAGGCAACCCGTCTCGGGGAGCTCTGCGAGCAGCTCCACGAGATCGTCGGCGCCATGGACGAGGTCGCGGCCCGGGGTGGGGACTCCACCAACAGCCGCAACCAGCGCATTGTCCTGGATACGCTGAAGCGCTACGAGCGTGAGTACCAGGAAGTGGTGAAAGTGCAGCCCGCACGCTGATTCTTCAGTAAGCAACGGGGATCCGCCCTCCTCTCAGGGGGCGGATTTTCTGTTTTTCCTGAGGGGGCGCCTGAGCGCTGCTGCGGTGTCCGGAGACAGGTGGTGACGCAGGGCGTATTGGCGTTCCCGACGGGCGATGGCATGATACAGTCAACGTGAGGTGGCTTATGAACAAATGGTATTTGGTGGGGTTGCTGGCGCTTGCTGCATGTGACGGGGGCGAAAAGGAGCCGGTCGATGCCGACGGCGATGGCTTCGCTGCCACCGAAGATTGCGACGACAACGATGCCTCGGTTAATCCCGACGCCACCGACGACTGTGATGGCCGTGACAGCAATTGTGACGGTACCATCGACGAGATCGCCCCGCTTTGGTACGCCGATGTGGACCAGGACGGCTTCGGCGATACAACGACATCTTCGGCCGCCTGCACCCAGCCCGCGGGTACCGTGGCCGACGCCACCGATTGCAACGATGCAGACGGCACGATTTTCCCGGGTGCAACTGAGATCTGCGACGGCCTGGACCAGAACTGCGACGGCGGCATCGACGAGGGAGCCCCGGCCGCCACATGGTACGCCGATGAGGACGGCGACGGCTTCGGCGATGCCGCGACCGGAACTGAAGTGTGCCCCGGTCCCGCCGGCTATGTGTTGGACAGCAGCGACTGCAACGATGCAGATAACAGTATCCACCCGGGGGCCGAAGAGGACTGTGCGGCCACCGACCGGGACTGTGACGGCGACCCGGACAACAACGCCACCGACGGCCTGATCTACTATCCGGACAGCGATCGGGATGGCTATGGCGACGCAGCCGCCACCGAGCGCTTTTGCGAGGCGCCCCCGGGCTATCTGGAAAGTGGGACCGACTGCGACGACGGTGATGCTGCGGTGTCGCCCGGTGCGCTGGAGGTCTGCGACTCCGCCAACCGCGACGAGGACTGCGATGGCGCCGCCGACAGCGCGGACAGCTCGGCCGACCCCAATTCCTACGGGGTCTTTTTCCTGGACCTCGATGGGGATGGCTGGGGCATTGATAGCATCACCACCGTCGCCTGTGATCCACCTTCGGGCTACGCGGAACCCGGCGGAGACTGCGACGACAACGATCCCACGCGTAACCCCGGACAGGCCGAGATCGACAATGGTCTGGACGAAGACTGCGACGAGTCCGTAGACGAGGACTTTATTGCGGTGGGCGACGTATTTATCACCGAGCTGCACCGGCAGCCCCGCTTCGGTGGGACCTCTTCCGTCGCCAATGGTGTGTGGTTGGAACTGTACAATAACAGCAATCGGACCATTGATCTTTCGGGTTGGTACTTCATGCGCACCAGCAGTGTGGGCACCGATGCCTTCCACCTGGATCCCGCCGACGAGGTCATCATCGATCCGGGTACGTTTGTAGTATTGTGTAAGACCGACACCTACAGCTTCGGCATCGATCCCAGCTCGCTGCTGTACTGCGACTACATCTGGGGCGATGCGTCGCAGCCCTCCAGCTATTCCGAGTACTACCACGATAATACCTGGAACCCTCAGCGTGACACCGACGATCTCCAGATCTGGTACGGGGGGGATAGCACCACCGGCGTCCTGATGGACCATGTGGCCTACGACTGGACCACCAACAGCAATTGGCCTCGCGATGCAACGCAGTCCATGTCACTGGATCCAGCAGCCTTTGATGCCACCTTGAACGACGATGTTGCGTCCTGGTGCTCCACGCTGGCCGACGGCGCCTATGTCTGGTACGACAACGGTGGCAGTGGGCTGGAGTACGGCACCCCCGCCGCCGCCAACTACGACTGCCCCTGAAAGGTGAGGCAGACTACCTGAACTCCGCAGAGCGGGGACGGGAGGGGGAGGGGGTGTTTAGCTTCGGCGGGCCTTTGGAGATCATATGAGCCTGCTTGGAACGACCGCCCCCGAATTCTCCCTCCCCAACCACAAGCGCGAGCTGGTGGCCCTGTCTTCGCTGCGCGGAAAGAAGGTTATTATTGCCTTCTATCCTGCCGCATTCACCGGCGTCTGCCAGAAGGAAGTCTGTGCCTTCCGCGATGCGCTGGCCGATCTCAACAACGCCAACGCAACCGTGTTGGGCGTGAGCGTGGACGCTCCCTTTGCCAATGCAGCTTTTGCGGAGAAGAACGCGCTGAACTTCGCGCTTCTTTCCGACTACAGCCGCGCGGCCGTGAGTGCCTACGGCGTCGCTCACAACGACTTCGCGGGAATGCCCGGCTACACCGCGGCGAAGCGTTCAGTCTTCGTTGTGAACGAAGAAGGTACGGTCACCTACGAGTGGATTGCGCCGAACCCCGGCGTTGAGCCCGACTACGAAGCGGTGGCCGCCGCGGTGAAGTAGGTCCGCCGGGAATCCTCCTCGGTGGTCGGAAGAGAACACGGGGGTCTGCCTATGCGGCAGG
>JBEIQS010000049.1:0-30793 GCA_040376425.1 Alphaproteobacteria bacterium | reverse complement strand
GACTGCGCGGCGCCGCAGCCCGATGTTTCAGGATAGTCGTGGTAGACAGGTCCACTCTCTGATACATCACTGTGTGTATCACTGTGTGTATCGCTGTCGCCAGCTCCGCTTTCCGCCATGGTGTCCAGCGGCCCACCCGTATCCAAAAAACCCTCGTAGATACTGGTGTCCCACGGCTGCGTAGCCTCTGTGGAGCAGCCCGAGGCCACATAGACGTTGGTGCGTCGTTGAAAGTCCGCAGGTACAAAAGTCCAACGGCGTCCAAAGGTCTGCTCGGCTTCCGGCAGGTTGCCGATCCACAGGGCATCAGGAAGCAGCGCGACGAGGCTGCGCGACTCCGGGCTCTCGATGCCGTAGGACAGCACCTCGGCCGGGGGATCCTGAGCCGCCGCAAGGGCAAGCAGCGCGGCGGGTTTGATCAGGACATCGGGGTCCAACACCAAGGCCAGCTCGTAGCGATCCCCGTAAAAAGCCTTCTTTTGGAGAAGAACGCCGGGATCGTGCTGGTAGGAAAAACGCAGGGGCGTGTCCTGATCCCGGCGCACCCGACCCGATAGCCAGATGCCCCGACCACCTTCGCGAAAAGCCAGCGCCAGGCTACACCATTGGCGGTCGGGCACCTGGATCGGCCCGGGGCCCATCAGGGAGAAGCGCCGAAAGAGGTTGGCATCCACCATTTTTCCGCTTTCACATTCGGTAAAGCGGATATGCTCCAGGTCGAAGGTGGCCTGCTCCAGGATGTAGTCTGTACCCGCGAGGGTGACCGGGTTCAGCTCGGTGGGAGGGCGGCAGGCAACAAGGAGGAAGAGCCACATTTTCGCGCTTTAACGCGGTCGGGTTAGACGGGCGCCATGCTCCCCACTGCCTGGCACCCTGATGGAGAGGCCCTTGTGCCCTCCAATGCCCAAGATCCTCTTTCCACCCGTATTTTTGGGGGAATTCCCGGCGAAGAGGCACGGGTGCGTCCGCTGGGCGCGGGCAAGCAGCAACGCTACGCCCACTGGCGCTCCGCCGAGGTCCCCTCCCCCGACCGGGTGCAGCCGACCTGTCCCCACTACTGGAGCTGCGGCGGCTGCCCGTGGATGCACCTGGGCCCCGCCGCAGCCGCTCGCGCCAAAGTGGGTGCCTTGCAGGCAGCCCTGGTGAAAGAAGGACTGGATCTCCCCATTGAACCCCTGAGAGAGGCGGATCGCGAGGGCTATCGGCACCTGCTGAAATTGCAGGTGGGAGACGATGGGAGGCTGGGCGCCTACGGGCGGCACAGCCATACCGTGCAGGAGATCCCCCACTGCAAGGTGCTGGCCCCGGCCCTGCGACCGCTGCTGCGCCTGCCCGCTGCGCCGGTTTCAATGCGGACGATCGTGGCACGCCTTTCGTCTACAAATGGAAAAGTGATGCTGACGGTAGTATCACGAGAGCGGACAAAGGATGTAGTACACTACCTGTCACTCTTGCAGGAGGACAGCGTGGTGTATCACCAAAACCGAAAGGAAGGCGATGGGCTGTTCGACTACAGCCAGCCCTTCGTCCCCGTGCAGGGGGAGCCCTGGATTGAAGAGCAGGTGGGACGAGCGAAGATCCTGGTGGGTCCCGGGGAGTTCTTTCAGACCTACCCGGCGATGGCGCGTCGGCTTTGGGAGGAGCTGCCTCTACCGCAGGGCAAGCTGGTGGACCTGTACTGCGGCGTGGGGTCGGTGAGCATGGCGCTATGGGGAAGGTCCAGCCAAAAGCTGGATATTTTTGGGGTGGAGGAGGGAGAGGCGGCGGTGCGGCGTGCAACGCAAAACGCCGAGCTCAACGGGGTGAATGCCACCTTTGTGGCGCAAAAAATGGCCGACGCCACCGTTCCGGCGAACTATGCGGATAGCATGGTGGTGGTGAACCCGCCCCGCAAAGGTCTGGAGGCGGGGGTGGTTCAAAAACTGATCAGCCTTCGCCCTCAGCCTCTGGTCTACATTTCCTGTAACCCGGCGGCACTGGCCAGAGATCTGCGTCTGCTGTTGGCGGGCGGGATGAAGCTTCGCAACCTGCGCCCCTACGATATGTTCCCCCAGACCCCCCACCTGGAGACGGTGGCGGTGCTGGAGCTGGCATGACGGCGCCAGAGCCGCGGTGGCGCCCACCCACTTCACATGAGCGCGCGTTGATCGCCGACCATCTGGCGATGCTCCGGGGCAACCTGGAGCGGGCTTTGGCCGGAGAGCCCCGGGTGGGCCTTTTGGTAGCCTGGATTGGCTTACTGCTGATGCCGGTGTTCTTTTTTATCCCCTACAAAGACAGCGACGGCCCCGGCATGCGTTGGGCCTTGATGGGCTTGTGCTTTATATTTTTTGTAATGGGGTTTGCGGGGTGGCGGTCCGCTGCGGCGCGGCTGCGGCAGCGCCTCGCCGACTTCGATGCGATGAATGCTCCCCGGCTGGAGCGGGTGCAGGAGTGGAGTTTCTCCCCCCAGCGGGTGCTGGCGGTCACCGATGGCGATGGCTTCGGCTTTGACTGGTGGTTGTTCAAGCTCGGAGACCACTGGCTGGTGTTGCACGATGAAGGCCCCACCTTTGAGGTGGAGCTGGGAAACCTGTACTGGCGTGAGCAGGTCACGCTGTCGCTGGACAGCGCAGGCGTGCCGCTGGGGATGGTGGGCGAGGGCAAGGCGGTCCCATTTCATGATACCCGCCTGCAACCCCCTGACTTTCAGGTCACCGAAAAAAGTGGCGCATGGAGTCCGGCAGAGGGCCGGGAGGAGGCCATCCTGTTCACCGACGCAGAGGTGCGCGCCGGCGAGTGGCCTCCAGGCGTATTTGATTGATACATTACAAAATGTATCACCAAAAATCGCATTTTACCGACACTTATCCCAACCGACGCCGTACCTCTTTCACCAAATCAGCGAGGTTGGTGGGCAGCGTCGTGCGGGCCGCATACTCTCCCGCCCAATCGGGAATCTTCCCGCCAACATCGGTGCAGATCCGATAGCGGATCTTGGTGCTGCTGTCGGTGGGGGTGAAGGTCCAGTCGCCCACGTTTACACCGGTCATCACCGCATCGGGATAGGCTGCAAGCACGCTGGCCAGCGCTTCCGGATATTTGGCAGGATCAATCGCCTCCCATTGGAAGCGACGGTCCGGTCCGCTGCTGACCACGGTGGCCTTCACAAACCAGTAGCGGTCGTTGATGGGAAAGGGGTTGTCCAGCAGTTGATAGTAGTCAAAACCGCTACTACCTCCAGACAATTTCACCGATGCCTTCACCGCCCAGGAGGACCATGCGGGCTGGGTGGGAATGTCGCTGGCCGCCGCCAGCAACGCATCCGCCGGCAGCGTCGCCGACGTGCTCCCCTCCAGGCAGTCCTGGCCCTGGATCACCTTGTGGCGAATGAGCACCTCCCCCACCCCCTCCACACTCTTGGTGCCCACAACCTCCCAACCGGCCTCCTCGGCCAACGCCGTCCGCCAGGGTGCGTAGTCCATCGCCATCGCCATCGAAGTCCACAGCAGCATGCCTGCCTCCGCTGCATGAGTATACCAGATGGTCAGCATTTCGGCTGCTCATGCCGGTGCTGCTGGCGCTAGAGCTCCTCGTCCGTGCGCAACCGCAGACCCAAAGCGCGCAGGCGTGCCGCAAAAACCCCATCTCCCGACCGCTTTTCCCCGTCGATCTCGGTGACCCCACAGCCGCAGGAGGGCGAACGTGCCTTCAACACCGCCTCCACGGCGCCCTCGCCCAGCCGAAGGGCCCGCTCGGCTCCACGCTGAAATTCGGCGCTCACATCCACCCCATCCTCCACGCGCAGCACCCGCGCCCCTCCCAGCCAGAAGGCCTCACCATCTCCACCCCGCAGCTCGGCAGCGGGCCGGGGGGTTCCCAGGCCACCCAGCTCCTCGGGGCACACCGCCACCACCTCATCGCCATCCGCGCGCCAGCTCTCCACCTGCCGGATCACCGCCGAAGCAGGCTTGGAACGCCCGTCATAGCGACAGTCCCGCCCCAACAGGCAGGCGCTCACCAGCCGCTTCACCGCCCGATCTGCCGCAACAGCACCTGCACCGAGGCCGAGCGCTCTCCCAGGATGCCCGCCACCTCCGCATCGTCGCGATATGGCTCAAAAGCAGGGTCGATGGTGGCCAATTGCTGGTAGCGGTCATTGGCCAGCACGGCAACGGCCAGCAGCGCAATGGCGCGATCGCGGCGTCCCCGGCGCGCATCGGTGCAGGCCAGGTTATAGATCGCCGCATAGAAATCCGGCTTTACATCCAGCGCCTTCCAGTAGAACGCCTCCGCGCCGTCCAGATCCGCGAGGTGTTTGCCCATCACCACGCCGGCGCTGTTGTAGGCAGAGGCATTGTCCGGTTCCAGCTTGATCACTTCCAGCCAGGCCTTGACCGCCAGGTCATGCTTGCCCGCGTCCTTCAGCCGGGAAGCCGCCTGCATCCAGGCAGAAGCACCGGGCGGCCCCTGCACCGACTCCAGGAGCGTGACCTGCGCCTGCATGTCCTTGACCCGCTGTTCCAGCTCGGCGACTTGTGCTTCAAGAGTAGATGTCATGGGCATGCTGTAGCCCGGCGCTCTCCGCTCTGCATCCCGATCTGTCTCTTCAGCGGCTCAGGGCTCTCAGCCGCTTTTGAACACGCCGCAGTCGGCGCCGGCCGGTGCACGGCGCATCACAAAGCGGCTCTTTTCGGGCACCAGGACGATGCGCGGGTTGGACACCAGCCAGGGGTGGGTAGCCCCAAGGGTGTACTGATCCAGCCGCAACACCACCGCCCGTCCAGAAATCTCCGAGGAAGAAACCGATTCTCCGCGAAACACCGTGTGGCCATTCTGCACCACCCACACCTTCCCCTCCAGAGAAACCATCGGCACCGATACTTCCACCGACGCACCGGGTTGACCATCCCCGTCAAAGTCCTGAATCGCCGCGGCATCCAGGCTGGTGGGCATCGGACCCACCCGGGGGTCAAAACCCACTGCCAGCGGGCCCGGATCGGCCAGACTGGTCCAGCCCCCCGCCTCGGCTTTCAGGCTCAACGGATAGCTGCGGGCGGGAAGGGCGGCGATGAAGGCGTCGGGCACCACGGTGCGGGCCAGGGCCGGGGAGGACCCCATGACCACCGCGCAGGTTCGGTGACTTTGCACCCATTGGTCGCCCTCTTTCCGAATCTCCACCAGCAGGCTGCTGTTGGTCCAATTGGCGAGCCCGCCGATCACCGGCAGCACCACCTTGGTGGCGACGGACAGCTCCATCGTCCAGGTTCCCGAAAGGTCGGGCGCCTCGGCAGCCCATAATACACCTATAAGGCTGATCATGTGTCCCTCCGCCCGAGTCCCCGATCTTCCAACACCGCAGCGGCCGCAAGCCTTCCCGACCAGGCGCAGAGCGGCAGCCCGCCGCCCGGATGGGCCGATCCCGAAGCCAGATAGAGGCCTCGATACGACTTAGACCTGTTTGCAGGCCGCATAAATGCCGCAAAGGGACTATTGGAGGAGGCCCCGTAGATGGCGCCGCGCCCGCCGAAGCGGGCCTCCAGCTCGCGGGGACGCCGCTGCCACAGCAGCCGATCGCCCCCTTCGAGTAGTCCGCTGCTCAAAAGTCGTTGTTGCACCCGCTCTGCCAACACATCCCCCTCGTCTGGCCCCTCCCCCACCGCAGGCGCATTCGCCATCACAAACACGGGCTCCTCCTCGGCCCAGCCCACCCGCCCGTGGCAGGGCTCCTGCGCACACAGGTAGACGGTGGGGTCGGTCGGGCTGCGGCGACGATCGAAGATATCCGCAAACTCCGCCTCGTAGTCTGTGGGAAACAGGATGGTGTGCCCCACACGCGCCTGCCGACGGGCACGATAGACGCCGGTCCAGCCCGACATCGAGGGGGGGCGCTGTGGTGCCGCGGGAAGCAGCTCGCCAAAGACGCGTGATACATCGGCATTTGCAACAACCGTATCACAGCTCAAGAATCCGCCTTCCCATTGTACTCCCGTGATACACCCATTGGATGTCTCAATGCGCTGCACCCGGCGACCGTAGTGATAGCGCACGCCCAGGCGCTCCCCGATGCGCACCAGGGCGCGCACCAGCGCTGCGATCCCGCCCTGCACACCATAGCCACCCAGACCAAGTTCAACCTCGGCAATGCACGAAAGTGCCGCGGGCGCCACCCGCACGTCGGAGCCATTGTAGGTGGCATAGCGCTCCAGCACCATCCGCAGCTTGGGGTCACGCACCTGCGCGTGGATCAGCCCCCGCATGGTTCGCAGTGGCGCGATGCGAAAAAGCTCCATCAACGCCTGAAGAGAGAACATCTCCCCGATGGTGGGCAGCGGACGCTCAATGAAGCGCCGCCGCGAAATGGCCCAAACCTCTCGCGCACCGGCCAGAAAACGGCGCAGATCCTCTTCCGCGGCGGGGCCCAACTGCTCGCGAATGCTGGCACAGCTCTGCTCCACCTGATGGTGGATGAGCAAGCGCCCACCATCGGGCCAGCGGTATTCAAAGGCGGGCGAGAGGGCACGCAACTGCACCTCCTCCTCCAACAATGCACCTGCATCGTGGAATACCCCGGCGAAGGCGTCGGGAAGGGTGAGTACGGACGGACCGGTGTCCACCTCCACTCCCTCCAGCAGCTCCACCCCCGCCTTGCCACCGGGCCCATCGGCCGCCTCCATCAGCTCCACCGAGAGCCCCCGGGCCGCCAAAACGACGGCCGCACACAGCCCGCCCACGCCCGCGCCAATCACGACAACATCGGCCATTTCAGCGCTCCTCCGGCAAAAACCAATCCCAGAACGCGGACAACATCCGCGTGGGGAGATCAATGCTCTGGGGAGGGGGGGCCGGCACCAACGGGCTATAGCCCTGCATCTGCCCCTGGTCCACGTCTCCGGCCGCCTGTAGTTGGCCTGCAACCAGCGCCGCCTCCAGCGTCGCCAGGTCGGCCAGCGGTGCACCGAAGCGAACCATGATACATTGCTGGAATGTTTCACGAAACTGGAAGGAGAAGCTGACGGGTATGGTAGTGACCCCCCGGGCGAGCAATTCCACTCCCCGGTGCAGCCCCATCGGGCGCAGCTCGGCGGGACGCTGGCGCCCCTGCGGAAAAATCCAGAGTGACGATCCTGTTTTTGTCAGATGATCCTGCCCACGCCGAAGCCCGCGGCGGGTGGAAGCCGCCTGCCGGCGGTCCAGCGCGATAGCACCCAAGGCGCGGAAGAAAGAAAACCGGCCTAAGTTCTCCGCATCCATGAGTACCGCGCCGCCTCCTCCCAGGGCTTCGTCCAGGCAGACCAGCAGCATCGCATCCCAGCGGCTCCGATGATTGGCCGCAAAGAGTACGGGTCCCTTCTGGATTTGCATCTTTGCTTCTTCCAGTCCGGCGACAAAGACCCCATCGAAATTGCGCGCAAGCTGCGACCGCACATGGCCGCGAAACCAGTGCTGAAAGGCCCGCTGTACGGTCGCCCTCATCCAGACTCCGCCGCTTTGTCCGTATAGATTCTACCCTTCCAGCGGATATCCCCGGACCAGGACCACCGAACCGAGTTCAGCGCGATGGCCAGCAGGAGGAAGACTCCGACCGGATGCAGCGGCAGCCCCCACGCGGACTGCTGGTGCCGCCAGGCCAAAAGCAGGCGTTGCAGGGCAATTGCAGCCACACCGAGCGCAGCAGGCAGTGGGACGATGGGGAGAAGAAAAAAAGGAAGGAGAAAGCAGGTGAAGTAGAGCAGCACCACGACAAGGGTGCCCAGCGTGCTGCCGATGCCGGGGCGGATGTTCTTGGAAAAGCCGTCCCAGACCTCTGAGAAGGAGTGGTACATCCGGCAGGAGCCCATGCGCTCCCCATCCGCGAAAATCACCCGCCAACCCAGGCTCTTGGCCCGATGGCACAGGGCCATGTCGTCCACCACGGCCGTCCGTACCGACGCCCAGCCCCCCATGGCCCGCAGCGCCTCCGCACGCAGTGCCAGGATTTGTCCGTTTGCAGCAAGGAAAGCCGGGCTCTGGCTCCACTCCACCAGAAACAGGGGCAGCCAGCTATGGTAGGTCAGGTGCAGCAGCGGAAGCACCGCGTGCTCCGCCCAGGTGCCCGTCTGCTGATGCGGAACAGCCGTGACGACATCGGCTCTGGAAAGCAGAGATGTGATACGTCCCAGGCCTTCTTTGGTGATACAAACGTCGGCATCCAGATACACCAGCCACTCGCCCACCGCCGCTTCGGCAAGTCGCGCACAGCCGTGCACCTTGCCCACCCACCCCGCGGGCAAGGGGCCGCCGGAAATCAGGCGGATTCTTGGATTTGCAGAAGCAAAAGAACGAACAATGGCTGCAGTGTTGTCGGTGGAGTGATCGTCGTAGACCAGGATCTCCTGCGGGCAAAGCTCGCTCTGTTCCAGCGCTTGCAACGCCCGCCCGATGTTCTGGGCCTCGTTCCGCGCCGGGATGAGCACCGACAGAGTGGGCGCCGAGCGACCCGGACGCCCCCGGGTCCAGGTCAGCAGGTTCACCAAGGTGATGCCGAGCGGAAGCAGCGGTGCAAGCGCAAGAATTGGAAGAACGTCCATCACGGGCTCCCCATCATCATCGACCACAGGCGGCTGTAGCGGCCATCCACCGAGCCGTTGAACCAGCCCGTCATCGGAGAATTCTGTCGTTGCAAGGTGTGGATTCTCGTCTCCACCAGTCCCTTCATCCAGGGGATGTTGACCCGATCGGGGTTCACCACTTCGGCGAAGCCGCGGCCGACCCCACCCTCCCCCTCGGCCTCCACCAAAAAGCGAAGGTAGAAAGGCCCACGGTCCACCACATCCCAGCGACGCACCTTCAAGCCTGGCAAGCCCAAGCCCTCCCACCAGGGCATCCCCCAGCGGTCGCGGCGCGCCGGCCCCAGCTCAGGCTGAATGGATTGGGTTTGCAACATCCCATCCTCCCCCACCCGCATATCCAGAAAAATCGGCTTCTCCTCTGTCTTTGGCCAGACCAGATACCAGATCCGCTCCTGCTTCGGCAGCGATACGCGGCCCCAAAGCCAGTGCGAGATGCCGAGCTGGTCCAATGGGCACTCGCTCTGGTTGCTGTCGTGGTAGGCGCGACCTTCCATGGTAAAGGATCGAACTGCAAAGTCAAGTTTTGCGATTCCGCGCGCTGGAGCCATCGCCGGACCCCAGCGGTGGGCCCCGGGTTGTCCGCGGTCTCCGACCACGCCGGACACGGGCGTCCCCGTAATCCGGATCTCCCCTTGCACCCTCCCTTTTTCACCTGGAATCGGCGAATCTACTTCCAAAACCACCTCACCGGGACGGCAATGGAGGCGGTTCTTGCCCATTTGCAACGGCATTTCCCAGCTCACGTCCGCTGCGGCGTAGCGCTGCAACAGGTAGAAATCGGGACGCCCATTGCGATAAATCGCAAGGTTAAAACTTGGATCATTCTCAGGAATCATGGTGGCATGGTCACCGGGAAGCAACGGCAGCCCGGCCGACCAGATGGCCACCAGACCATTGCCTTCCGCATCCACCATATCCAGGTACCACCAATAGAATGCACCAGCGCGACCTCTTACTCGCGTCAAATCCTGTTCACCGGGACTGAGGAAAATCATGACGAACACCCCTTGCACAGTCTATGCACCGTGTATAAGGTTTGCAACAACCACTTGCAAGGAGATGATGGATGCGACCTGAAGCTGCTTGGCCCCGCTCCCGCCGTTCCATCCGTGAGGAAACACAGACGGACCTTCGCCCGCTGTACTCCGATCAGTACATGGACGAGGTCGTGGAACAGATGAACCGTCTGGCCATGGGAACCCGTCTGGAGCGCTCGGGCCATATGGTTCAAGAGCATCTTTCTACCGGCGGAAAACGCCTCCGGGCGAGACTTGCGCTGGCGGCCGGGGAAGCCTTGGGCGGGCGTCGCGGGCGGGCAGTGCCCTGGGCGGCGGCCTGCGAGCTGCTGCACAACGCCACCCTGGTCCACGACGACATTCAGGATGAGGACCGGATTCGTCGCGATCAACCTACTGTATGGGTTCGTCACGGCGTGGGTCAGGCCATCAACTGTGGCGACCTGCTGCTGATGCTTCCCTTCCGAGCGCTGGAAACGCTCGATGCAAGCGGACAACAGCGCTGGCTGCTCTCGGCCGCTCTGGCACGTCGGGCCGAGGCGACAGTGCGCGGGCAGTCGCTGGAGATGGACCTTATCCAGAATCCTACGCTTGCAAACTACCTTCGTGCAACCACGGGAAAGACCGGAGCGCTTCTGGCGCTGCCGGTGGAAGGCGCGGCCATCCTCTCCGGGTTGGAGGCCGGCAACGCCGCTGCCCTTGCTGCACCCTTTGTGAACATCGGCCTGTTGTTCCAGTTGCAAGACGATGTACTGGACCTGTACGGCGACAAAGGTCGTGGGGAGTGCGGCTGTGACCTGAAGGAAGGGAAGGTCAGCATCCTGGTGGTGGAGCACCTCCAGCGTGTGCCGGAAGACCGTGAGTGGCTGATGGAGATCCTCTCGGCCACCCGCGAGCGCACCTCGCCCGCAGACATTGATGCGTGCTGCGACCGTTTTGCAGCCTCGGGCACGCTGGATGCCGTCCTCGGTCGCATCCTGGACCTGGTTCGCAGTTGCGAGGAGGACCCGCTGCTCCGCGCGGTTCCTGACCTCCACGGTATCGCAAAAGACCTGATTGCACTTTCTCTTCAACCGATTTCCCACCTCCTTCGGCGTATGCCTGGAGAAGCCAAATGAGTGATCCCGTTGTTGTTGTTGGCGCTGGATTCGGAGGCTTGGCCGCCGCGGTACGTCTGCGCGCCATGGGCTACCCGGTTCGGGTGGTGGAAGCCACGGACCAGCCGGGTGGGCGCGCCTCGGTGTTCAAGCGGGACGGCTTTTCCTTCGATGCCGGCCCCACCGTCATCACCGCGCCCTATCTGATCGAAGACCTGTTTCGGCTCCTGGGCCGGGACCCCAAGGACTACTACGAGCTGATGCCCGTAGACCCCTTCTACCGGGTGAAGTTCCCCGACGGAACGCACTTCGACTACGTCGCCGAAGAAGACCGGATCCTGTCGCAGATCGAGACCTTCAACAAGCGCGATGTGGACGGCTACCGTCGTCTTGCAAATATGTCGCGAGAGATCTTCCAGGTGGGCTATGAGCAGTTGGTTGCCGAGCCCTTCGAGCGCTTTGGCGACATGATGCGCATCGTGCCGCAAATGCTGAAGCTGCGCTCGTTTCAATCGGTGCACTCGCTGGTGTCCTCCTACATCCAAGACGATCGCCTGCGTCAGGTCTTCACCTTCCAGCCGCTGCTGGTGGGTGGCAATCCCTACGATGTGACCTCGATCTACCTGCTGATCCACTGGCTGGAACGTAAGTGGGGCGTGTGGTTTCCCCGGGGTGGTACCACGGCGCTGGTGCAGGCTCTGGTCCGTGTGCTGGAAGAGTGTGGGGTGGACTTCCAGTACAACAGCCCGGTCGAGCGCATCGATGTGGAGAACGGGAAGGCCAAGGCGGTGATCACCGCTGATGGGCAGCGTATCCCCTGCCAGTTCGTGGTCTGCAACAGCGACCCCGCCACCACCTACTCCCGCCTGGTGGACCCGACCGTGCGTCGGAAGCACACCGACGCCTCCATCGCCCGCGGTCGCCCTTCGATGAGCCTTTTTGTCGGCTACTTCGGGACCAATCGCACCTATCCAGAGCTGGCGCACCACAGCATCCTGCTGGGGCCGCGCTACAAGGGCCTGCTCAACGACATCTTCCACAAAAAGGTGCTTGCAGACGACTTTTCCCTGTACCTGCATGCCCCCACCCGCAGCGACGCCTCGTTGGCGCCACCCGGACATGAGGGCTTCTATGTCCTGTCGCCGGTGCCGAACAACCGCAGCGGCCTGGACTGGTCCACGCTGGCCGAGCCCTACTTCGACCGGATTCTGGACGCCCTCGATGCAGGTCCGGTGCCCGGCGTCAAGAAGCACATCGTCACCAAATTTTCAGTGGATCCTCGCTACTTCACAGAAAAAATGCGGGCCACCGACGGCGCTGCATTCGGCCTGGAGCCTACGCTGCTGCAGTCGGCCTGGTTCCGCTTCCACAACCGCTCCGAGGATGTGGACGGCCTGTACTTCGTGGGTGCGTCCACCCACCCCGGTGCGGGCGTGCCGGGGGTTCTGAACTCCGCGCGGGTTCTGGAGCGGGTGGTGCCACGACCCAGCGAGCTGCTTCCGGTGCCTGAGAAGTTGTTGCGGCGGGTGGCGAGCTGATGGAGCCTACCTTGCTGGCAGAGAGTCGGGCAGTGCTGCACCGACACGCGCGCTCCTTCCGCATCGCCTCCTGGTTTCTCCCGGAGGATCGGGCGACGGATGCGGCGGTGGTGTATGCCTTCTGCCGGCTGGTGGACGATACGGCGGACGAGGCCACGGATGCGGACGCGGCAAAGGTCGCACTCGCCGGCCTCAGCGCCGAGCTGGAAAACACGGCCCCCCCGCGGCCGCTGGTACAGCTCCTTCGCGAGCGTTGTTCCGCCTTGAAGCTGCCGCTGACGCCCTTCCATGCCCTGATTGAAGGTGCGGTATCCGACCTGGATACCGTACGGATGCAGGATGACCGGGAGCTGCTGCGCTACGCATGGAGGGTTGCCGGAACGGTGGGGTGGATGATGTGCGGCGTCTTGGGCGTATCCGACCCGCGTGCACTCCCGCATGCGGTCGATCTCGGCGTAGCAATGCAGCTCACGAACATCGCAAGAGATGTTGCCGAAGATGCAAAAATGGGTCGAATCTATCTACCTATTCAGCGACTTCACGCGGCCGGTGTAGACCCGGAGCAACTCTTGACAGGTCAAGCCGATCGCAGCGCGGTCGCCACTGTGGTTTGCGCATTGCTGACCGAGGCCGAGCGCTGGTACCGCTCCGGCCGTGACGGGATGGCCTACATCCCCTGGCGCTCGCGTTTGGCCATCTACGTGGCGGCGAGCCTGTACCGCGGCATCGGCCGCCGTCTCTTCCGATTCGGTGGCGATGCCCTGAAGGGGCGCACTGTGCTGCCTCTTTGGGAGCGCCTTTCTTGTGTCGCGCTTGGAATCTTCACCTTCTCTGTGGACACTCTCCGGAGTGCCCGCCCACACGATCTGCACCTTCACCAACCCCTCGCCGGACTGCCCGGGGTCAGGAGCTGACATGTCTTATCGCATCAAAACGGTTGCGGAGCTGGTGGGAGTCCCTCGACCCACATTGGTTGCCTGGGAGCGTCGATTCAACATTCTGGAGCCAAATCGCACCGAATCAGGCTACCGTGTGTACTCTGAAGAGGATGTTCGCATCCTGCTGCGTATCCGTGCGCTCCTGGACGGAGGGCTGCGGATCTCTGAGGCCGTCGAGCAAGAACGGAGGGAGCGAAGGCGTCGCAACCTGACCCCGCTTTTCCCACAAGCCGAACTGCCCGAAAACGCACATTCACTGTTAGTTCAGGCTCTACTCGCCTTTGACCGCAGCGAAGCAGAGCGCCTGGCGATCTCGGCGGAGGCTCCGCACTGGGAGCGGGTGCTGGACGAGGTCTACCTTCCCGCACTGCGGGAAATCGGCGACCTGTGGTGCCGGGGTCAGGCGACGGTGGCGCAGGAGCACTTCGCTTCCACCTTTATCCTGGAGCAGGTGACCGCGCGCTTCCATGTGCTGAGTGCTGGGCCAGCCGGTGGTACGCCTGCGGCCTGTGTTTGTAGCCCTGGCGAACAGCATGCGTTGGCGATGTATGTCGTCGCCACCCGGCTGGCCGCGCGGGGGATGCGGGTGACGGTGCTTGGGGCGGACCTTCCGCTGACTGAACTTTGTGTGTGGCTGGTCAAACACCCCGTGGATCTTGTTTGCATTACTGTGCACATGCAACAGGCAAATGTGATCAGCCTCGCACGGCAGGTGCGAAGCCACGCCCCCCCGGACACCATCGTGGCGCTGGGCGGACCGGGGGTTGCAGGTCTGGAGGATCAAGGCACATCAAGCCTTTGGTTCCACACCAATTTCTCCTCCTTCTGGAACGAATGGGAGCAGACCGAGGGACAGGAAACGCAGAAGGCGGGCTGAGGAGGGCAGGGAGGGACCCCCGGGGTTATATCGGCCCGTGTCCTCCGGCCCCCCACCCCAGCTCACCGCCCGACTCTTGGACTGTGCCCGCACCGCGGCCAGTCCGGAGGCGCTGCTGGCGCCGCTGCTGGACTATCTGGCGGCCGAGGGCAGACCCACGACCCTCTGTGCCCCCGGAGAGCCCGACGCCCTCGTTCTGGGAACGCACGTGGCACTCCGAGGTGTCCTGGAGCCAGAGCTGCGCAGCCTCGCTGAGCTGGCAGTATGTGCTTGGGAAGCGCGCAATCCAGTAGTGGCCACCAGCCAGATCGCCGCCCACCTGGACGATCTGCTCAGCCTCTGCCGGGACGTCATCTTCATGGTGGATGCGGAAAGGGGCATTGTCTATGCCAGTCCCGCGGCCGAGGCCGTTTTTGGCTATACACCCGCCGAGCTGGAGCAGCCGGAGGCGGCGAGGCGGATGCTCCATCCCGACTCGCAGTCCACCTACCAGGCCTTCGGCGACCATTTTGCGAAAAGGGGCCAGTTTCCCGAACACCCGCAGGAGTGGTGTTGGATTCACCGCACCGGGAGACGCGTCTACACAGAAAATCTGTTCAGAAACATCCGCAACGAGAAGAACAAGGTCGTCGGCTTTCTGACCGTCGCGCGGGACATCACGGAGCGGAAACGAACGGAGCAGGAGGACCACTACCGGCGCTGGCAGCGGCGAAATGCGGAGGAGCACTCCAAGGTGATGGTGGGCATACTGGATACGACGGGCCGCTGGCTCCAGTTTCCGGCACGGCTGGCCGAGCTTCTGGGCTGCGGGCTGGAGCCGGACACCTGGACAGAGCTGGTGCTGCCGGCGGACCGAGAGGGGGCCAAGGCGCGGATGCAGGAGGCCATCGTCACCCGGCAAGCGGTAGAGGTGGAAGCTCGCTACTCCCGTGCGAATGGCGGAATCTCTACCATCGCGATGAGTTTTTCGCCCATGAAGACTCCCCAAGGTGAGGTGGAGAGCCTGCTGGTGCACCTGCGGGACTACTCCGAGATCCGGCGCAAGGAGATCGCGGTCCGGGAGGCGCAGAAGTTGGAAAGTATGGGTCTTCTGGCAGGCGGAATTGCCCACGACTTCAACAACCTGCTCACTGCCATTCTCGGGAATGTCACGCTGGCACTCCTGGGGGACCCGCCCGCACCGATCCTGAACCCGCTGTTGAACGTGGAGCGGGCCGGCCAGAGGGCCGCAGAATTGACGAGGCAGATGTTGGCCTATTCTGGAAAGGGTCGCTTTTCGGTGGCCCCGGTGGACCTGAACCGCTTGTTGCAGGAGATGGCGCTGCTGCTGTCGGTGTCAATCTCTAAAACGACGCGTTTGCACCAGGATTTATCTCCATCTCTACCAACAGTGAGTGCCGACGAGGCACAGATCCAGCAGGTGATCCTGGCCCTGGTGACCAACGCATCGGAGGCCATCGGAGAGGAAAGTGGCGTGATCGCCCTGCGAACCCGGGTGGTGCGGCTGTCCGAGGCCGATGTGGAATTGAGTGTTCCCGCCTGCCCGGTCAGTCCGGGGGTGTTTGTGGCGGTGACGGTGTTCGACAGCGGCGAGGGCATGTCCGCACAGCTCCAGGAACGCATCTTTGACCCGTTTTTTTCCACGCGGGGCAAGGGCCGAGGACTGGGCCTCTCGGCGGTGTTGGGGATTCTGCGCGGGCACCAGGCAGGCCTCGCAGTCCGTTCTGCCCCCGGCGATGGCTCGGAGTTCACCCTGTACTTCCCCCTGAAGCCGGTGGGTACCGTCAGCAGCAGCATACGAAGCCGGCCCACGACCGGAGGGGACCCGGGTCGGATCCTGGTGGTGGACGACGAAGTGGCCATCCGCTCCGTCGCCCGGCGCATGTTGGAGGCCCTCGGCTTCCAGGTCGCGGAGGCCGCCGACGGGGAGGAGGCCATGCAGAAGCTGCGGAGTAGCCCCTTTGAGCTGGTGCTGCTGGACCTCACCATGCCTCGGAAAGACGGTCGAGAGACCCTGCTGGCGATGAACGAGTCCGGCATCCACACCCCCGTGGTCCTGTGCTCCGGCTACGACGAGCACGAAGTGAACCGCATGTTACCGTCTCCTACCGAGGGTTTTCTGCAAAAACCCTATCGTATTCAGGAGCTGGAGCATGTTGTGCGTAGTGCACTTGGTCGGGTACGCACGACCTCTCTTTCGTGATACATGATACACGATACATGATACATGATACATGTATCACTCCAGATCGTACTCCTCGGAGGGCTTCTCGCCCTCAAATTCCGAAGGTTCCTCCTCCTCTCCACCCACCTCTTCTTGGCCGGACTCCCAGCGGCGCGCCGCCTGCTCACGGAAGAGGTGGCGCTCGATCCGCTCCAACAGACGCTCGATGCCCTCGCCTGTGAGCGCCGACACCGCAACGGCATCCCACTCCTCCACGCGCCGGGACACCTGATCGGCCTCCGCCCGGTCGATCTGGTTGAGCACCAGAATGGTTGGGGTCTCTTCCGCTCCCAGCTCCTTGAGCACCTTCTCCACCGCCAACTTCTGCGTGTCGATCTCCGGGTCAGAGCTGTTCATCACATGCAACAGCAGCTCCGCCTCCACCGCTTCGTCCAGGGTGGAGCGAAAGGCGTGCACAAGATCCTTGGGTAGATTGCGGATAAAACCGACCGTGTCCGTGAGAATGATCTCCCGCTCCTCTGGGAAGCGCAGGCGCCGGGAGGTGGGGTCCAGCGTCGCAAAGAGCTTGTCTTCGGCGTCCACCGAGGCATTGGTCATCCGGTTGAGCAGGGTGCTCTTGCCCGCATTGGTGTAGCCCACGATGGCCACGCCGGGAAGCCCCACCCGCTGCCGACGCTTCCGTCGCATCTTCCGTTCTTTGGAGATGTCTTTCAGCAGCTTTTCAATTCTGGTTTCCCGTTCATCCGCGCGACGACGGTTGATCTCCAGCTTGGTCTCTCCGGGGCCCCTTCCTCCGATGCCACCGGTCAGACGGCTCATCGCCGTGGGCATCAGGGCGAGACGGGGCTTCCGGTAGCGAAGTTGTGCCAGCTCTACCTGCAGTTTTCCTTCGCGGGTGGAGGCGCGCTTGGCGAAGATGTCCAGGATGAGCTGGGTCCGGTCCAGCACCTTCAGATCGGTCTCCGTCGCGATGTTACGCAACTGTGAGGGCGAAAGTTCCTGATCGAAGATCAGCACCTCTGCGCCCGAGTGCATACAGCGCAGCAACAGCTCCTTCAGCTTGCCCTGTCCCACCAGCGTGCGCCCGTCCAGCTCACGACGCACCTGCAAGACTTTGTCCGCGATGGCCAACCCCGCCGTATGCGCCAGACGCTCCAGCTCATCCAGGGACAACCTGGCTACCCGCGCATCCCCCGTCGTCACGCTAACCAGAACGGCTGCCTCCTGGCCCTCTACCCGGCGCACCTTGGCCGAGTCCCCGAACTGTCCTTCCAGATCGCGGATAAAGAGCCCGAAGTCTTCATCCCAATTGTGTACGGAGGGTCGTTTTTCCACCCGCCACATCTCGGCGGAGCCCGGGGGGAGCAGGTAGCCATACTCCACCTCGCCCGGTAGCCCATCTCCGCCGGCCTGAACCATCACTACTGCATCCAGACGCAGCAGCGTCAAATCGGTGAGGTCATCCTTGGTAAGGCCTTCGGATCGCAGGTGCGTGTGGATCAGGCGGAGCCCACGGAAGCGCCCGGCTCCCGCCCGGCTCCGGCCAAGGTCGGGAATGAAGAGCTGATGGGCATCGCCCACAATCACCACTTCCACCACGCCCAAGCGGTCCACCATGACCCCGACCTGCCGGTTGGCCTGCCGCGAGATCTCGGTCATTCGCCTGGCAAATTCGGGGGAGAGGAAGCGATCAGGGTTGATGCGACGGCTGTAGAGGGCCTGTAGCGCCTTGTTTTCAGAGGGCTTCAGACCTTCGGTGTTTCCATGCAGCGTTTCTATGCGGACTCCGGGAGAAAGCCGCAGCTTAACCCGTTTCCCCGGTCAGGAGCCCGCCGACCGCGCCAGGCCCGCCCAGCCCGCAATCAGGCAGAGCCCACCCAGGGGGGTCACCATGCCGAGTATCGGCAGGTCCAACAGCACCAACGCGTAGAGCGATCCCGAGAAAATGAAAATTCCCCCCAAGAAAAGCCAGAACACCGCCCGGGGAATCGGCGCCGATTGCTCCGGCAGCAGGGCGAGCAACAGCAGCACCACCGCATGGATCAGGTGGTAGCGCGCTCCGGTTTCCCAGGTGATAAGCCGATCAGGCGTCACCTGATCCTTGAGCGCGTGGGCGCCGAAGGCCCCCGCCGCCACCGCCAGTGCCCCCACCCAGCCTGCAATCCGACGTGGTGCCATCATTCCTCCCGGAAGGCGCGGATGGCTTCGACCACCTCTGCCGCCCCATTTCGAAAACGAAGCATCGAACCCTCTATCCGCAGCAGCAGGGTGAGCTCACACACGCTGCAGCGATCGAAACAGTCGACCAGCTCCAGCAGAGCACCCTCCTCCTCCACCTGCCGATGCAGGTCCGGGCAGTGGCGCTCGACCCCGCTGCGGCAGGCGACCAGCTTCACGCCGTCTCTTGTTCGAGCTGGTACACCTCGGCGCGGAGACGGTTCAGGATCGGATGCTGCCAGCCCTGGCCCAGGGCCATGCAGACCGCCCGATAGTACCAAAGGGTCCCCTCTTTTCCCCCGGTGAAGCGAGTCCAGACCACGTCGCCAATGGCCAAGTAGTCCCGACGGATACACATGCAGTTGTGGAGCTTGTCCGCACAGGAGATCAGCTTCAGGTCCGGCGGCTCCGTGGCCAGGTGCTCCAGGTAGTTCTCCTTCCGCTCCCGCCAGGGCGGCTTGGGAAGGGTCGTGGAGTCCGAAAGAGCCACGACAAATCTGGCAACCCGGTCACCGAAGCGCAGGCGCAACAGGTCCGTGGAGGCGCCCTGGATGTCCTCCAGGTAGTCATGGAGGACGGCCCCCATCATCTGCTCTTCGTCGCCGCCATATTCCGCCACCAGGGTCATCACGGCGAGGAGGTGGGTCACATAGGGGACCGACGTTCCCTTTCGTACCTTGAACCGGAATTGGTCGAGGGCGAAGGCAACTGCCTGATCAAGACGTGGGGAATAGCAGGGACGTGGCACAGGCGGCTACTAACCGGTCACGGCCGAATGTCACAATTCCAGGACCCACTCCTCGCGCACCGGTCCCCCATCGGACTTGGTCTCCAGCCGCAGCACCCCACGCGGGCAGACGTGGGCACACATCCCGCAGCCCACACAGGCGGCCCGCCGGATGTCCTGATTGGCCATTGCATAGGCCCGCACGTCGATGCCCATCTCACAGGAGGCGGAGCAGTTGCCGCAGGCGATACACATGTCTTTTTTGACAGTGATTCGGAAGCGGCCGAAGCGCTGGATCAAGCCCAGGATAGCGGCCATCGGGCAGCCAAATCGGCACCAGACCCGACTCCCCATCAGCGGGTAGAGGCCCACGCCCGCCGCACCGGAGAACAGCGCTCCAATAAAGAATGCGTAGGTGCCCTTTGTTTTTTCGGCGGCCCCGCTCAGCGGCCCGCGCGGAATCACCTTGTAGGACAGCAGCTCCACCTCCCGGCCCAGGCTCGCGGGGTCCTTTCCGGTGGGATCGGGAAGGGCCGCTGCCACCTCTTCCGGGAGTTGATACATGGCCAATGTATCACGAAACTCCTTGTATCGAGTAGTTAGATCAGAGTCTGATACATTCTTCAGCCGCTGCCCTTCATCCATCAGCAGCGTAGCCAGCTCCAGGCGCTCCGCCTGCTCGGTGCCCGCCGCCCGCTGCAGGAGTCCCGCCCGGGAGGTGGCATCGGCAACCTGCAAGCCGGTGGTCAGGAGCACCAGCGCAAGGATGCTGTAGATGGAGATCTGCTCGAACTTCCAGGCCTTTGGGCTCTTGTCCGCAAGGTGTCGCCAGGGATCACCGAAGGTTTCGGCCAACCCACCGCAGCCACAGATCCAGGAGCAATAGAAGCGCTTTCCCTTGTACCAGCCGAGCAGTGGCGCAACAATCAGCGAGCTGATCACAAAATACACCGCGGCATAGCCGGGAAGCTGTGCCAAGGTATCGGGAAAGAGCTTGTCATAGGACAGCGGCCACAGGTAGGACAGGTACAGCTCGGGGTGCCCCACAATCTTCAGGACCCAGGGCAAGGCCAGCGCGAACAGCACCTGTACCCCGATCAGGCTGTAGGTACGGTAGCGTTGGTAGCGGCTGTTTCCGTGCTTCTTCAGCATCAACCAGCCACCGATGATCATCGCAAGACTATACAGGCTGCCGTACAGGTTCCACTTGCTCATCCAGTGCAGCCCCGCTGCTTGCAAGGCCCGGGCCAGGTAGTCGGGAAAATAGCCGTAGTCGGGAAGATAGAGGAGGAAGTAGAACGCAAAAAGCAGGGCAGAGGCCACCCAAGCGAAGAGGCTCCGATTCCGGATCGGGCGACGGTAGGTGTCGAGCAGACCTACTTGCACGGCGCCTCCAATGACTCCAGAATGGCTCCGGGCAACACCCGGAACTCCGGCTCGAATTCTTCGTCAAAGCGCGCTTCATCCAGGCGCTCCAGTACCTCTTCCAGGCTCCGTCGCTCCTGGATCCAACGCAGAAGGATCTCGTGATCCCAGCGACTCCCCAACATATTGAAGCCCACGACCCGCCCCTCCTTCACCAGGATCCGCTGCGTGACCGCCTTGCCCGGCACCTGCTGATACCAGGACTGCCACCCGACCAGGCCGCCCTGGTTCACCTCCGGCGGGATGAAGCCCGCGGTGGTGTACTCCACGTCAAAGAACTTTGCAGAGTTGTACCAGTGGATCCGGCGATAGCTGCGATCCTCGCCGCCCATGTTCGCGCCCGCCACCCGCCCCTGATCCCGGGCCGTGTACCAGAGCTGCTCCGGCCGCCGACTGCCATCAATCCAAGCCACCCGGGCGCAGTCCCCCGCGGCCCAAACCCCGGGCATCGAGCTTCGCAATTGCGCATCCACCTCGATCGCCCCGCTCTCGGGATCAAGGTTGATCCCTGAAGAACGCAGCCATGCAGTATTCGGCTGCACGCCGATGGCCACCACCACCAGCTCCGCCTCCAGCCGCTTCCCACCCTTCAGGTGCACCGCCTGCAATCCGCCGGTCGCGTCCCGCTCCAGCCGGTCCACTTCCTCCCCCAGGTGTACCCCCACCCCATGCCCGGCGATGTGCTCTGCCACCACCTTTGCCTCGCGACGATCCAGGGCCACCGGGAAGTACCAAGGCTCCCGGATCACAAAATCCACGCGCATCCCGCGCAGCTTCAGCACCTCCGCCACCTCCACCCCGATGAGACCTCCGCCCACCACCACCGCGCGCCCTCCCGGGCGCAGAGCCCGCTCCAGCCCCTCCAGGTCCTGGAGGGTCACAAAACGATGCACCCCAACCCCCTCGGCACCCGGCCAGGGTGCCACCCGCCCCACCGAACCCGACGCGATCAACAGGCGATCCCAGCCCAGCTCCCCTCCCCCCTCCAGCAGCAGCCGCCCGGGCTCCAGCCCCACAGCCCGCCCCGAGCGAAGCTCCATCCCCTGCTTTTGGAAAAACGTGCGACCGTGCGGCTCGGTATCGCGCAGGGAGAGCTGTCCGGCCAGGATGTACATCAGCGCGGTGCGTGAAAAAAAGTGGGGATGTTCGCACGAAAGCAGTGTGATGGACGCGCGGGGGTTCCGCTGCCGCAGTGTCAGAGCAGCCTCCACGCCCGCCACCCCATTCCCGACGATCACCGCGCGCAATAGGCCTCCCTGCCCGCTCATATCATCCCCCGCCGCAGGCGGTTCAGCCTGTCCAACAATTTCCAGGTGGGCGAGGCCCGGAGCGATTCCAGCTCCACCCGGAGCTGCTCGCGTTGGCGCAGCAGATCGGCCAGAAGCTCTCCCTCACTCGCCGCTTTTTGACGTTGAGGCACCCAATCCCGCAACGCCTGGCCCGGGCCTTCCGGATCCCAGTCCCGGCGCAGAGCGCTGCGATCGGGAAGGGGCCGTCGCTCCTGGAGGGCCTGTATCACGCCCGATGTATCACCTACCGGAACCTCTTGTACAAAGCCTTGTTTCGTGAGCAACTGGGACTGCTCACAGCGGCAGGTGGCGACCACCCGCATCCCCATCCACAGGTAGAAGAGGAGGCGGGTCCGACTCCCGAAGTGCGGCTCCCATCCTGGACGATCCAGCACCACCCCCACTTCTGCATCGGCCAGGGCAGCCGGGAGCGCGGCATCCTCCACCACAGGCAACCAGGTCACCGGCAGCCGGGCAGCTTCAAGCTGCCGGCGGAAATTCTCGTAGCCCACGGAAAAATGACCAGGGACATCCCCGCCGATCACGCGGATCTGCACGGCGCGCCGCCCCGCCAACCCGATCAGAGCGTCGGCCAGACACTGCTCATCAAACCAGGTGTTGAAGCTCCCGATCAGGCCAACTCGGATGGGATCTGAACCATGTGATACATTCCGCACCGCAGCCTCTGGCTGCGGGAAGGCGTAGGGTACCGGGATCACCGCAATGGGGACATCACGACCAAGCATCCCGAGCTGTCCTTGCAGCGCATCCCGCGAACGGTGGCTGATGCTGGAAAAGGCATCGGCCCGGCCGATAGCGGGAACAAAAACGCGGCGCGCCTCAGCCGGGGCGTCCACCTGGCCGCGGAGTGCTGCGGCCTCGGCATCAGCGAAGGGGTCCCCCGGGAGATCCAACCACAGGGGGCGATCTCCCACCACAGCCATCGCCGCACGGGTAGGCCCGTAGATACCGGCGGTTGCGATGGCCCGGGCGCCGGCTACCCGCCGCTGTAGATCGGCGTCGCGCCAGTCAAATACCTCCGCATCCGGTCGAAGGCGTCGGAAATGCCACGTGCGCAGCGCCGCGAAGCCTGCTCCCCGTAGATCCCCGATGATCGCCAGTTTGTTCACGTGGGCTCATAGTGGGTGAGCAGGCCCCAGCGGTGGGGAAGCTGGACCATGCCGTGGTCCTCCGCAGCCGCGCTGACCCGGATCTCGTAGAGCTGGTTGTGCCACACATGGGGCCGCACATGGCCCTTGTCGAAGAAAGCCACCGAAATACGCCAGGTTCCGCCCAAGAGCGGCAGCGCCGGGTAGCGGATGAAAAAAGTGTATACGCCGTGAAAGGTGCCCTCCAGCACACCATCAAAGCGGGTGTTGGGACCGTAGAGGTAGCTGCCATCGTCGCGGAACAGGGCCACTCCAAAAACCGGACTTTCCACCGGCTCAGTGGTACGAATGGTCACCGCCACCACCAGATCTTCGCCGGTCTGAAAATGGCTGCGCCCCACCGCGTCGGCGTCCATGAACTGAACACGAAGGATGCGGATCTCTCCGGTACCCACCACAACCGGATCCTCTCCGTTCATGCGCCGGGGGGCCTCGCCTGCCTCCTCCTCAAAGAGCTGCTGCGGCTCTGCAAGGGCGCAAGCGGCGGCACACTTTTTCAAAAACTCGGGGTCGTTCTCAAGGCGGGGGGAGGCGGGCAACGCCCGGGGCCGGGGCTCCACCGGCATCCGCAGCGGGACTGCCACCCGAGGAGCAGCCGATCGCAGGCGATCAAGCTCCAGATAGCGCTCCACCACCTCGCGCGGGTCGCCCAGGGCGCGACAGGTGCCGCCATCCAGCCAAAGCACCTCTTGACATAAATGGCGCACCGCATGCAGGTCGTGGGTTACCAACACCAGGGTACTGCCCCGCCCCAGAAGCTCCTCAATCCGGCGGATGCACTTCCGCTGGAAGTACTGGTCTCCCACCGCCAGTACCTCGTCCACCAACAGGATGTCGGCATCCGAGTGGACGGCGATAGAAAACCCAAGACGAAGGTTCATTCCTGTAGACCACGTCCGCATGGGATGGTCGATGAAGGCACCCAGCTCGGCAAAGCGGATGATCTCAGGGATACGGATCTCCGTCTCCTCCTCACCCAACCCCAAAAGAGCACAGTTCAGCCGGATATTCTCGCGCCCGGTGAAGTGATCGTGGAAGGAGACGCCCAGATCGAGAAGGGTCGCCAGCCGACCGTGGGCCACCACCCGCCCCTCGGAGGGCTCGGTGATGCCCGCAAGAACGCGCAAAAGGGTACTTTTTCCAGCGCCGTTGGAGCCGATCACCCCGAAGGCCTGGCCGCGCGCCACTTGAAAGGACAGGCCCCGCAGCGCCCAGTGCTCCACATGGTGGGTTCGGTCGCCCAAAAACTCCAGAATGCGTGCCCGATCCGAGGGGTAGATATCGAAATACTTCCCCAGCCCTTCCACCTCCAAGGCCAAATTCTGTGTCAAGGCACCCAAGAATCCCCCTTTCGGGCCTGCGGCCCACCCGCAGCTATGCTACCCTGTTGGCGGAGGGAGAGCATCTGATGGGATGGTGGCTCTGGCTCTGCGGCTGCTTGGACCCGGAATTTGCACGGGGACTGGATCACACGCCCATCCTCGCGGGCGAGCGCTGCGCCGATGATCGGGAGGAGGAGGTCGCCTGCGTGCTCGACGGCGACACCATCGTCCTCGGAAATTGTGAAACGGGCGAAAACGTCCGAATGCTGGGTGTGGACGCCGACGAGATCGCCCACAACGACAGCGAGGTGGCCGAGTGCTGGGGGGACGAGGCCGCCGCCTGGACCGCCGAGCTGCTTCTGGGCGAGACGGTGCGCTTGGAATTCGACAAAGAGTGTGAAGACAAATACCAGCGCACCCTGGCCTATGTGTGGCTGCCCGAAGCCAACGACGGCGAAGACGAGCTGGCCAACCTGTCGATCATCCTCCAGGGACAAGCCTATTTCTACGAGGAATTTGGCGATATCCGCTGGCAGGCGGCGATGGAGTCGGCGCAGAGCAGTGCAAAATCGGGCAACCGCGGCCTGTGGTCGGAGTGCCCATGACCGAGGTGCGTCCCCTCTCCATTCACGCTATGGGATCCACATGAGCGAAGCCAAGCGCCCGGCCCGCAGCATGGCCCGCCCGGTAACCCCCGTGGTGAACGACAAACCTATGATTGCCCTCCCGAGCGTTGGCCGCGGGCTGGACGAGGACACCGATCCCGGCATTCCCTCTCCAGAAGAAGGTGAAATCAAGGACGGGGCGCAGGTGTTTCTCGGCATGCCCGCCCGTGGCGGTGACCCGCTGGTGGTGGGAGGGATGTACTCCGACGCTGTTTCCGAGCTGGAGCACGCGCTGGGCCCCGGAGGGAACAAGCCGGCGCGAAGCAGTTCCGGTATGCGGCTGCAGGTGGTGACCGGCCCCCGGGTGGACGAGCCCGCGGCGACCGGTCGGATGCAGATCCATCGGAAAGAGGATCTGGTGGATTCCCTGGTGGAGATGCCTGCCGCCATCGAGCGCGGCGGCTACTCCTCCGATCCCCGCTTTCGCAGCCCCAATTCTCGTACTCCCACACCGCCGGTGCGCCCGCCCCGCCGGATGGAAGTGAGTGCGGTCGATGACTACCGCGCCGATCGAATCCGCCATGATGTGCGCCCGCCCGAGCCGACGGAGGAGATGCCTCCCCCTCCACCCGTTCCGTGGCGAGAGGCCAACCAGACGAGGAGTGTGGTCCGAGGCGCACGCGAATTCGGCCGGGTGAATGCAGAGACAATGCCGGAAATGCAGGGGCCGGTGAGTACAGCGCCGGTGCTGCAGGTGGAGGGGCTGAGTGGTCAGGCGCCGGTAGCGCCGCCGGTGACTCAGACGCAGCCGGTAGAAGCCGTGCCCGCCGGTGGCGGCCTGTCGCTGTCCGCCGTCTTTGTGGTGGCGATGGTGGGCCTGGGCATCGGTGCGGCCATGTTCTACTTTCAACCCCAGCTCTTGGGGATTCAGCCCGTGCAGACCGCTCCCGAAGTGCCCACGCAGGCGGCGATCGACCCCTCGGCCTTCGGGATGGAGCCCCCCGTCGTCGCAGGCAACCCGGCGCCGGCCAAGGCGCAGGTGCGCAATCCGGCGATTCGGACCGGCGTTTTGCAGGTTTGGGCGCGGAACACCAGCAAAATTTATGTGGACGGGGAGTATGTAGGTGTGGTCGAGGGGCAAGGCGCGGACGCCGGTCCCCGTACCGGTCCCTCCAGCCTGCCGCCCATCGAGCTTTCGCCCGGAAAGCACAACTTGAAAGCGGTATCCCGCAGTGGAACCTACAACGCCACCGTGCGCATCGACGAGGGGCGTCCCTCCGATGTGGTGATCGACGTCGGCCGTTAGCGGCGGCTAAACCTTGGGCGGATAGCTGCGGGCGCCAAAGATCGCGGTTCCTACGCGGACAATCGTTGCGCCGTAGCGAATGGCCACCTCAAAATCGTGGCTCATCCCCATGGAGAGCTGATGCAGGGGCAGTCCCTGCGCACGCCCGGCCGCCACCAGGGCCGCGAGCTCCTCGAAATAGGGAGCTGCATCCTCGGGGTTCTCAGTGGGTGGGGGGATGCACATCAAGCCCTGGAGGCTCAGACCAGGCAGGGCTGCCACCTTGGGGGCCACCTCCAGCACCTGCTCAGGCATCCAGCCGCTTTTCTGAGGTTCCCGGCCGATATTCACCCCGATGAGGACACCCGTCTGACGGGGAAAGCTGCGCTTGGAGATCTCCTCCGCCAGGGCGAGGTTGTCCACGTCGTGAACCAGGGATGCACGACCCACCACATACTTGACCTTGTTGCGTTGGAGCGAGCCGATAAAATGCCAGGTGGGAAGCGGCCCACACAGGTCCGCCTTGTCCCGCAATTCCTGGGCGTAGTTTTCGCCAAAGTCGCGCTGCCCGGCCGCCAGGGCCTCTTTCACATCCTCGGCGGGTCGGGTCTTGGACACGGCGACCAAGGTGACAAGTGCAGGATCCCGGCCCGAATTTTCGGCAGCCACCCGCAGACGTACACGCACAGCTTCCAGACGCTCGGCGATGCTCATCCGGCCCATTAACCGCCGGCGAGCAGCCCCGCCTCTGTGAGGAGCTCCAGACAGGGTGAAAGGGGCAGACCCACCACGTTGCTGTAGCTGCCCTCCACCCGCTCGATCAGGCCCATACCCTCGCCCTGGATGCCATAGCCCCCCGCTTTGTCGAAGGGCTCGCCGGTGGCGATGTAGCGTTCGATGTCGGCCGGGCTCAACCTGCGGAAGTACACCTGCGAGCGCACGAGGATCTGCCGGGGCCCGGTGGGGAGCAGCAGGCAGACTGCCGTGGCCACCTCGTGGGCGCGCCCAGACAGTTCGGTAAGGGTCAGCCTGGCTTCTTCGGGAGAGGAGGGCTTGCCGAACACCTCTCCTTCCCGATGGACGATGGTGTCCGCCGCCAGCACCGCCGGCCCCCCCGCCGTGGCCACACGCTGTGCCTTTTCCAGGGCCATGCGCTGCACGTAGGCCAGCGGCGCCTCTCCAGGGCGGCGAGACTCATCGATATGTGCCGGGAGGATACAAAAATCCACGCCCGCACCTTTCAGAAGCGCCTGGCGACGGGGAGACGCGCTGGCGAGGATCACTCCTCCTCCGCCATCCGCTGCTTTTTGTATTCCAACCTACGTGACCGACGCCGCTCTGCCTCCCGTTGGCGGCGCAGCTCGTCGGTGCTCTGCGGGTCCAGCTCGGGCACGCCCACCGGGCGCCCCTCTTCGTCCAGAGCCACAAAGGTGAGGTAGGCCGAGGCGGTGTGGGTCCGTTGACCCGTCAAGGGATCTTCGCCCTCCACCCGCACCCCCACTTCCATGGAGCGGTGCCAGGCGCAGTTCACCACTGCCTGAAAAATGGCGATATGACCCCGATGGATGGGGTGGAGGAAGTGCAGCTCGTCGATCGACGCGGTCACCACACTCCGGCGGCAGAAGCGCTGGGCCGCGATGGCGGCGCTGATGTCGATCCAGGCGGCCACCTGCCCACCAAAAATGGTTCCCCGGGCATTGGTATGCTCGGGGAGGACGATCTGGGTCATCTCCACCCGCGTGGAGGCGGGTGGAACCTTCATCGACCTGAGAACCAGGTGCTGATCTCCAGACCACCACCCCAGCCCAGCCCCAGCTCACGCTTGGCGGTTTCGGCTTTGCTGTCCGCAAAGGTGGAGATTCCAAGGCGAGGCACCACATAGACGCCAAAGCCCATCCCGCGACCTTCCTTGTTCTTCTTCACTTCCATGCCTAGCCGCGCCTTGAGCATGACTTCGAAGGCCGAGGCGTTCTTGATCTCGGCGTTGGTGGGGGCATAGTAGCGGGCGTTGCCGCCCAGGAAGAAGACCCCGTCAAAGTCCGACCCCATCTGGCCTTTGGCCAGGATGCCGGAAAAGGCAAGGCCGAGGTCCAGGTGCTTGTTGGTGAGACCACCGATCAGGTTCAGCGCGGGGAGCTGAAACAGCAGCCCGTTGAAGCGGTAGTCTACGCTGGGGGCCCACATGGGGGCGCCCAGGTCGTTGGCACCAAAGTCAGGAGCGAGAAAAGCGGTCGCACCAAAACCGGCATGCGCCGGAGCAGCGGCGAGCCCCATTCCCATTGTGAGGGCGAGGGTACTCACCATCCCTTTGAGCCAGTTGTTCACGTCTCCTCCTTGTTGCACCCATTCTTACGGGTTGGTCTTGTCTTGTCAAGAGGAGGTGGAAAATCATCGGGGAGGGAGGGTGCCTGCGCACGGGGGGAGGCGATACATGGGGAGGATGTATCGCTTTGATGTTTTTGTGGCCTATGCGTCACCGGATCGGGAGGAGGCGACCCGACTCTACGCAGGACTCCAAGCCTGGCGGGTGGCGATCGACTTCAAGGTGGTGCCACCGGGCGGGGAGTGGATGGAGCTGCTGCCAGATGCGATCTCGGCGTCGCGGGTGATCCTGGTGTTGGTGTCGGAACACGCCTCCCACGCACAATATCTGAAGGATGAAATCGCCCTGATCTGTAGCGGCGACGAGCGAACCCGCTCCGACCGGGTGGTGGTACCCATCTACCTGAAGGAGGGGCTGAAGCCGCCCTACGGCCTTCGTCCCAAGCAGCATATCGAAGGCTGGCGTGGCACCGACCACATCCTGACGGAGTTGCACCGGGTGCTGCCGCCCCTCCCCCCTCCCCCGTCGCCCGTGGTCCGCACGGACAAAAATGTCCTCCTCCGGTATCGGAAGCAGCTCCGCCAGACCGCCAACGACCTGCCCGCCGTGTTCCGCCCCGATCAGGACGGCACGATCCCCGCCCTGTCGCAGGTGCGGGTGCGCGTGGAGGTGAGCGCGCAGCAGGGACTGGACCGGCGCCTGGGGGAAAAACACAGCAAGGTCCATCTGCTTTCCGATGTGCTCAGCGTCCCCGAGCAGCGCCACTGGGCCCTGTTGGGCGAGCCGGGCAGCGGCAAGTCCACACTGCTGCACGACCTGGTGTTGCAAGTGCTGGACAACCCGGAAAGCCTCTATCTACCCATATTATTGCGCATCGCTGAGCTTCAGGAGGGCGAAGGACTGGTGCAGGCGGTCTGCCGCTTCTATGGGCAGGACAACGCCGGGCTGATCGAGGCCGCGGTCGCCGAAAAACGGGCATTGATTCTTCTGGATGGCCTGGATGAAACCAGCGGCAGCAGTGGCGCCCATGCGGTGCGCCGGGTGATGGCCGACGCCGAGGGCTGCCCGGTGATCCTGAGCAGCCGCATCACCGACTATCGCACCCCCCACGCCGATTTTCTGAGCCTTCACATCCAGCCCCTGCGCGAAGCGGAGCAGGCCGAGCTGTTGCAGAACTGGCTGAAGACCGTCAAAAGCAGCCGCACCGTGGAGGAGCGCGTGGCCGAGGCGCAGCAGACCCTTCGGCGGCGATCTCTGCAAAAGATGGCCCAGAACCCACTGTTGTTGACGATGATCTGCATCGTCCTGCGTGGGGGGGAGCGCCTGCCCGATGCCCGGGCGGCCCTCTACGACCGCACACTCTCCCAGCTCTTGCGGGGCGAACATCGTCTGGGGCAGAAGCTGCTCAATCCGGCGGGGGCCCGGCGTCTGCTGGGGCAGGCGGCCCTGCGGCTGCACGGGGACGGCGGCGGCGTGGACAGCTCGGTGATCCACCGCATCGAGCGCTTTCTGGAGGCCCTGCCGGCGACGCCGGGGGCCTTTCGGAGCTGGAGTGGCCCGGAGTACTTTTTGGACCGCGTGGCGGCCCAGACGGGGGTACTGGAGCGCCGCGACCGGGGATCAGAGGGCTACCTTTTTGCCCACCGCAGCTTTCAGGAATTTCTGGCGGCGGAGCAGTTTTGTACACTCTGGAGCAGCAGCCGGTCCGTGGATCAGCAGGAGCTTTCCACGACCCTGCACAAGGCGCTGGAGAGCCCGACCGAGTGGTCCGAGGTCCTGGCGCTGGCCTGTGGCCGGAAAGAGCCTGACCGGAGCTGCGGCATGTCGGCGGAGCAGGCGGACGCATTGGTGCGTCGCCTCTTGACCGAGACCCTCCCCGGCCGATCCCCGGCGGAGCTGGAGCAGAAGCGGTCGGAGCTGCTGGCACGGGTGGTGGCGGAGGCCGAGGGCCTGGGAACAGACACGGTGTTGGCGGCGCTGCGGGTGGATCAAGCTGGATCTGCCTGGGAAAAACGGAAGGAGAAAATCGAGAAGCTTCCCACGCTTCTGGGAGATCCCGAAAAGGTGCTGGATCTGCTCCATGCCTGGCGCCCGCATACCCGGAATGGGAACGACCTCTGGTTTCTTCGCGAGGAGCTGCGGAAGTTGGCGCGGGGGGAGGGGACGGGGGAGAGGAAGGTAGCGGTGGG
>JBEIQS010000216.1:0-9628 GCA_040376425.1 Alphaproteobacteria bacterium | reverse complement strand
GCAGGCGGCGCTCCCGAATCTCCTGGCTGGCCCGATCCGGATTCAGCCTGAGTGATCCAGATCCCGCAAGAAGATAGGTTTGAAAGGCCGCTCCTCCCTCCTCTCGCACCAACCGAATCAGACGATGAAAGTCCATGAGAGAACGACCGGGACTCAGACTTAAGCCCCAAAGCAGTCCGCCCCGCCGCAGGTCCAGGAGTGACACCTGACCTCGCGCGTTGAGGACCACCATCCCACCCATATCTGGCTTCCATAGCCAGTTATGTACGGATCCGCTCTGGATGGCGAGGCCCGTCGTCACCCCGTTGGATTCGGTGAATGCCGCAGACATCGCGAGGTCGGCCGCCGAGGACACCTGATTTCCCACTACCCACTGTGCCTGCACGCGGCCTGCATCGTAAAGGGCGACCCAGCCGATACGGTCCCCGTCCTGGAGCAGGTCCGCATGGCGAATATGGCTTCCCGTTCTCCCATGAGAGTCCAACCGGTAGGTGGAGCCTGAAAACGCGGAGCTTCCCCCTGTCCACTCTGCAAGTTTTTTTACTGCCCGATCCAACAGATAACCGAAGTCTCCTGTGGTCCAGGCCACCAATACCTTTCGGGTCGTGGAGGGCTTGATGTCAATACGCACCCCCTCCAGGGACAACCGAGCGATCAGGTAAGAGGAACGAGCCAAATCCAAGTAGCCCAGGCGCCCACCATTGATGTCGTCCTCCAATCGGCGGCCGATGTCGGTGAGCACAAAGCGCCCAACAATTCGCCAAAGCTCCGCAACATCCGGCTGCAAATTCAGCGTGGACGGGGCATCCAACCACGCTTTTCCTACCCGAAAACGGGCCACGAGGCGGTCCGGAGAGGGAGGAAAACGTTCCAGAAAGGCTGATCCCAGGGCCAACAGTGCAAACGCGCCAGCCTCTTTGCCTCCCGTCGTGGCAATCCGCTGGCGCCAACCCTCGATGATGGCCAGATCCCCGCCGAAGCTCAGTCGATCGAACACTGAGGTCCAGTCCACCGCAGCAAAAAATGCTTCATCAAAGGCATTTTCCTGAGATTGGCTGGGCTGCAAGTCCTGGCGAACGTCGGCGTACCGTCCTGCCACCCCCGCAAGTGCAGCCTTTGCGTCCGCGTCGTCCGCGAACATCGGCGTGGACCGGGCTCGCTGGCCGGTCTTCCATCGGAGCTGGGCGTGGCCCGGATCGCTCCGCACCTCCGCTTGAGCCGCTACCAAGCCCCCGGCAACAAGGGTCTCCACCGATAAACAACGCTGCACCGTGCCCCCAGTGGCAAGGCGGTTTGCTGCATCGAAGGTGGATACTGGAACGAAGTACACCAGGGCGTCCTGGTCCGCAGCCGTAAAAAAGTTCGGAAAGGTGCTCCCGGACGAGGTTGCTACGACGCTGCGTAGCTGGTCCCCGTCCGTGGCCACCTCACACCACCGAAACAGCTCTCCGCGCGTGCCCCCCAGGCGCCGCAGAACCACAAAACGGCCCGGACCCGAAATCACATCTCCCCATACCCGAAGATCGTCGCCATCGCGTGCCGCCTTCAATGGCTGCACGCCTCCCACGCCGGCCAAGGCCACATCCAGGACCAGTCCCGCACAGCTCGCGCCTGCCAGATCCTCGACGCGTCCAGACCCAAGGAGTTGGCCTCCGGCAAGCCCTGGTGCTGTGAGAACCACAAGTCCGGCGTCGCCGTCTTGAAAGAAATTTGGAATCCGCCCTGGAGTTGGCATCTGGGCAGAGTGCACCTGAAATCGGCTATCGCCCGCCTTCATGCGAAGGACCATCAGGCCGCCGCTTGGACGTCCGGTCACCTGCCAAATCAGATCCCGCCCTTCGCGTTGTGCGGTCACCCCCCCCGCCCCCGGTGCTCCTGCGCAGGCGCGCTCGGTACGGGCATCCCTGGCGCGGGTCGTCATCGCCTTGGGGACCGCATCTTGTGGGCGCTCGGCGCTCACCATACGGCCGGTAAGCATGGGCTCCATCCACACTGCACCGAAGACCAAGGCGCCGGTGAGCCCCAATCCCAGGCCGCGGTCGATCCAGCGTGAGCGAATGAGGCTGCCGCTTAGGCCACCCCGATCTCCCGGAAGCCGTCGGTCCCGGACCGCAGCCAGAAACGCACCCAGATTTCCAGCTCGGTCTGGCGCAAATCGCGCATGGAACGACCCGAAACTGCCCGTTGCCCTAAGGTCGATGGCATGTCCATCTGTCGCGACTGCACTCACCTTTGCCCAAGGCACCTGCTCACTCACCCAAGGCTCGAACCAACGACGAAAAATCCAGCGGAAGATCCAACCGAAAAACCAGATTGCCGGGATAGCGATTAGCGGTCCTACCCACACCCACAGCGCTGCGCAGCCACCCGACGAGGGGGGCGAGGTGACGCAGGCACGCCACGTCACCCCGACACAGGTCAGGCAAACGGAGAAAAAGGTGGCCCAGGCCATCAGTGTCCAGCCGTAGTCAAAACCCAGCCACATCAGGCCCCGCAGCGGGTTTGTCCGCCGCCCCGAGAAGGAGATTCCATCCAAGGTAAAAACCACATGGGCGGTATCCACTAGCTCGGTGCCCAACCGCCAATTTCTCTGCCATCGGCCACTGAAGCGGAGAGGGTACACCGGCGGCAAAGAACCGGTCGGAGGTGGTGCGGCCATATCTATAGGTCAGAGGCGCCAGCGTTTTTCTGCTGGCGCATGAGGGACCGAATCAGACCCAAAGGGTCGCCCCAGGGGAGATCGCCAATGCTGACCATCACCGTTTGTTCCTCTTCGCCGTGAAGCATTATCCACGCCGCGCGCTTGCTACCCCTCCAATAGTAAAAGTTCTTTTCTTTGATACTTGTTTTACCGTATGTTCCAGCCAATGCAACCGTCAGGTTGAGAAAGGCCTCCTCGTCTGCGAGCAGCAGAACAACCCGGAGGCGGTCCTTCATGCACAGATATGCGATGTTTGTCAGGTCGGCAGCTCCTACGGCCAGCTTGTCCGACGGACGTCGATAGCTCTGCATGTCACCGACCGTCTTGGCCGGTACAAATCCCTGCACTCTGGAGCAGGTGGTTCCGAAGTTCAAGTCCCGAAAAGTGCCCTTCTCGTCCACTTCGGTGGAAACTGGGGCACGCTCGATGGCCTCGCGGTAGGCTTCAATGGCGTCACCGGCCCGCGCGGGGAGGAGGAGAGAGAAGAATAGTGCAATCATGGGTACTCCGAAACCGAAGCATACAGAATCCAAGTGCATTTGCAAGCAGTTCGAAGATTTCTTTGATGTAGCGTTGCATGCGATGTGTGCACGTGCTGTGGGAGGCACAGCCGATGTTGGAAAGGTAATCACAATCAGAGAAAGCTATTAGTCGCTCGGATCAGAGTCACTACACCACCCACAGATGAGATCCGGCTGGTGCCCCCCGGCGCTCAAACGCCGTGCGACAGAGGCGGCGCGCGCCAGGCAGGAGTGCCGACTCGGGAGCTACGGAGTACCCATCACCTGCCCGCGACCTGTACGAGGGTCGGCCACGCCAAGCGGCACGCGCCGCTCGTGTTCCTTCGGTATACGGTAGCTTTTGTTGTGTCAAAGCGCTACTCTGATCCCGGTGCCGACATGCTACAGGGTCATCTTTTTGTCATCCTCGGCGATATCTTTCACCTCCAGTGTACGGCTCGGGTGGTATCAGCAGAGGGTGGGGCACGTCTGGCTCCAGGCTCACTCTGGTTTCGCCAGGGTCTGCCTCTGCATCCGGACGAACCGCTTAACGGAGACGCCTATTTCGGGCGTTGGACGAAGGGTACGAGACCACCGTTGGGGCAAGCGGAACCGGCGACCTGGGTGGTGGATGTCACCGACGGGCGCTACAGCTCGCCGCCGAAACTCTGCGCCCGGATCTGCACGCTGGTCGCTGCGATCATCGAAGAGGATCGCAGGGAACGTGCCATACTCTCCGAGCACTTTCGTCCACCGCTCCACATCGCGCTGCCCTTCCTGGGCACCGGTGCTGCGGGTGCCTACGATGTCCGCGATCAGCTCCTGCGCCTCTACCTCTCGGAGCTGGGTCGTATCGCCCAGCAGGAAGGTGTGGCCATCTCGCTGGTTTTTAACAATACCAACCTGGGGAAATCGGGCTACGCAACGGCGCAGATGCTCCGGCAGCGCGAGGTTTCGAGTGCTTTCGCCAACCACGGCGGCCTGGAGAGCCTGGAGCATGTGCGGGAGAACCTGGTGACCGGACGCCTCGCGATCTTCGTGGGGGCCGGGGTCAGCCTTTCGGCCGGTCTTCCGGGATGGGAGAGCCTTCTTCGCCACCTTCACCGCCAGATCGAGGAAAACTCCGCCAGCCCTGTACCAAGCTGGGAGGAACTCCGTCGCTTGGATGCGCTGCTCTGCGCGGAGGTTTTGCAGGCGCTTTGGCCGGTGCCCGATCCGGTGGATCGTCGCCAAGCAATGGCCTTGGCCATTCAAGAGCTGGTGCGTGCCCAGCGTTATGGCTTGCTACACGCGCTGATGGCTGGCCTCCCGGTGCAGGACTATGTGACCACCAACTACGACAATCTCCTCGAAAAGGCCTTGATAGACGCAGCACGTTCTGTGCAGGTGATCCCCTCTGCTGCGGCAGCCCCCCCACCAGGGCCCCGCCCCTGCCGTCTCCTCAAGGTACACGGCAGCGTGGCAGAGCGCGGCGAAAGCTCAGAACCAACCGGCATCGTGCTGACCCTCCGCGACTATCAGCGCTTCCAGAAGGGGGCCTCGGCGTTGGGGGGAGCCGTTCAGGGTTTGATGTTGAGCCACCACCTTCTTTTTGTTGGCTACGGCATGGTGGACCCGAATTTTCTCTGGCTCCATGAGAGTGTGGCGCAGCTCCTCCCCAAAGAGCAGGCGATGCACAACTCGGTGGGCACCGCCCTGATGGTGGAGCGCGAGAACTGGAAGATCGAGCTGGCGGATCGCCTCCTTGCAGGGATTCGTTGCCGCCGGCCCACCGAGGCGGCCCCGGGGGAGGATCAGCTCCTGACCGACGCCCGCAAGCTGGAGATCTACCTGGACTATCTGAATGTGGTCAGCTTCAGCTCGGTTGCGGCCGGCCGGGACCAGCGCCTCCTGAGTCTGTTGAGCGAAGAAGATGCCAGCTTGATTCTCGCGATTCGTAGCCTACCGGTGCAGAAGTCGGGTTCCCCGCTTGCGGAGCGGGTGCGCCGCCTGCGGCGGGAGCTGGGAATCGAATAGTGTTCGTGGACCGTCGCTCGGCCCCACTGCCACTATGCGAGCGATACGCTCAACCGGCCTACGACCCCTACGCCAACGACGACTACTGAGCCCGGGTATTTCCACGTGGAAACACCCGCGCGCTACTGATGGCCATCTCAGCGGAACGGGGAGGTGTACTGCACCACGCCTCCCCGCATCACACCCTCCAAAAGCGGCTCGCCAAAGGCGTCGCCCGGCATCGGGCCCCACTCCAGATCGATAGGCACAGGCTGCTCCGCCCCGGTGGCCGCAGAAAGTCGGGCCGGAAAAGTCTCCAGTCCGAAATAGGCAGGTCGGAACAGCTTTTGCTGTCCCAAGCGGCGAAGAAACATCTCCGCATATTTTCGGTGATTGTCCGCTTCATCCCTGGGTGCCTTGTCTGGATTCAGCCACAGCTCCGCATCCACACGGACCTGCACATTCTCCAGGACTACCAGCGGAAGCCCACGTTGGAGTCCGATACTGGGCACATCCAAGGGGCAGGGCATACGACGATAGCGGATGGGCGTCAGCACCAACAGGCGGATGGGCAACCAGCGCATCCTTGGCTTCCAAAGTATACTTTCCAATAGGGCCCGTGCCATTCCCTGCGTCGGCCAGGGCAGACTCATCGGGCTACCCGCACCGTCCGCAAACCAGGCCAAAGGGCCAGACGCGCAGAGGCTCAACGGAACGGGGCGTTCAGGGACAAAGGACATCCCGCTATGTAGCAGGTTGGGTGGGCCTTGGGAACAGCACGCAGCCTTTTGGGAAACCGGAAACACAACCGGCGGCGGCGGGCCATCTTGGCATGCACACAACGGAGGTGCAGATGACTCTGCTGGAAACTTTGAACAACTTCGTCTCTTCGCTGGAACTCAACAATACCGAACGGGCCGAGGCCGCCGGTGCCCATGTTCACCTTCGGGAAAGCCTTGCCCAACGCCTTCCTCTCCATCCGCTGCATGGGGCCCTGCTCTCGGGCTCCTACAGCCGCTCCACCGCCATTCGCCCCCTGCACGACATCGATGTGTTCTGTGTTCTCTCACCCCAAGCCGGCCTTCATGTCGGCCTCAACCCAGAACATGCCCTCAGCAGGATCGACACCACGCTGCGCGCGGCCTACCCGCGGGCGGCCATTCGCCGGCAACGGCGCTCGGTCAACATCGTCTTTCCGGGAACCAACATCGCCTTCGACGTGGTGCCCGCCTTGGAGAATGTTTCCGGTGTGTTCGCCATCCCCGATCGTGGCCTTCAAAGCTGGCTTCGTACCAACCCCAGGATGCACATGGAACGCTCAGTGGAAGCCCAGCGGCGTTCCGGGGAGCTGCTGAAGCCGTTGACCAAGGTGGCCAAACATTGGAACAACCGCCAGGTGCAGTCGGTGCAGGTAGCCTCCTTCCACCTGGAGGCGATGGGCTGGGATATCCTTACCTATAAGCCGGATAATCGTCTTGCAGGCTTGGCTGTACTCTTCGAGGGCTACGCGCAGCGCGTGTTGCGGAGCACGCCTGACCCGGCCGGGGTGGGCCCGGACCTGGACCAGGGGCTCAGTAGTGGCCACCGACAGCACCTCTCTCGGAACTTCGCGGTCGCGGCACAGGAACTTCGGAGGATTGAAGCGCTGGATCGCATCGGGCGGAGTGGAGAGAGCGTAGCGGCACTGCGCGCGCTTCTCGGCTTCTGAGCACGCCACCAGCGCAAGACCGGTAAGGCGTGACTCGGATCAGAGTCACGCCTTTCACCGTGTGCCGGTCGGTCCGTCTGCTTTCATTCTCGTACAAAACGTACGGGACCTCGCAAAACTCGTACCAGAGCAACGACGTTCATAAAGCCACTCCGAACCCGGAGTATTTCATGCATGATTCCCTCACCCAGCAGATCCTGACCCACTCCCCAATGCTGCGGCGCAGGCTGAAGAGAGCCTTTCCCAGCGCCACCGAGGAGGATGTAGAGGATGCCGTTGCCGAGGCCTACGCGGCTCTGTACGAGCGCTATCGGCAGCGGGAGACACTGGGCGGCGGCCTGTTGTATGTCGTTGCCTGGCGGCAGCTACGCGGCCTGTTTCGACGGAAGCGGCCCATGTACCTGGAAGGCTTGGGCGAGACGGTGCTGGCCCGGGACCCGCCGCAGGATGTGGTCTGCTCTGCATCCAATTGGCTCCGGGGCTTCGAAGAAGTCATCCAGGAATTCGGTGCAAAGAACCCCGATGCCCTACGACGCGGCCTGCTGCTGAAGATGGACAGCGGCCGGCCGGACACCGCCCTGGCCGAAGAGGTGGGCATCCGGCGAGAGCGCCTGAACATGGCCTGGCGCGCGCTGATGAACCGGCTGCTCTTGGACTGATCAGGTCCAGGGGGCGAGCAGTGGCAGATCTTGATCCACCACGTGCGCCAGCTCCGCCAGAAGCCCCCGAAGGTCCTGCTTCCGCACCAGCTCCACCAGACGAAGCGGTGCGAAATTCTGCGGCATCCTCGACAGGCGGAGCAGGCGACCCCCCAGGGTCAAAAAGAGCTGCGTGTCCTGAAGGAGCCGGTCGCTTTCCCCTGCACCCTCCTCCACCAGCTTCTCCCCGCGCGCATCCAGGCGCCCCGGCAAAGGGGCCAGCTCCACAAAAAGCCGCTCCCCCAGCAGGTCGGGTACGGACTCCGCCTGATGGAGGGTTTCCGCGCGCGCCGCTTGCAGGCCCCAGATCAGGTACCGACGCAGGCGCCGCACCGGAAGGCGCGTCAGGCGTGGCCCCTGCTCCATCCGGTCAAAGGCCGAAAGCCCCAACAGATGCGCCCACAGGTTTTTCGACAGGATACCCTTCACGTCCCGGCGGGCCTGAGCCCCTCCCTCCCGAAGCTCCCAGCGCGTCGCTGCAAGCTGCGCCATCGCGTCGGCCCAATAGTCCACATCTTCCAGCACCACCTCGGCCCGACCGATGCCCTGGTAGTTGGTGCCGCGTAGCTGCTGCGGAAAGTGGGACAGCTCATGCAGCACCAGAAGGCGCCCAAAACGATGCAGCTCCTCTGTGGAAAAATCCCCGATGGTGTGCAGAAGAAGGTGCCCCAACTTCAGGCTACGGCGCGGCACATCCAACTCAAACACCCCCTCCGACGGCTCCCGACCGGGGCGGAGAGATTGAAGCTGGGTGTGGAGCTGCTCCGCCACCCGAAGCCCTCCCGCAGAAAATCCCTTCGGCGGCGCCAGATCCTCTGGTGTGATCGTCTCACGGAGGGCCTCGATCCCCTCCATCAGGTGGTCGTAGACACCACGTCGGCGCAGCTTGGCGCTGTCGTCTGTCGGAAGAACCGGAGCCCGATTTTCGGGAAGAGGAAGGCCATAAGCAGGTACATAGCCCCCGCCGTCGGCACTGACCAGGCGCTTGTCGTACCAGGTCAGGTGAAGACGCTCCACCTGCCGCGGATTCAGTGCCCGCCCCATCAGAAAGGCCACAAAAGCAGGTGCATTGACAAATAAAACCAGCCCGGTCTGATTGGGATAGCGACGCACCAGCTCCATCGACACCCGCTTCAGATGAACCGCGCTATTCACCGCATCAAAGCTGTTCATCGGGCTGGGGCGCCCATCCGGCCCCGTCGCTTTGTGGGTCAACGCCACCATCCCCGCCCGGTGCAGGTGCTGGCCGCGGAAAAAGCCGTTCGTTCCAAGAGGAAGCCCGCCCCCCATCGCCCCAAGGTACAGGCCAACAAGGCCATCGGCCACCGAATCCCTCTCCAGCCCCGTGGTTTCCTCAAAAAAGTACCTACCCGTTGGGGAAAGGCCCAAGTCGATGTCCAACCAGCTCTGATCAGGGTTTTGATGAAACAGCACCTGGCGATCCCCCCAATGCGAGAGCCCGAAGCCCAGGTGGGCAAAGGTCGCATGTGGAGCATTGCCCGCGATGTAGTAGGACTTCGGCTCGGACGGAAAGGCGTGGATCGCCGCCTTCACCAAGGCTTCGGTGGCCTCCGCCAGAGACTCCCAGGAGCGGGGAGCGCTGTGATGGTCCAACGGCGCCAGACCATAGTCCTGCATGAATTGCGAAAGGTAGAGCACCTTCCGGGCTTTCCGGCGATCGGGAAGCCGGGCCAGGTAGTGATCCACCGAGCCGCCATAGGCATCCAGAAGAATCACCACCTGGTTCATGGCTTTTTCCGATTCTGTAGTATATGCTACATTCGGTTGCAGAGCACGGGAAGAAGGCGGAAAATGTAGGTCCCCCGCCCCTTCTGGCCCACGAAGCTGGTAGAGGGAGAATAGAGACGGATCGGTCGCCACCACCACATGCTGCGCGGCGGCGAAGGCATCCTTCGTACATCCTCGCTGGACCCCCGGCCCCGAAAATGTCCCCAGAATTCTCGCGGGGCTCGTCGGATCTGCGGTGGCCTACCCGGGGCTGACCGGCGGTGGGGCCGTCGCCTGC